>NZ_JAZGZU010000005.1:0-253218 GCF_036347315.1 Flavobacterium sp. C4GT6
CATTTAATTTTGATAACGGTACCTCTTTCACTACAGCCGATCTAACGGGTCCAGCAGGAGCAGATGGTGTTGACGGAGAAGACGGAAACGGTATTACTTCAGTAACGAATAACAATGACGGTACTTATACATTTAATTTTGATAACGGCACCTCTTTTACTACAACGGATCTAACAGGTCCACAGGGTATAGCGGGTAATGATGGAGAAGATGGTGTAGGAGGTGTTACAACCGCAGGTTCGGGGATTGCAGTAACCGGTGCAGGTACAGTAGCTAACCCTTATGTAGTTTCAACAAACTTCTCTGGTTATAATGGACCGGGTGGTATAACATCTTCTCATTTAGTAGTAGGTAACGGAACTAATTCAACATTTAAAGATGTAACGCTTAGTATTAATAACAATGTGATTAACTCTAACATGATTATTGACGGTGCTGTTCAAACTAATGATTTAGCCAACAATGTGGTTACTACGGCTAAGCTTGCAGACAACTCGGTAACATCTTCTAAAATAGTTGATGGTACGATACAGTCTCAGGATTTAGCAAATGATTCGGTAACAGCAGATAAGATTAATGGAAACGTTGCAGGTAACGGATTAATACAAAATGCATCGGGAGCTTTAGAAGTGAATGTGTCGGCTCTTACAGGTGACGGAAGTATAACTTCTTCTCATCTGGATGTACAGGGTGGTAACTACGCAACATTAAATAATGTGACTTTAGCTATTAATAACAATGTGATTAACTCTAACATGATTATTGATGGTGCTGTTCAAACTAATGATTTAGCGAACAATACGGTTACTACGGCTAAGCTTGCAGACAACTCGGTAACATCTTCTAAAATAGTTGATGGTACGATACAGTCTCAGGATTTAGCAAATGATTCGGTAACAGCAGATAAGATTAATGGAAACGTTGCAGGTAACGGATTAATACAAAATGCATCGGGAGCTCTTGAAGTAGATCCTTCTACAATTACAGGTGACGGTAGTATAACCTCTACTGATCTTGATGTTACAGGTGGTACTAATGCGGTACTTAACAATGTGACGCTTGCTATTGCCGATAATGCAGTAACATCTGCTAAGATTCAGGATGGTACGGTTTCAACCGCTGATATTCAATCAGGAGGAGATAATATGAGCCTTACAACAGATACTGATGGTAATGTACAATGGACAGCGACTCCTACAAGTATGACTCCTAAGTTCTTCTATATGCCGGCGGTAATATTTGATACATCGGTTAACGGAACTAACCTAAAAAGAAACCTATACCTGGAATATAAGGGGCAGTTTGCAAACCAGCAATTTGTACCAAATACTACTACAGGAGGTTCATTAAATACAGGAACTCCAAGTGGAACGTTTGTAGCGAGTGCAGGAGCACCGGCAGCAGTGCCAATTTTACCTCAGGCTACAGATATGTACTACTATATCACATATTATGATACTACGGTATTTGCCAATGTGAGTATTGGTGCTAACGGTGTACTTACCTACGATATTATAGGGTCGGGTACAGAGGCATCTTACATGAATATTGTTTTTGTAGTAAAATAAACTAACCTGCATGCGGGTGTATTTAATCCGCATGCATGGTTTAGCAATAAGAAATCATGCGAAATCAAGATAAAAAAATATTTAACCATAACTCTTTTAGGATAGCATTTCTTCTCCTGACTGTTGTTTTCTTTTCGGTAAATAAGGCGTATGCCCAGTTTGCCATATCAGAAGACTTTAGAGGAAGTGGTAATCCTAATGTCATAATTGGTGGTCCCGGAGGGTCGGCTGGTACAGCTTATCTTACATCAGGTATAGATGACCCGGTTAATCAGGGATGGTTAAGGTTAACAACTTCAGATGCCAATCAAAGAGGCTATGCTTATATCAATAATTCATTTCCTTCAACAGAAGGTGTTTTGGTGGATTTTGAGTATAAAATGTGGCGAGATGTAAATGATAATTACAGGGGAGCAGATGGTTTAGGGGTTTATCTTTTTGATGCGTCGGTACCGTTCCAGATAGGTGGTTTAGGAGGATCGTTAGGTTATGCACCTAACGGAGGTAACGGACTTGCAGGAGGTTATGTAGGTGTTGGTTTTGATGCCTATGGTAACTTTTCTAATCCTACAGAAGGAAGAGTTGGTGGTCCTGGTGAGCGACCTAATGCAGTAGTATTAAGGGGGCCTACCACTAATAATGGTGCTACTACTAACATCTATCTCGATCACGTTGAATTAGGTAACCGTAGCGGTGGTAATGATGCTATAAGGAACAGAAATGAGATTGATTATAACACAAGAGTTGATAATAGACCTGATGATGGTACTTTTTACAGAAGGGTTCAAATTGAAATATTGCCTTTGAATTCTAATGGGGTTTATTATCAGATAATAGTAAGATGGAAAAAATCTCCTACAGCTGCTTTTGAGGACTTAATTAATTATACTACAACCGATGCACCGCCACCATTATTAAAGCTTGGTTTTGGAGCTTCTACGGGTGGTGGTGTTAACTATCATGAAATAAGGAACCTATTGGTAACAACTCCAGGGAACCTTAGAGTAGATAAAAGAGCCAATAAAGATTTTTTAAGAACCGTTAATACAGGTGGTGCTAATCAGGTAACCTATACGATTGAAGTATATAATGATACTGATTTTGCTGCGCTTAATGTAGATTTTTTAGATAGACTGACTGATGGTGACGGTAATTTAATATCGACAGATGATTTTGATATTACTTCTATCACTACTGATGGTTTTACCTCAATAACACTACCTGATATAAATACATTAAATTCAAATGAGATAACCGGAACGTTTGATTTAGCACCAGGTAATATTGGTAAAATATATGTTACAGGACGATTATATTCGGTTCCACAAGGCAATGTTCTAAATAACTTTGTTGAGATTACTCCTTTATTATATGATGAAGATGTAAGTAATAATAGTAAACAAATTAGTACTCCTGTATATGCCGAAGGCTTGGATGTTGTGATTAACAAAACTGTAAATAGCCCTTGTTTGGATCCTGTAAGTGGTAATACATTCACATTACAGGTAGCTAACGTAGGACAAAATACAATAAATTATTCTTATACCTCAAGTGGGCCATGGTGGAGCAGAACTTATACAGCAAAAAGGATTAGGGTTACAGAAGTTGTTCCTCCGGGATATACTTTTACTCAAACACCAGCACAGTATAACGGTTGGCATCGTTATCAAAGTAATAATACTCCTTCGCAGGGATATACTACTTATACCTACAGTATTGGTGATAATGGCGAAGCGCAGGGAAGTCTAACTACGGGTGAAGTATATGAATATCCTATTACATATACTATTAGTGGCGTTAATACAGCTTATACAAATTCTGCTTCTGTAGTTTATGATCAGCAGGTAACAGAAACATCTTATGGTTATGTAATTTCGAGTTCTAATGCAGTAATTGAGACTAGTGGGAATCAAACGAATAATACTGATACGGTAGATATAACATTAAATCCTGTAGCTCCTACAGTTAGTTCTCCTATTTATTACTGTCAGGGAGAAACGGCATCACAATTAACAGCTACAAAAACAAATAGTTCATACACATTAAAATGGTATACGGTACCTGGTGGTTTTGCATCCAGCACACCTTTTACACCTAATACCAGTTCATCAGGTACGTATACTTTCTATGTAAGCCAGTTTAACGGTCAGTGTGAAGGTCCGCTAGCAAGTATTAATGTAATTGTTATAGCTGCTCCAACAGCAGGTGAAATAGGTAATGCACAAACTATTTGTAATGGGGCTACACCATCTGCAATAAGCAATGTAACATCGGGTACCGGTACTGGAACAGTAACTTACAGATGGGAATATTCTACAAACGGAACCAGTGGATGGACAGTTATATCGGGTGCTACAGGAGCAACCTATCAGCCGGGAGCCTTAACAGCTACGAGATATTACAGAAGAACGACCCTTGCAGCATCAAATGGTAAAAACTGTGAATCGGGACAAACTAATGTTATTCAGATAACGGTTAGAAACGCTATTAGCTCAGGAAGTATAGGCAGCAACCAAACAATATGTTATGGTGCTACACCTTCATTGCTTACAGGAAGTGTATCAGCCGACCCGGGAACAATAACTTATCGTTGGGAATCATCTGCAAACGGAAGTACAGGTTGGACAGCAACGGGTGGTACATCAAATAACTACCAGCCGGGAGTATTAACCGCTACTACTTATTTCAGGAGGATTACAAGATCAACATCAGGAGGTGTAACCTGCGAATCATCTCCTTCTAATACAGTAGTAATAACAGTAAACAGTCAGGTAACAGCAGGGAGTATAGGTAGTGACCAAACCATATGTAATGGTGATACTCCTGCACAGCTTACATCTGTAACAAATGGTACGGGTACAGGTACTGTAACCTACCGTTGGGAGTCATCTGCAAACGGAACTTCAGGTTGGACTACGATTTCGGGAGCGAGCAATGCTACTTATCAGCCAGGCGCGTTAACTGCAACCAGATATTACAGGAGGATAACTATAGCTACTTCGGGTACGGCTTGTGAATCATCTGCTACATCAAGCGTAAAGATTACGGTAAATGCTGTAGTAACAGCAGGTACTATTGACGGTAACCAAAGTATATGTACAGATACTGCTCCTGCATTAATCACATCATCTGTAGATGGTACAGGTACCGGTAGTGTTACTTACAGATGGGAATCATCTGACGACGGATCTACCGGATGGACAACCATTGCAGGTGCAACAGCTTCAACATACCAGCCGGGAGTTTTAACGGCATCAAAATATTACCGAAGGATAACGATAGCAACATCGGGCTTAGCCTGTGAGTCGTCGACAAGTAATGTAGTGGCTATAACCACAAGAAACTGTAAGGTTATAACCAATCCAATGATTTATCAAAGGGTAAAAAGTAATTAGAACAGATAGCCCCCTAATAACTGTTTAAATTAATAAAATGAAAAAAATAAACTTAACATACATGTTCCTGTTATTTTCAGGAGTTGTTTTAGCTCAAACCGGGCAAACCGTAAATAAAGGTATCCTTTATGTTAGTCCGGGTACGCTCGTTTCCGTAGAGTCTGATTTTGATAATACAGACTTGGGAGAGTATGAAAATAATGGAGAAGTATTGCTTAAGGGCAACTTTAATAATAATGGTATTACAACCTTTAATCCGTCTTATGCCGGATATACAAGGTTTGAAGGATACACTCAGCAGAATATAACCGGCAGCATACCAGCCGATTTTAACAATGTGTTGTTTTACAATTCTAACCAGCAGCCTGCTTTTCGTTTGTATGGGGATATTTCGATAAGCGGTAATGCCGATTTTTATAACGGAATTGTTCAGAATGATGTATTTGGGGGAATAATCATATTTGAGAATGAAGCAACACACACCAATACCAGTGATGATAGTTTTGTTGATGGCCACGTGATTAAAACGGGATACAACAACTTCACTTATCCTATTGGGGATGGGCAATACTACAGGTATGCTGCTATTTCTGCTCCTGAAGAAATTTCAGACAGCTTTACGGCTAAATATTATATGGAAGATTCTAATGCGCTTTATCCGCATGAGAACAGAGCACAGGAAATAGAACTTATTGACGGAAGAGAATACTGGACTATTGAAAGAACTGAAGGCGAAGCCGATGTTTTAGTAACCCTTAGCTGGGATGAGTTCACCACAACACCATCTGAACTTTTAGTAGAGCCTACAGAGGCTATAAGAGTAGTGAGATGGGATGAAGATTCCCAAATGTGGGTTGACGAAGGAGGTATTCAGGATATGTTTGACAGGACAGTTACCACTCCGGTACATGTGTCAGGCTATGGTGTGTTTACACTGGGAAGGCTAAGAAGAGGATACCTTCCTACAGAAGATATTATTATTTACAACGGTGTAACACCTGATGGTGACGGACAAAATGATTACTTCTATATAGAGGGAATTACTGCTCACCCGGGTAACACAGTACAAATTTTTAACCGATGGGGTGTAATGGTATTTGAAACAGCCGAGTATGACAGCCACGGAAATGTTTTTGACGGAGTATCGTCTGGTAGAGCTACCGTTACCCAAAAAGATAAACTGCCTGCAGGTACTTACTTTTATGTAATACAGTATCCTAATCAAGGGAGAACAGTTAAGAAAACAGGTTATTTATACATAAGTACAGAATAGAGTAATGAAGAGGGATAATAAAATGAAGCTAATAAATTTTAAACAGCAAATTGTATGTATGTTGATGCTACTGTCAAGTGGTTTTGCAAATGCACAACAGGATCCGCAGTATACACAATACATGTATAATACCATTAATGTAAACCCGGCCTATGCGGGGTCCAGAGGGCAAACCAGCATATTTGGTATTTACCGTGCCCAGTGGGTAGGACTTGATGGTGCGCCAACAACTGCTACGGCGTCTATTAACTCACCAGTAGGCGAGAAAATAGGTATGGGACTTTCGTTTACTAACGATAAAATAGGTCCTATGGATGATAATGCCATATCAGTAGATTTTTCATATACTATTGATGTATCATACAATTACCAGTTAGCTTTTGGATTAAAGGCTACTGCCGACTTATTGAATATCGATTTTACTAAGCTTAATATTTTTGATCCGGCAGACCCAAGGTTTCAAAACAATATTGATAACAAGTTCTCACCAAATATTGGTGCAGGGGTTTTCCTTTATTCAGATGATACTTATGTGGGAATTTCGGTTCCAAAGTTTCTGGAAACAAAACACTATGAGCACAATTCAACATCGGTAGCTACCGATAGGATGCACTATTATTTTATAGGAGGACATGTTTTTGACCTGTCTTACAACCTAAAGTTTAAGCCTGCAACTATGGTTAAGGCTACAAAAGGTTCGCCTTTACAGGTAGATGTCTCGGCAAACTTTTTATATAACGAGCAGTTTACGGTGGGTATGGGATACCGTTGGGATGCCGCACTGAGCGCCTTGATAGGTTTCCAGGTAACTAAAGATTTTTTCCTGGGGTATACCTATGATATGGAAACCACAAAACTGGCCGATTACAATTCGGGTTCACACGAGATATACCTGCGTTTTGAGCTTGTTAAGAAACATGAAAGAGTAGCTAACCCACGATTCTTTTAGAATTTATGGAGATTATAAAAATAAAATATACAAGACTTTTAATCTTACTGCTGTTTAGCTGTAACCTCGCTTTTGCTCAAATTCCCAGAAGGGAAATGAAACAGGCAAATATAGAGTTTGAGAATTATGCTTACAGCGATGCACTTGAAATTTATCTTGAAGTAGCTAATACCGGCTTCAGGTCCATAGAGCTTTTTGAGAAAACCGGAGACTGTTATTACTTTAGAGGGGAGCTGGATTATGCCTACCAATGGTATAACAAGCTTTTTAGCCTTGGTAAAAAAGTAGATCCCGAGTATTATTACCGCTATGCGCAAACCCTAAAGTTTGTAGGTAAGATAGATCAGGCAGATGAAAAGATGCAGGAATTTGCCAATATGAGCAATGACGACATCAGGACACAAATGTTTTTGGAAAATAAAGATTACCGAAAAGAGATTGATAAGAACTCTGATAAGTATACTATTGAGAAAATGAAAATTAATACTAAGTTTTCGGACTATGGTACTGCTTTTTTCGGGAAAGATAAAATTGTTTTTGCATCATCAAGAGATACTCTGGACGGTAAAAAGAAACGTAAAAAAGTAGACAGGTGGACTAACGAATCGTTTACCGGCTTGTACATAACATCTATTAAAGAAGACGACAGCCTTAAAGATGTAGTAGAAAAGTTTTCTCTTAATCTTGATACACAGTATCACGAGTCAACTCCTGTTTTTACCAAAGATGGTAATACAGTATATTTTACGCGTAACAACTATAATGAGGGTAAGGTTCAAAAGGATGACCATAACGGTATATTATTAAAAATTTACAAGGCTACTTTTAACGGCACCGAATGGACCGATGTAACCGAACTGCCTTTTAATAGTAATGATTACAGTTGTGCGCATCCTGCCTTAAGTGCAGATGAAGGGACGCTTTACTTTGCTTCAAACATGCCGGGAACCTTTGGTATGTCTGATATATACAGGGTAAGTGTAAATGGTAACGGAACGTTTGGTATGGCCGAAAACCTTGGTCCGGGTATTAACACCGAAGGACGTGAAACATTCCCTTTTGTGTCAGAGTTTGATGATCTGTATTTTGCATCTGAAGGGCATCCAGGACTTGGCGGACTTGACATCTTTATGAGCAAAAGAGAGCCCGACGGGAATTATGTAAGAGCTTTTAATATGGGGAGACCTATTAATAGTGAAAGGGATGATTTTGCACTGATATTTGATGCAGAATCTTCGGGAGGTTTCTTTACAACAAACAGAGGTGGTAATGATGACGTTTACAGCTATAAGGAAGTAGAGATTATAGATCCTGACTGTAGGGAGAAACTTGAAGGTTTACTTACTAAAGAGTTTACAGGAGAAGTGCTTGCTAATACCAAGATACAGGTACTTAATGAAGATGGAGAAGTAGTGACGGAAGGTGTTTCAGATGAAAACGGTAACTATTCTTTTGAGGTAATGTGTAAACAGATATTTACTATACAGCCTGTAATAGAGAAGAAAAAGGTTGTTATTGACCCTAATAAGAGTACTGACCTTGCTAAAGTATTTAATATAGAGTATATCTATTTTGATTTAGGTAAGTACAATGTTAAACCTGAAGCTGAGAAAGACCTTAATAAACTGGTCGCTTACTTACAACAAAACCCAGATGCACATCTGGATGTAAGAACGCATACAGATTCAAGAGCTTCCAGAAAATACAATCAGGTACTATCAGACAAAAGAGCTAACTCTATTATAGCCTATATCGTTAATCATGGTATAGATTCTTCACGTGTAAGCGGTAGGGGGTATGGAGAAACACAGTTGTTAAGCAAGTGTCCTGATGGTGTGATTTGTAGTGAGGAACAGCACAGGCTTAACAGAAGGTGTGAATTTATAATATCAGGAATGTAAAACTGTAGTGAGGCGGCATAAAATTTGTTTGTGGGGATAAACTTGTATGCTGCCGGTTGCTTCAGTAAAAATATTCGGTTATGCTTGGAAGCTTTAATTTAGTGGGGAAGCCAAAAGCAGCCGAAAACCGTGACAATTGAACCTTTTAAATGGTTTTGGCAAGTTGCATTAACAGTTTTCAATAGTGGGGATAAACTTTGATGTAGCAAAATTATTAAGGAACAGTTGTCGCACAAGGAGTGCAAAAGGTATTTTATAGTTTTAATAGTGGGGATAAACTTCTATACTAACACGCCTCCTTTAAAGCCCTGTTTATAACAGGGCTTTTTTATTTTTATACTGTTTTCCTTATTTATTTCTCAGCCGTTTTACCCATTTTACAACTTCAAACCATATTACCGATACAAATCCTGCAAGTATGCTTACTCCCAGTAACCATAGGGAAGGAGTACTAAATTCAAAGAACATTACAAACGGATCTATATACAATAATAAAAAGGTAAGCAATACCGTAATTCCTATTATTAGTGGGATTAGCCTATTCCTATATCCAAAAGAAGTAATAACCGAATAATAAAACGAACGGTTTACCAGTGTAAGGAATATATTAGCCGATATAAGGGTAACAAATACCATAGTACGTACGTGTGACTCGGTTAGGTTAAGTGAAACGGCATACAGGTAAATACCAATAGTTCCTGCGGTAATAGCCAGTCCCTGTATAATACTGGTTAAAAGTTCCCCTAAATTAAAGAAGGTGGCTGTAAATGGTCTTGGTTTATGGCTCATAGTATTCTTTTCCATAGGCTCATTCTCATAAATAATAGAACAGGTAGGCCCCATTATAAGCTCAAGGAATATAACATGTACAGGAGTAAAAATGTTTGGATATATCCAGCCTGCCGCCAGCGGTATAAACACTGTTAGTATGATAGGGATATGTATGGAAATAATATACTGTATCGCCTTTTTCAGGTTGGTATATATTTTTCTTCCCATAGCAATGGCATCTACCATTCTGGCAAGATTATCATCGGGTAGGATTAGGGAGGCAGCCTCTTTGGCAATCTCAGTTCCTTTTTTCCCCATGGCTATACCTATGTGTGCCGTTTTGAGTGCAGGACCATCATTCACCCCATCACCTGTCATGGCTACTACCTGATTGCAGGCTTTAAGTGCATTAATTATTTTGAGTTTGGCTTCAGGGAACATTCGGGTAAAAATAGCGGTATGCATTACCTTATCTTTCAGTTCCTCGTCAGTAAGTCTCATAAGTTCGTCACCGCTAAGGGTTTTGTCATAATCTTTAAAGCCAACCTGCCTGGCTATAGAAGCCGTAGTAAGTGCATTATCTCCTGTTACTATTTTAACCTCAATTCCTGCATCATAAAACGATTGGAATACAGAGGATATATTCTCTTTTGGCGGATCATAAAAGGCTACAATACCATTAAAGCTGAATTTGAAATCCTGCTGGTGTTCCGGGAAATTGTTTCCGTCAAAAACTGTATGTCCCACTCCCAGTACCCTAAAACCGTTTTCTGCCAGTTGAGCTATGGTATTGTTTACTTTCTCTTTTTCAACGTTTGTAAGTCCCGATACTTCCATCATAGCCTCGGGTGCACCTTTGGCAGCAATAATGCGGTTACCGTTACTGTCTTCAAAAATATGGGTCATCATAGGAGGTTTACCGCCAAGCGGATACTCGTGCACCATTTTAAAGTCAGGCCTTTTATCTTCCCCAAGTTTAACGTATGCTTCATGCAGCGCCGTTTCCATAGGGTCAAACGGAATAGGTTCGCTGGCCCACATGGCATATGAGATTAGTTCTTTATCATCTGGGTTCAGATTGTCCTCTACTGGGTTGTTTATTGCAAGGTTAGGAAAGGCGGCAACACGTGCCAGCGTCATTTTATTCTCGGTTATCGTCCCTGTTTTATCGGTACATATTACGGTGGCACTCCCCAGGGTTTCAACCGTTTTCATCTGTTTAACGATTATCCCGGCCTTCATTAGGCGCCATGCACCAAGTGCCATAAAGGTTGTGAAGGCTACCGGTATTTCTTCCGGCAGTATACTCATTGCAAGTGTAAGCGATTTTAAAAGACTGTCTATAATGTTGCCCGAGTTGATATAATTAAATACCCAAACCGCAATAAAAACAACAGCGCCAAGTATTACCATTTTCTTTACAAAATTGGCTATCTGTCTTTCCAGTGGGGTTTTCTCATTGCTGATGTCCTCCAGGCTTTTGCCTATCTGTCCCAGTCGGGTGCCTAAGCCTATGGCTATAACGCGTGCTACGGCAAGTCCCGATACTACAATTGTACCGCTATATACTTCTTTATCCTCTTTGTTTTGGTCTTTTGAGACAGGGAATGATTCTCCCGTTATGACCGATTCGTTTACCGAGAAGTCATTGGCCCGTACAATAACGCCGTCTGCAGCTACCGATGAACCTTCTTCTACAATCATAAGGTCATCAATAACAAGTTCTTCGTTATTTATGGTTTGTTCTTCGCCATTACGTATCACTTTGCAATGGGGGCGGGTATAGCTTTTAAGTTTTTCGAGCGCGTTGCGGCTTCGTGATTCCTGATAGAGCGAAATGGTGGCTACAAGCAGTATGGAGGCAGCCATAAATATACCATCGCCTATATCACCGCTAATAAAGTATATGGCAGCGGCTACCAGTAATAAAATAATCATGGGCTCTTTGACAAGATCTTTGAGCGCCATGATTATCCTGTTTTCTTTTTTGAAGTCTATAGCATTGCTGCCGTGTTTTTCTCTGGACTGTTCTACTTCCTGGGTAGTAAGTCCTTTGAGTCCGAAGTACTTTTGTTCCATCAAACAAGTATTAGTAGGTAAATATACTAAACTTCGGGCGTAGCTATGTTAATCTTTAGGTAATTCTATAGATGTCTGCAATACCTTTTGTGATAGACTGGAAGTCGATTTTCAAATCTACAAGGTTACCTGTTCTAAGGTCAAAAATCCAACCGTGTACTGTAAGGTTACGATTATTGATTGCTCTTTGTACCTCGGCAGTTTTAATCACGTTGATACACTGCTCCTGTACGTTAAGCTCAACAAGTCTGTCATAACGTTTGTCTTCGTCTTCAATGGCGTTAAGTTCTGCCTTATGTAAACGGTATACATCACGAACATTTCTTAACCACGGATTTAGTATCCCTAAGTCGGCCGACTCCATTGCAGCTTTAACACCACCACAGTTGTAATGCCCACATACCACCACGTGATTTACCTTAAGGAAATCAACAGCATAGTTGATAACAGACATCACATTAAGGTCACTGTTAGGTACCATATTAGCAATGTTACGGTGTACAAAAACATCACCTGGTTCAAGTCCCATAATCTCTTCGGCAGTTACACGGCTGTCAGCACATCCTATGTACAGGATTTCAGGCGACTGTCCTTTGGCTAAACTGTCAAAGTAAGACGGACTGTTTTTAAGTTGTTTGGCGATCCACTCTTTGTTGTTGTCAAATACTTTTTTAATATCCATAAATCAAGTTATCAGGGTTTCTTTTTTTCTATTTTCTCGTGTGTTTTAAGGTATTCACCTAATGCTGCTGATCCATACCATTGGGTCATTTCGGCTTCAAACAGTTTTTCTTTTACAGCAGGGTCAGATTCCAGTAAGGCTTCAGCTTCTTCTATAGTTTTTACATTAAAGATGAAAATACCCCTGTAGCCTTTGTCGTTTTTCATAAAAGGACCTGCTACTACCAGTTTGCCCGCACTGGCAAGGCGCTCTATATTTACCATGTGACCCCTAAACAGCTCGTTAAGCTTAGCTTGGTCTTCCACCTTGTTAGAGCCTGTTTTCAGGATAACAAAAACATATTGCTTCATGCCATAATCATCGGCACCCAGTGATTCGGCAAGTTCCTTATCATAATTAGGGTTTTCGGTTTGTGCCATGGCGGCAAAACCTAACGGGAGGAGCATTAATAAGAGTAAATGCTTTTTCATACTAGTGGTTTTAGCAGTTGTTTGACAGGTAAAGTTACTACAAATACATAAAAAAAACTCCGTTGATTTAGGCAACGGAGTTTTATTTTTATTGAGACTATTCAAATCCTTTAATGAGTACTTCCAGTATTTTGATAGCTGCCTCGCTGATTTTTGTTCCCGGTCCAAACACGGCAACTGCCCCCGCATCAAACAGGTACTCGTAATCCTGAGCCGGGATAACCCCGCCTACAATTACCATAATATCTTCACGTCCGTATTTTTTAAGTTCGGCAATCACCTGTGGAACTAACGTTTTGTGACCTGCGGCAAGCGATGAAACTCCTAAAATATGAACGTCGTTCTCTACAGCCTGTTTTGCTGCTTCGGCAGGAGTTTGGAATAATGGTCCAATGTCTACATCAAAACCAACATCGGCATAACCTGTTGCTACTACTTTAGCACCACGGTCGTGCCCATCCTGACCCATTTTTGCAATCATTATCCTTGGGCGTCGGCCTTCCAGCTTAGCAAATTCATCTGCAAGCTGTTTTGCTTTTTCAAAGCTCTCGTCGTTTTTAATCTCTTTGCTGTACACTCCGCTAAATGATTTGATTTGTGCTTTATATCGTCCGAAAACTGTTTCCAGTGCATCACTTATTTCACCCAGGGTAGCCCTGTGACGTGCTGCATCTACAGCAAGTTCAAGCAGGTTACCCCCGCCTGATTTTGCCGATGCAGTAAGTTTCTCAAGGCATTCGGTAACTTTTTGATTGTCACGGCTGGCCTTAATGCTGTCAAGACGTTCAATTTGCTGACGGCGTACAGTTTGGTTATCTACCTCAAGAATGTGAAGCGGATCTTCTTTCTCCAGCCTGTATTTGTTTACACCAACTATAATATCCTGTCCGCTATCAATACGAGCCTGTTTTCTGGCAGCAGCCTCCTCAATACGAAGTTTAGGTATACCTGCCTCAATAGCTTTGGTCATACCACCAAGTTCTTCAACCTCTTCGATTAAAGCCCAGGCTTTTTCGGCGATTTCTGCTGTCAGGCTTTCTACATAGTAGCTTCCGGCCCACGGGTCTACCGTTTTGGTTATTTTGGTTTCTTCCTGAAGGAATATCTGTGTGTTACGTGCAAT
This sequence comes from Flavobacterium sp. C4GT6, assembly GCF_036347315.1. Taxonomy (NCBI): domain Bacteria; kingdom Pseudomonadati; phylum Bacteroidota; class Flavobacteriia; order Flavobacteriales; family Flavobacteriaceae; genus Flavobacterium; species Flavobacterium sp. C4GT6. The sequence continues at coordinate 14,212 of NZ_JAZGZU010000005.1, forward strand.
ACGTGCCGAAAAATCGGTAGGTAGTGCTATGGCCTCATCCAGTGCATTGGTGTGAAGGGATTGTGTTCCTCCAAATGCTGCTGCGGCAGCTTCGATAGCTGTACGTGCCACATTGTTAAATGGATCCTGTTCGGTTAAACTCCATCCGCTAGTTTGGCAGTGCGTACGTAATGCCAGTGATTTTTCACTTTGTGGGTTAAACTGTTTTAGTAATTTAGCCCATAACATACGGCCTGCACGCATTTTGGCAATTTCCATAAAATGGTTCATGCCTATAGCCCAGAAGAACGAAAGGCGCGGAGCAAACTTATCAATTTCCATACCTGCTGCTATCCCTGTACGGATGTATTCCAGTCCGTCTGCAAGGGTGTAGGCCAACTCAATATCGGCAGTGGCACCGGCTTCCTGCATGTGGTAACCGGAGATACTGATAGAGTTGAATTTTGGCATCTTCTGGCTGGTATATTCAAATATATCGGCAATAATTTTCATGGAAGGAGCAGGGGGGTAGATGTATGTATTTCTAACCATAAACTCCTTAAGGATGTCATTTTGTATGGTTCCCGAAAGTAGTTCAGGCTTAACGCCCTGCTCTTCGGCTGCTACAATGTAAAACGCCATGATAGGAAGTACAGCTCCGTTCATAGTCATGGAAACCGACATTTCGCCCAGCGGAATCTGGTCGAAAAGTATTTTCATATCCTCTACACTGTCAATGGCAACCCCTGCTTTACCTACGTCGCCTACTACACGCTCGTGGTCACTGTCGTACCCTCTGTGTGTGGCAAGGTCAAACGCTACCGATAATCCTTTTTGCCCTGCGGCAAGGTTACGGCGATAAAAGGCATTACTTTCTTGGGCAGTAGAGAAACCTGCATACTGACGAATGGTCCACGGGCGGCGCACGTACATTGTACTGTATGGTCCGCGAAGGTTAGGCGCAAAACCTGCACCAAAGCCTAAATGCTCCAGGTTCTCAATATCTTCTTTACTGTATGTTTCTTTTACATTAACACCTTCGGCGGTAACAAAATTACTTTTTTGCTCTATCGGTTTAGGGGTGCTGTTTGTATCAAGCTGTATGTGTTGTAAATTCTTTCTCATGTTACCTGTTATTCTGCACCTGTGTTACTTTTTTCATCTTCCAGCCTTTGCTGTTCTGCTTTTTCGGCAAGGCGCTTTTCTATAATAGGGGTAATAAGTGTTTTTCTCGGGTTGCTTTTAACAAAAGGATAAAGTTCTAAGTCATGACTCATCCTGTCGTCTTTGTTAGGGTATTTGTTGGTTCCTAACAGTACCTCTTTACCGTTGTCAAAAAGTTCCTGTTCTTTTGCTGCGCTTTCCTGTATTTTACGCTGAATGATACCTTCTTTCAACTGAGTAAGGAATCCGCCTGCGGCTTCAATATCTTTAAACAGGGCTAAGGCTTTTTCTGCCAGTTGATGCGTAAGCTCTTCTATATAATAAGCTCCGTCTGCCGGGTTGTTTACCTTATCAAAGTAACTTTCGTGTTTTAGTACTAATAGCTGATTGCGTGATATCCTGTCGCCAAACTCATTGTCTTTATGGTATAACACATCATAAGCCAGATTGAAAACTGTATCGGCACCACCCAGTATTGCACTCATACACTCTGTAGTAGTGCGAAGCATATTTACGTTATAGTCGTAAAGTGTTTTATTACGCTTAGTTGGTGCTGCGATTATATGACACTCCAGGTTGTGGTCGTATTCTTTAGCGATGAGGTTAAATAAAAGCCTCATGGCGCGTAGCTTGGCAATTTCAAAAAAGTAATTTGTCCCTACAGCCACTTGTAATACTATAGGTTTACTTATAGTAGCAACACGGTTAAAGTATTCGTTAGCATGACCAAGGGCATAGGCTATTTGTTGTACAATATTAGCTCCTGCATTTTGGTACACACTGCTGTCTACACTTAAGAAATGTATATTAGTACAGGCAATGGCTATGGTGTTTAAGGCCTCGAAGTCTTTTTCAAGATTTGTGAACCAGTTTCCGTCTTTAGTCAGTTGACCTATAGGATCTAACTGTACAAAGAAGGAAGCATTTTTAGCTTTAGCAATGCTGTCCAGTTTTTTTAAGAAATCGATTGAAAGGAAATTCAAATAAAAGTAAACCGGAACGCTTTGTAAAGGTAGGCTGTTAACCAGCTTCTCTACATCTACCTGCTCATTAGGGATGGTAAAACGGATACTTTCGGCACCACGGTTAAGTGTTTCTTTTGCACGTGCTATTGATTTGTCCAGATCATGAACAAATATATTCTGGCAAATTTTAAACTGTGAGGTGTGGGTTGTAACCTGTAATGGTTTTTCAAACTCATCAATATGGTAAAACGGTTTTACCTTAATCCCTTCCGGGCTTTCCCAAATAAGAGTTTCGTTGTAATCGGCTCCTTTCAGCTCATACTGTATCTGTTGTTTCCATTGTTTGGACGATACAGGTTCAAATTCATTAAATAAATTTTCGCTCATGCGTACCATTTTAAAGAGATTTCGTGTCCTCATCGGGCACGTTATCTTCAAATTCTATGATATATATATCTTCATTCTCACGCTTCATGTAATACTTTTCGCGTGCATATTTTTCGGTCTGGTCAGGATTATTAAGTTGCTTAATACTGGCGCTGTCCTTTTTTATTTCCTGAATGTAGTATGCCTTGTTTTCCTCCAGTTCCTCTAATTCTTTATTAATAGTCCTGTTTTCAAAGTAGGAATAATTATCAAGGAACATAAGCCAAACAGCTAAACCAATAAGCACCAAAACGTATTTGTTTCCTAAGAATTTAAGGAAAGGGTAACGGGTGATTAATTTGCCAAATGGTTTTTTCATTAGTACATTGATAATTTACTTTACAAAGTAATGGTTTTTTTTGCAAATTATTCAGCGAATTACCTTTAAAGTATACGTTGGTTGATTACTGCTCTTACCACATCAATAGCAACGGTATTATACCTGTCATGCGGAATGATAATATCGGCATAAGCTTTTGTAGGTTCAATAAATTGTTCGTGCATTGGTTTAAGGGTAGTTTGATATCTGTTTAGTACTTCTTCCATATTACGGCCACGTTCGGCAATGTCGCGTTTTAGCCTTCTAATAAGTCTTTCGTCGGCATCGGCATGAACATATACTTTAATATCGAACATTTCCCGCAGTTTCGGGTCAGAAAGTATAAGTATACCTTCTACAATCATTACCTTTCTGGGGTGTGTTATTATGGTGTCTCCCGTACGGTTGTGTGTAACAAAAGAGTATACGGGCTGCTCAATAGTTTTACCTTCCTTAAGTTCTTTAAGATGCTGGGTAAGGAGTTCAAAATCAATTGACCTTGGGTGGTCAAAATTAATTTTTGCCCTTTCGTTATAGCTAAGGTTTGAGGTTTCCCTGTAATAGGAATCCTGAGAAATAATGCCTACTTCTGTAAGCGGAAGTTCGTTCATTATCTGGTGTACTACAGTTGTTTTTCCGCTTCCTGTACCACCTGCAATCCCAATAATTAGCATAACAATCAGTTTTCCTTGTGACTTTGCAAAAATAACAAAATAACCCCGTGTTTTTAGATTTGGAAATGTATTTACGTTTAAGGCATGGTCAAATAATATTATATTTGGAACAAAACTATTGTTATGCTAAGAAAACTATTACTAACACTTTGTCTGTTTGTTGCTTTTGGGGCTTTTGCTCAGAGAGAAGTAATCTATCAGGTTTACCCGAGGAGTTTTTATGATACCAATAAAGATGGCTATGGCGATTTGGAAGGGGTAAGGCAAAAGCTGGATTACCTGCAATGGCTGGGAATAAACACTATTTTGTTAACTCCAATTTATGAGGCAGAAGATGTTATGAATTATTATGCATCTAACTGGGGTAAGGTAGATGCTACCTATGGAGCCTTTAAAGGTTACAGGGATTTGATACAGGAAGCGCATCGTAGGAAAATGAAGGTGTATCTTGATTTTGACTTGCGTTACGTTACCGAAAAGCATGACTGGTTTGCTAAAAAAGAAGAATGTAAAAACTGTCTGTTACAGGATAGGAATACAAATTATGTATCGCTAACCGGAGAAAATGCCAAGGCTTATGCAGTGAACTTTAAAGAAGCTAAGGTTAGGGGAGAAATACTGAAAATGCTGGAATACTGGATTAATCCAACCAATAGCCCTATTTATTATGCCGGTGCTGATGGTTTGAGGTTTAGTAACGTGGCCGATGAATTTGAAGGGCAGAAAAACCTGTTAAGGGAATTTTGGGTTCCGGTGATAAAAGGAATAAAAGATTTTAGGGCAGACGTTACTGTTATGGCTTATCCTGCCGATGATAAAGCACAGCCTTCTGATTTTTATAATGTAGGGTTTGATGTGGTTTTTGATGTCAATTTAAATACTGCATTAATGTCTTTTGATAAAGAGAGGATTGAAACGGCTGCACTTTCTCTAACCCGTAAGGATAGTATGCCGGCAACTAAAAGAATAGCTGTGTTTACTGATGATAATTATGTTGGACGATTTTCAACAATTAGAATTACAGATGACAGGCAAACTAAGATGGTTTCGGCTCTTAATTTACTGTTAGGAGGTATGCCGTCAATTTATTACGGACAGGAAACAGGTAGTGTTCAAATTGATGAGCTGGGAGGGACGGAAGCTATTAACTGGTCGGTTAAAGATTCGGTATCCGGCAATGCTATATGGTTTAATCCTTTGGCCGAGTCAAAACAAATGGTAATGAATAAAGTACCTGTTGATGAGCAGATAAGAGATAAGGCTTCATCCTGTAATTTTTTCAGGGAAATAATCAGGAACAAAAACTTACAGCCTGCACTTGCATTGGGTGATTATATACCACTTACAAATACTAACGAAAATGCGATATCTTTTTTAAGGGTGTTTGAAAACGAAAAGGTACTTGTAGTTGTGAACCTTTCCGGTGAAAGACAATCGGTTTACATTGAACAGCAAATGAATTTAAAACTTAATAATACCAGGATGCTTGTAGGTGATGAATTATGGAACTTTAAAAGAGGGGGTAGGGTTACTACATTACCGCCTTATGCTATAGCCGTTTGGAGATTTAACTAATGATTAGATTTTAATATAAAAAACGAAAGCCTCCCTTAAGGGAGGCTTTCTGTTTTTCAAAGTAAAGTAGGTAGTCAAATATTATGCAGGGTTATAGCGGTTAAATAGGATACCCTTTTGTTCCATTCATCTGTTAGGCTGAACTGATTGGAAGGGATACGCCATATTTTAGTTTCATAAATACATTTGCCATAGCATTCCAGCTCTTTGGCAGTCGAATAGTCTTTTAGTTTCTCTAAGCCTCTCATGGCAATAATGGCTAGGTGAGGTTTGATATTAAGTCCCATAACCGAATCCATTATATGAGAAATTTTTTTACGTTGCTCAGTGGGGCAATTGGAAACCATTAAGATATTCTTTTTTCTTACAGTTACCAGATAGGTTCCGTCACTAATGTCGGCAGATGAGGGGACGGGTTCCATAAATGTTCTGCCGGTTTCATGAAAATACAGCCTTCGTATAGATTCAGGCTTGAGTTTTTTGCAAACAGCATTAATGGTCTCAGCCTTGCCAGAGCTTCGGGACCCTTTGATAATAATGTACTTCATAGTGGAAATTGTTTTGGTGATTACATAACAAAGTACAGAGGCGATTGTTAGCCATTTCAAATACACGCATAAATATACAGTCCAAATTTGTTGAACTATATCCAGTTGCTTCCTTCATGTTTTTAGATACAATCATAAACATATCATGGCTAAAATTTAGCACAGCACTCTTATAGAGAGCAATTACTGCCTCTGGTTAATTCTCTTTTTGGGTCGTTTATAGTGAGAAGTGTGTATTCTTTATATTTTTGACGTACTCTTTTTTAAAATTTATTTTTTTAAATAAATATGATAATACGTTCTTTTTTTCATAAAAAAAATATGAATAAATAGCTTGTTTCTACTCAAAAATACTATTTACGTAATTAATCACCTTACGGTTTTCCATAAGTTTAATTTTCTTTTTTTAAGTTTTATACAACGGTTTAGATATCTATATGCTATTTAAATATTTATTTTTTAAATAATACCTAAATCTTTAGATATAGCCACCAAATGAATGGTGTTTTTAGCCTTGAAAAATATTTTTAATTTATTTATTCTTTTTTCAATGCTGCTTATACTGGATGGTGATTTTCCCTGTTTTTTTAGCAGGTAACTTATTTCATCCTGAGTAAGCCCTTGTGATAAATTACGTATCAGTTCTATGTCAAAGTCTTCTATCTCAAAGAAAACGTCATCCTTTAGTATCTGTCCTAATTTTGGAGAGATGTATATACTTTGTTTTTTGGAAAGCGCATCTATTGCCTCTATAAGTTCCAGTGTGCTTTCACGACCTTTTGTGACATAAGAGTTTATTTTATATTCATCAAAAAGCTGCTTAATTCTGTAAGGCCTGTTTTCTATAGAGTAAACAATGATGTTTATGTCCGGCTGTTCGTTCTTAATACTTTTAATAAGTTGCTCGCCGGTTGTTATTTTAGATTCCCTGTGATCTTCAATAAACGAAAGGTCGGTAATTACCAAATCGTAAGGAGCTTCTTCAATAATCCCTTTCTTGATTTTTAAAAAAGCCTCGTCACAATATTTGGAACTGGTTATGTTAACATTGTATTTTTCCTTGAGGGCTGTACTAATCCCAAGGTTTACACTGTCTATATCTTCTATTATTAGGATTTTTTTGAACATAAAGGTCATGAGGGGTAACTTAATGTCAGGCTTAGTCCCTTGCCTGGCTTTGGTTCAAAAATAACTTTACCATTTATAGAAACCATACGGTTTTCCACATTCAACAGTCCATTTTTGGTACTATTTGGGTTATTTGTTAATCCTTTTCCGTTATCAGAGTAACTAATGGATATCCTGCTTCCTTTATGCCTGAATTGTATGACTACTACAGAGGCACTGCTGTGTTTCCTCATGTTTATCATTAATTCCTGTAAGGCTCTGTAGGCAGCTATTTTTTTTGACTCACATACTTTAATCCAGTTAATGCTTTCAATGTCTTTTATGATAATATTAACTTCGGGGGTTTGATACTCGTTAAGCATCAGTTTAAGCTGTTTTTTGTAACCGTTTCCGGTATCAATATTGTTTATTTCCCTGGAAAGGTTTCTGCTTTTGTTATAAATAAAGTCGAGGTCAGAAAGTAACCTTTCTTTATATTCGGGGTTGTTCAGGTCTTTTACAGAGACATAGCAAAGTATGTTGTATAGCTCATTTGCTATTTCGTCATGAACTTTTTTAGCCAGTTTTGTTTCAGTTTCATACCCCGACATTATTTTATGTTTTTTGAGCTTATTCTTAAAAAGTGAAAAAAGCGAAATAATCAGGATAGTCATAAAAATTACAGCTATAAGCAATATTTTGGCTATTGGGTACTGAAATGACAGTACAGGTACTGTGCTATGAAACGGTGGTATATGGGTATAAAAATCCCATAGGGCTGTTTTTACCCATAAATGATGTTCGGTAAGGTGTGAAACAGCCTCGTTGGCTGTTTGCATAAATTGCTTAATCATCTAATGATTGAATTAAATTAATAATGGCTTTAAGGTCAGACTGCCATTTTTATTAATTCACCCGTATCTCTATACGGGTCTTTATTACAGTGATTTTAGCTAGTTTTTTTGTAATAAGTCAATCAAAATTCAGATGTAAAGAACAACTTAACAGTTGGGTATTTTTGCTGTGTCATTTGAATGGAGAAATCAGAGTCTGCCAAAAATACGAGTTGCCCGTACTTATCTTTGGCAAGAAACTTCTGTTTAATCCTTTTAAATTCGGCAAATTCTTCATTCTTGGAGTCTTCCGGCTTTACCCAACACGCTTTAAACGCCGGGAAGTTCTCATAAGAACATTTTGCACCATATTCGTGCTCTAGTCTGTACTGTATAACCTCATACTGAAGTGCACCTACAGTACCAATTACTTTACGATTGTTCATCTCTAGTGTAAATAACTGTGCTACCCCTTCGTCCATTAGCTGGTCAATACCTTTTTCCAGCTGTTTTGCTTTCATTGGGTCGGCATTATTAATATACCTAAAGTGCTCAGGAGAGAAGCTTGGTATCCCTTTAAAGTTCATTATTTCGCCTTCAGTAAGGGTGTCACCAATCTTAAAGTTTCCTGTATCATGAAGTCCTACAATATCACCAGGGTAAGAAATATCTACAATCTCTTTTTTCTCGGCAAAAAATGCATTAGGACTTGAGAATTTTAATTTTTTATCTAATCGTACATGAAGGTACGGTTTATTTCTTTCAAATGTACCAGAAACAATTTTAATAAATGCAAGCCTGTCCCTGTGTTTAGGATCCATGTTGGCATGTATTTTAAATACAAAGCCAGAGAATTTCTCTTCATTTGCACTAACCGTTCTCGTGTCAGAATCTTTAGCCCTAGGTGACGGAGCGATTTCTATAAAGCAATCTAAAAGTTCCCTAACACCAAAGTTGTTTAATGCCGAACCAAAAAATACAGGCTGTAGTTTACCTTCAAGGTAAGCCTGCCTGTCGAACGATGGATATACCTCATCAATAAGTTCGAGTTCTTCCCTAAGCCTTGTTGCAGGAGCTTCTCCTACAATTTTTTCAAGTTCAGGGTTGTTTATGTCTGAAAAGGCAATTGTTTCTTCTATGTTTTTACGGCTGTCTCCGCTAAAAAGGTTGATGTTTTTTTCCCAAATGTTGTATATCCCCTGGAAATCGTATCCCATACCAATAGGGAAACTAAGTGGTGTAACGGTTAATCCCAGTTTTTGTTCCACTTCGTCCATAAGGTCAAATGCATCTTTACCTTCACGGTCAAGTTTGTTAATGAAAACCAACATAGGGATATTCCTCATTCGGCAAACCTCAACCAGTTTTTCCGTTTGTTCCTCAACCCCTTTTGCAACGTCAATCACAACAATAACGCTGTCTACAGCGGTAAGTGTTCTAAAGGTGTCTTCGGCAAAATCCTTGTGACCCGGGGTGTCAAGAATGTTTATTTTTTTGTCTTTGTAGTTAAATGCCAAAACAGAGGTAGCAACAGATATACCTCTTTGTCTTTCAATTTCCATAAAGTCGCTGGTTGCGCCTTTTTTAATCTTGTTACTTTTTACGGCTCCGGCTTCCTGTATAGCACCACCAAAAAGAAGAAGCTTTTCGGTAAGTGTTGTTTTACCCGCATCGGGGTGTGAAATAATTCCAAAAGTCCGTCTTCTCTCAATCTCTGTTTTAAAGCTCATTATCGTTTACCTCGAATTTCATTAAAATCTACACTGCAAAAATAGCTTTTATACGCAAAAAACAGAATTAAAACACTTTGCATTTCGTCGATAAAATCATGCAGTTCGTCGATGATTTTGCGATATTAATAACACATCTCTTTGATTGCTGATAATGTGGGTAATTTAATGTCAGTTTTTAGGAATATTGTTGAATTAATACTAATATTTTATGATATTAAATATTACCCCAAACCAATTAAAAACCCTCACTTTTTTCTTTGTTTTTGCGCTTTTTTCGCTTTCTCAGGAAACACAGGCACAAACGAGGGTATATGCCAATGCGGCTACTATATCAAACGCGTCTCACGTGGATAACCCGGCAAATGCATATGATGGCAACCTGGCAACTTTTGCCAATGTGAAAACTAATTCAGGCTTATTAGGCTTAGGAGCGTATAACGGATATATTGAACTACAGTTTCCAAGTACGCTTCCGGCAAACACTACATCTTACGTTAAAATACAAACGGAAGATGATTTACTTAACGCACTTTTGGGTGGTAGTCTTGGAGGGTTATTGGCAGATGTTCTTGGACTGGTATTAACCGGTAGTCAGGAATTTACTGTTCAGGCCAGAAATGGCAGTACCATTATAGTACAGGGTGATAGTCAGGACGGAGGAGAATTTGCTACAGATCAACTTACTATTGTAACCGATCCCAACGGTGATTATTTTATAAGGGTTACACCTACTGCTGCTTACGACAGGATAAGAATAATAAACAGATCGGGAGTTTCATTACTTGGATTAGGTATTGAAAAAGATATGTTTGTGTATGATGCCTATTATGTTGAAGATCCTGCAAACTGTGGCACGGCGGCTTTTACTTCTTATAGTGGATCGGGTCTAACACTTGATTTAATAAATCTTGGAGGTGCCGGAGTTGAGAACCCTGAATTTGCTATAGATTCTGATGAAGGTACTTTTTCTACACTAAGTATGGGAGTAGTAGGAGTTGGATCTTCCATTGAGCAAACCGTTTATTTTGAAGGAGAGTCAGTGTCAAGTGATGAGTTTACCATGCAAATAAGATTAACACAAACGTTGCTTGATGCAAACGTTGCAAACAGTATAAGTGTACAGTCGTATAACGGAGCTACTTTGGTACAGGATGTAAGTCTTTCCACACTTTTAACTCTAAACTTACTAAGCCTTAACGGAGGTGAAATCACTTCAATACCTTTAACCCCGGGAGCGCCTATAGACAGGATAACATTAACCTTCGAGTCGGTAGTAGGATTATCGGTGTCTCAAAACCTTGACTTCTTTGGTGTTGTGAGAACAGCGGCAAGGCCTGAAATAACAGACCCCGATACATTGGACGCTCAGGGATGCGAAGGCAGTACTATAGATTTAATTGCCGATACAGATGTGTCAAACGAATTAAGATGGTATGATGCCGAAGAAGACGGTAACTTACTTGCTACAGTAGCTTCGGGAGATCCGTTTACTACACCAACGCTTACGACAGATGTTACTTATTATGTGGCAGCAGCAAGAATAGGCTGTCCGGAAGAATCGTTAAGAATAGCGGTAGATGTTACAGTGAATAGTGTAGCTACTCCTACAGGTGATGCTGCTCAGTCATTCTGTTCCTATGGTAGTGCAACTGTTGGGGACTTAGTAGTAAACGAGCCTAACGTTGTGTTCTATGATGCCGACACGGCAGGTAATCAATATCTTGACACCGATGCTTTAACAGACGGTACTATTTATTATGCAGCCATTCAGGATGCAATTACAGGTTGTGAGAGTGCAACAAGATTTGCTATTACAGTAACTCTGGATGATTTGTGTGATGTAACGCTTAATGTAAAAGTGCTTTTACAGGGGGCTCTTTATGGTACCGGAACGGCAGTAATGAGAGATGATTTACGAACTCAGGGACTTATACCGGTAAATCAGCCGTATGATAATTCAATGGATGCAAGATTTACTCATGTAGGCGGAGGTAGCGAAACAACAACAAATACTATAATCAATACAAATGCAGGAACATCAGATGCCATAGTTGACTGGGTTTTTATTGAAATAAGAGATACACCTACTAATGTATTCAAAACCGTATCGGCACTTCTGCAAAGAGACGGTGATGTTATAGCTTCAGACGGAGGTCCGCTTGTAGTTAGCGGCTTGCCGGAAACCTTCTATATCTCGGTTAAACACAGAAACCACTTTGGAGCTATGGGATTAAATGCACTTACAGTATTAAATAGTGAAGTGACTATAGATTTTACAACTATAGCAGATGCCGATTTATACAGCCTTTCAGGATTTACAGGGAGTAATGCAATGGTGACAGTAAACAGTGTTAAGGCACTTTATACAGGAAATGCTAATTATGATGATCATGTGAAATATGATGGTACGGCAAACGACAGACAGGTATTGGCCAGCCAGGTACTTACACACGAATCAAATACCAATCAGGTACTAAACTTTTCAAGTGCAACCGGATATTTCTCAGGAGATGTAAATATGGATGGTAAGGTGATTTATGACGGAGCAAATAATGAAAGGGTTATAATTCAGAATATAATTCTAACCTATCCTTTAAATACCAACGGACTGAGTAATTACAACGGTATGATAGAACAGATACCTCAATAATAATGGGCTAAATTTTTTCATCGTCATTCCCTAACCTAACCCATTGCATGCTATGAAAATTTTGAAACTAAGAATAATAATACTTTTTACAATGCTAATAAGCACTACATATTTTTATGGACAAAACGTCGAATTTACTATTAAGTTCGACGAGACTTCCTGTACGTATGGAGTATATGCCACACCTGATTTTACTAATCCTGCCTTTATATTTGCGGGAGGCAGTCAAATCTCTATTGTGGTGCCTGCCAGTGTTGATGATACCACGCTGGATATTGAAGCAAATACTTACGGCTGGGCTGATAGTTCCCAAATATATGCCCCTGCAGCAGATACATCCAGTGATTTTCACGGAGTATCGGCAAACGGTGGGGTTGTTAGTTTTACTTCAGGAGTAGAGTTACTGATGTTTAGTTTTGAACTTCCTAACAGTGCCTGTTGTGCACCGGGAGTAAGGTTGTTTGATAATGCAACCGATCCGCAATCAACCGATTCCGGCATGGGTGGAGGAGATTTTAATAACTATTTTGCAGATGCTCTTTTATTTACTGATTACTACAATGGTAACTATAATAATACTATAAGCATACCGGCTCCAACGGGAGATGCTGCTCAGGCTTTTTGTACTATTGATAGTCCAACAGTGTCAAGTTTAGTAACTAATGAAGCCGATGTGGTTTGGTACGATCAGTCTTCAGGAGGTACGGCTTATACCGGTACAGATAACTTAGTAAGTGGCACTACTTACTATGGAGCACTGGAACCGGGAAGTTGTGTAAGCTCAAGCCGATTGGCAGTAACGGTTACTTTAAATACTACAGCAGCGCCAACGGGAGATGCTATCCAAAACTTCTGTTCACAGGATACACCAACAGTTGCTGATTTAGTAACTAATGAAGGTAGTACAACCTGGTATAATCAGGCAAGTGGGGGTACAGCTTACATAAGTACTGATGCCCTTAATGACGGAACAATTTACTACGGAGAGATAACAGCAAACGGTTGTGTGAGTACGTCAAGGCTTGCAGTTACGGCAAATGTATATACTACAGCAGCGCCAACGGGAGATGCTACCCAAAACTTCTGTTCTCAGGACAGTCCTACAATAGCCGATTTAGTAACTAATCAAGGTAATGTTACTTGGTATAATCAGGCAAGTGGGGGTACAGCTTACATAAGTACTGATGCCCTTAATGACGGAACTACATATTACGGAGAAATAACTACAAACGGTTGTGTGAGTACGTCAAGGCTTGCAGTTACGGCAAATGTATATACTATAGCAGCGCCAACGGGAGATGCTACTCAAAACTTCTGTTCACAGGATACACCAACAGTTGCTGATTTAGTAACTAATGAAGGTAGTGTTACTTGGTATAATCAGGCAAGTGGCGGTATAGCTTATGCAGGTACTGATGCTCTTAGCGACGGTACTACTTATTACGGAGAAATAACCGCAAACGGCTGTGTGAGTACGTCAAGGCTTGCTGTTACTGTAAATGTTTACAGTACGGCAGCTCCAACAGGTAGCGCATCACAATCTTTTTGCGGATATGACTCACCTACAGTTGCTGATTTAGTAACTAATGAAGGTAGTACAACCTGGTACAATCAGGTAAGTGGCGGTACGGCCTATGCAAGTACAGATGCGCTTGTAACCAGTACAACATATTATGGTGAGATAACCGAAAATGGTTGTGTGAGTACATCGCGTTTTGCTGTGGCGGTAACCTTAACCACAAATTGTGATATTACACTTAATATAAAAATGATGCTTCATGGAGCATTATCGGGCACTACTGATGGGCTTATGCGTGATGATTTAAGGACAGGAGGACATATTCCTGAAGAACAGCCTTACAGCAGTACTCTTAACGCAAGATTTACCCATGTGAATAATACCGGAGATGAAACTACAAACTCTACTGTTCTTGCCGCTAATGACGGAACAGGTGACGCAGTGGTAGACTGGGTGTTTATTGAGATAAGAAACCCATTAGATGATACAGAGGTAATTAAAACAATGTCGGCTTTGGTACAAAGAGATGGTGATGTGGTAGATGCTGCCACAGGTGGAGCTTTAAGAATTAGCTCAGTACCGGAAACATTTTATGTGGCGGTAAAACATCGCAATCATTTTGGAGCCATGACCGCAAACCCTATTACAGCTTCTATGGGATTAGCTTCTATAGACTTTACTTCTCTTAGTGATGCCAATACCTATCATTTATCAACTAGCCCTGATAATGTGGCAATGTATGATGTGGATATGACAGGTTATACAGGTAAGGCACTATTTGCTGGAAATGCAAACTACGATAACAAGATTAAGTATGACGGAGTAAATAACGACAGGCAAACCATGGGAAGCCAAGTGCTTTCAGACCCCGGAAATACAGGTCAGGTATTAAACTTTAATTCGGAAGGTTACCTGTCGGGAGATATAAATATGGACGGTACAGTTAAGTATGACGGTGTTGGAAATGAAAGACAGGTAATGCAAAATTCAGTATTAACATACCCGCTAAATACAGGAAATTTAAACAACTATAATAACATGATAGAGCAGATCCCCCAATAAAGTGGAATACCGGGAGAGGAATTCCACTTTACGCACAATTTATTTCTAATTATATACCAATTGCATATGAGAAGTTTTCTACTTAAAATATTATTGCTCGGAGGAATATTGTTTTCCACACAATATTTGCATTCGCAGCAAATAGATCTTACCCTTAAATACGTTTCGGCAACGAACATGTATGAAGTGTATGCCCGCCCTGATTTTACTCAGGCCAATTTCTTTCTCGCGGGTGGTAGCCAGATAACGGTAGTAGTTCCTGCTACAGTTAATGACGGTGCACTTTCAATCACAACTGTAGACGGAGGACCATGGTCAGACAACTCGCAGGTGTATGCTCCGGGAGCAGACTCAGCCAGTGATTACCATGGTGTAGCCACAAACGGTTCTACCGTAGATCTTGTGGCTAATAACGAATTACTGCTTTTCAGGTTTACATTAGCTATGGGCTGTGTAAACGATGTTAGGCTGTATAACAATACGTTAGATCCGGGTCCGTCTGATACCGGAATGAATGGTGCCGATTTCGGTAACTATGTAGGTAATGTTTTTGACCTTCAGGACTACTATGGTGTAAACTACAATAATTCAGGTACATCGTGTGGAATAGTAGATAATGATGGTGACGGGGTAGCGGAAGGAACCGACCCTGATGATAATGATCCTTGTGTACCTAATGCTAACTTTGCCACCTGTGATCAGGATGGTGACGGACTTAACAATTCTGAAGAGGCTCTTATAGGTACAGATCCAACTCTTCCCGATACCGATGGTGATGGTGTAAACGACGGTGATGAGGTAACAGGAGGGAGTAACCCCTTAGATCCTTGTAGCCCTGTGCCAACAGGAGGTTGTCCAACAGATGCCGATGGTGACGGTTCTCCTTTCGGGACTGATCCCGATGACACAAATCCTTGTGTACCCGATTCATCTGCCGGAGCCTGTGATCAGGAAGGTGATAATCTTAATAATACTCAGGAAACAGTATATGGAACAGATCCAACGAATCCAGATACCGATGGAGATGGTATTAATGATGGTAGCGAGGTAACAAATGGTACCGATCCGCTGGATCCGTGTAGCCCTAACCTTAACAGTACGTTATGTGATAGGGATGGAGATGGTCTTACCAATGCCGACGAAGTCCTTTTAGGAACTAACCCTATGTTGGCAGATACCGATGGAGATGGTATTACCGATGGAGATGAGGTAACAAACGGAACAGATCCGTTAAATCCTTGTGACCCTAGTATGGCAGCCGGTCCTTGTGATCAGGATAGTGACGGACTAACAAATTCTCAGGAAGCTTCAATAGGAACAAGCCCTACAAATCCGGATAGTGACGGTGATGGTATTAATGACGGTGATGAGGTTACAGGAGGCAGTAATCCTCTAAATCCTTGTGATCCTAACCCCACAAGTCCGGCTTGTACGGTAGACCCTTCAATAGATTTTACAGTAAGGTTTGACCCTTCAACCTGTACTTACGAAGTATATGCTATGCCTAACTTCTCGGCAAGTGATTTCTTTGTGGCAGCAGGTAGCCAGATAGCGGTTGTTTTACCGGCTTCTGTAGACGATGAGGTTTTAGTGATAACTTCGGTTAACGGAGGTGTATGGCTGGATGCTTCTCAGGTATATGCCCCGGCAGCAGATTCTGCAAACGATTATCACGCTATCGCAACAGATGGTTCAGTTTTCGACTTTGTAGCTGGTAACGAATTACTGTTATTCACATTTGTATTGCCAAACAGTACCTGTTGTGCCGATGGTATAAGGTTGTTTAATAATGACACCGATCCTCAGTCAACCGATCCTGGTATGGCAAGCGGTGATTTTAATAACTACTTTGCTGATGTTTTCATATTAGACGACTACTACAATGATAATTATGATAACACAGGTACAATATGTGATCCGTGTTTAATAAATCCGGTAGCTACACCTACTACAAATAATGCAGTTCAGGATTTCTGTGTGGTGGATGCACCAACTCTTGCAGATATTCAGGTAAATGAGGTAAATATAAGATGGTATGATGCCGCTACAGGTGGTGTGCTACTTGCAGATACAACCTCTCTTGTAGATGGAGGAATATATTATGCAGCCCAGTTTGAAACGGTTAACAACTGTGAAAGTGCAAACAGGCTGGAAATTACAGTAAATGTAAACGATGCTGCTACACCAACTACAACAAATGCCACCCAGGACTTCTGTGTGGTTGATACCCCAACAGTTGCCGATATTCAGGTAAATGAAACCGGAGTAGTTTGGTATGATGCTGCAACGGGAGGTACTGCATTTGTAGATACAGATCTATTGGTAGACGGATCTGTTTACTATGCGGCATTGGTAGATGCGGTAACAGGCTGTGAAAGCTCGGTTAGATTAGCTGTAACAGTAAATGTAAACGATGCTGCAACGCCAACGACTACAAACGCTACTCAGGACTTCTGTCAGGTTGATATGCCAACAGTAGCCGATATTCAGGTTAACGAGGCAGGAGTAGTTTGGTATGATGCCGCAACAGGCGGTAACATGCTTGCTGCTACAACAGCTCTAACAGATGGTAGTGTATACTATGCAAGTTTGACAGATCCTGTTTCTGGTTGTGAAAGTTCGGTTAGATTAGCCGTTACAGTAAATGTAAACGACGCGCCAACACCAACTACTACAAATGCTACTCAGGATTTCTGTCAGGTGGATATGCCTACAATAGCCGATATTCAGGTGAACGAGGCAGGAGTAGTTTGGTATGATGCTGCAACGGGAGGTACTGCATTTGTAGATACGGACCTATTATTAGACGGATCTGTTTACTATGCGACATTGGTAGATGCGATAAGTGGTTGTGAGAGTTCGGTACGATTAGCCGTTACAGTAAATGTAAACGATGCGCCTACACCAACTACCACAAATACTACTCAGGACTTCTGTCAGGTTGATATGCCAACGGTATCCGATATTCAGGTAAACGAAACCGGAGTAGTTTGGTATGATGCTGCAACAGGCGGTAACATGCTGGCTGCAACTACAGCTCTTACAGATGGAAGTGTTTACTATGCCAGCTTAACCGATGCAGTAAGCGGGTGTGAAAGTTCGGTACGATTAGCCGTTACAGTAAATGTAAATGATGCGCCAACACCAACTACAGCAAATGCTACTCAAAACTTCTGTGAAGCAGATATGCCAACAGTAGCTGATATTCAGGTGAACGAAGCCGGAGTAGTTTGGTATGATGCTGCAACAGGTGGTAACGTAATAGCAAATACAGAAGCCTTAGCGAGCGGAATGTACTACGCCAGCTTAACCGATGCGGTAAGCAGATGTGAAAGTTCGGTACGATTAGCAGTAACCGTAAATGTGAATGATGCACCAACGCCAACTACAAATAATACTACTCAAAACTTCTGTCAGGCAGATATGCCAACAGTAGCCGACATTCAGGTGAACGAGGCAGGAGTAGTTTGGTATGATGCTGCTACAGGTGGTAACGTAATAGCAAATACTGAAGCGTTAGTAAATGGTATGTACTACGCCAGCTTAATCGATACGGTTAGTGGTTGTGAAAGTTCGGTACGATTAGCTATTACAGTAAATGTAAACGATGCTGCAACGCCAACGACTACAAACGCTACTCAGGACTTCTGTCAGGCAGATATGCCAACAGTAGCCGACATTCAGGTGAACGAGGCAGTAGTAGTTTGGTATGATGTCGCAACAGGCGGTAACATGCTTGCTGCTACAACAGCTCTAACAGATGGTAGTGTATACTATGCAAGTTTGACAGATCCTGTTTCTGGTTGTGAAAGTTCGGTACGATTAGCAGTTACAGTAAATGTAAACGATGCTCCAACACCAACTACAGCAAATGCTACTCAAAACTTCTGTGAGGCAGATATGCCAACAGTAGCCGATATTCAGGTTAACGAAGCCGGAGTAGTTTGGTATGATACTGCAACAGGCGGTAACATAATACCAAATATCGAAGCCTTAGTAAGCGGTATGTACTACGCCAGCTTAATCGATGCGGTTAGTGGATGTGAGAGTTCAGTACGATTGGAAGTAACAGTAAATGTGAATGATGCTGCTACACCAACTACAAATAATATAAACCAAAGCTTCTGTGTGGTGAACGAACCTACAGTGGCCGATATACAGGTAAATGAAACTGGAGTTGTTTGGTATGATTCCCCAACCGGAGGCACTGTGGTCGCGAACACGGCATCGCTCATAGATGGAATGGTGTACTACGCGAGCCTAACCGACCCTGTTTCTGGTTGTGAAAGTTCGGTACGATTAGCTATTACAGTAAATGTAACCGATGCACCTACGCCAACTACCACAAATACAACTCAGAATTTCTGTCAGGTTGATATGCCAACAGTAGCTGATATTCAGATGAACGAAACCGGAGTGGTTTGGTATGATGTTGCAACAGGAGGTAACCTGTTGGCGGATACAACGGCATTGACCGATGGTATGACGTACTACGGTAGCCTAACCGACCCTGTTTCTGGTTGTGAAAGTTCGGTACGACTAGCGGTTACAGTAAATGTAAACGATGGTATGACGCCAACAACTACAGAAACAGATCAGACATTCTGTAGTGCGGATAACCCTACTATAGATGATATACAGGTAAATCAAACGGGTATTACATTCTACAACACTCCAACGGGAGGTACTGCAATTGTAGCAGGAACCGAACTGGTAGACGGGATGACTTATTACGCAAGTATGATTGACCCTGTTAGTGGTTGCGCAAGTGCTGTAAGGTTAGCAATTACTGTTACTCTGAGCAATGGTACTACGCCAACGACCAACAGTGATGCGCAAACATTCTGTGCAGTAGATATGCCAACGGTGGCCGATATTCAGGTGAATGAAACCGGAGTAATTTGGTACACGGCAGCTACAGGAGGTACACAAATACTGGATACGGCAGCGCTTGTAAACGGTATGACCTATTACGCCGGTATAACCGATGCTAGCGGATGTGAAAGCTCGGTAAGGTTAGCGGTAACAGTAACAGTAGATAGTGGTGAAACACCTACAACAGATGATGTTACTCAAAACTTCTGTGCAGTAGATATGCCAACAGTAGCCGATATTCAGGTAAACGAAACCGGAGTTACATGGTATAATGCTCCAACAGGTGGTAACATGGTAGATGCTGCAACGGTTCTGGTTTCGGGAGCTACTTACTATGCATCGGTACAGTCGATAGCAGGTTGTGAGAGCTTAATACGATTAGCCGTTACAGTAACGGTAGATGAAGGTGTTACACCAACAACTACAAATACAACTCAGGATTTCTGTGGGGCAGATATGCCAACAATAGCCGATATTCAGGTTTCGCCTGCAGGAACTATTTTCTATGCTTCTATGACAGGTGGAGATCCGCTTGATGCTTCAACAGTATTAGTAGACGGTATGACCTACTATGCTGCCTATGTAAATACATCAGGTTGTGAAAGTGTGAACAGGCTTGCTATAACAGTTAATGTAAACGATGGTATTACCCCAACTACTACAGATACCACTCAGGATTTCTGTGCGGGTGATATGCCAACAGTAGCCGATCTTCAGGTGAACCAAACGGGAGTGATTTGGTACTCATCTCCAGCAGGAGGAGCACCACTACCGGATGATACCGAGCTTGTAGACGGAGGTGTATATTATGCTTCTGTTATAAACGGTGGTTGTGAAAGTTTGGTAAGACTGGCTGTTACGGTTAATATAAATGGTAATACTACAGCTACAATATCTAATCCAGACCTTAGAACGTGTTATGGTACAGAAATGGTTTATACTACCGAAGACGGAATGACCGACTATGTATGGACAGTTGACGGAGGTGTAATTGTAGAAGGAGGTACTGCAACAGATAATACCGCTACGGTAATATGGCTGGATCTTGGTCCTGGGAACATAAGTGTTTCTTATACAGATGCTAACGGATGTGCCGGAACTACAGAAGGTTCACTTGATGTAATTGTGGTAAGCTGTTCTGATTTAACGATATCCAAATCGGTAAACAATTTTAATCCGCTTATCGGTGAAAATGTTATTTTTACCATTACAGTGACAAATGAGGGTGACAGTACCTTTACTGATCTTGAGGTAAGCGAGCAGCTGCCAAGCGGTTATGATTATGTTGATTCTACAGTAACACAGGGTACTTATAATGAGGTAAGCGGTATATGGATTATACCGTCACTTGGACCGGGAGAATCGGCAGTGCTGCAGGTAGTTACTCAGATACTGTTTGGAGGTGATTATAACAATATAGCCTTCATAGTTGGATCCAACCCTATAGACAGCCAAGCAGATAATAATGAGGCTATAGCCTGGGTAGAACCGTCGTGCTTAACAGTATATAACGAGTTTACACCAAACGGAGACGGTGCTAACGACACCTTCAGGATAGATTGTATAGAGTACTATCCAAACAATACGCTTTCGGTGTACAACAGGTATGGTTCGCCGGTATATAAAACGTCTGGTTATCAAAACGACTGGGATGGTACGGCAAACCAGGATGGTACTGTAAGAAGAGGAGAAAAGCTACCGGTAGGTACTTACTACTATATTCTTGAAGTAGAGGATGCAGTGAAAACAGGCTGGTTGTATATAATGAGATAAATAATGGTTTAGATAAAAAGAGTGGCAGCGGCGCTGCCACTCTCAATTATCAATTAACAAAATATATTTAAGTATGAAAATCACACCAAAATTTATAAAAAGATATTTCCTGTTCGGGCTACTCTTTACAGCGTTTGCTGTAAATGCACAGCAGGAAGCTCAATATACCCAGTACATGTATAACACGCTAACCGTTAATCCTGCTTATACAGGTACGGTAGGGCATTTTCAGGGAGTGTTGCAGCACCGCTCACAATGGGTAGGGCTGGACGGTGCTCCTACAACTCAGGCGTTTACTTTACACTCTCCGGTGTTTAACGAAAGAATGGGGTTAGGCTTAAGTGTTGTGAATGACAGGCTGGGGCCTTCTCAGGAGTTTTTTGCTAATGCTAATTTTGCCTACATTATCCCTGTGGGGTATGATGCTAACCTTTCATTTGGTTTAAAAGCAGGTGTAAGGCTAATGGATATTGACTGGTCTAAGGGTATTTACTACCAGCAAAACGACCCGTTACTTAATACGAACATCAATAATAAAACAACACCTACCATTGGTGCAGGGGTTTATTATTATACCGAGAAGTTTTATGCAGGACTTTCTGTACCAAGTTTCATCAGGTCTGATTATTATGATGATGTTCAGGAGTCAACCGTGTCAGACAGGCTACATTATTATATAATGGGTGGTTATGTGTTTGACCTTTCAGATAATTTAAAATTCAAACCGGCTGTTTTAGGTAAGGTGGTTTCAGGAGCACCTGTAACGGTAGATGTTTCGGCTAACTTCTTACTCTATGAAAAACTTACTTTAGGTGCTTCATACAGATGGGACGATTCGGTAAGTGCACTTGTGGGCTTCCAGATAACGAACTCGATTTTTGCAGGATATTCATATGATTATACTGTAACCGATTTTAATAAGTACAACGACGGATCTCACGAAGTAATACTACGATTTGATGTATTACCTAAAAACAAACGTGTTAAATCTCCAAGGTTTTTCTAAAAGATAAAGATTATGATGAGAAAACTATTTTTATACAGTTTACTATTTTGCATAGCATCAGGATTTGCACAACAGAGACAGCTTAAAAAGGCCGACAGGCTTTTTGAAGATTTAGCTTATGTAGAAGCAGCAAAAGCCTATGAGAAATATCTTGAGGAAGAATCTGCTCCCGGTACCCAAACCATAATGAATGTTGCTGATGCTTATTACTATACAAGTAATAATGGTAGTGCCTTAAGATGGTATACCAAGCTTTACAGTGTTTTAGCCGATAATATGGATGAAACCCATTTTAACAGGTATATACAAACCCTAAGAGCTACCGAAGATTATAATAAAGCCGATGAGCTGTTAAAGAAAAGACTGGAGCAAAAAGGCGATCAGGCGATGATTGACAGGTTTATCAGTCAGAGAAAATATCTTGACAGTATTAACAGTCAGCCGTCTAATTACACGGTAAGTAATTTAGGCTCTAATAGTGATATGGCCGATTTTGGTACGGCGTTTTACGGTGGCCAGATTGTGTTTTCATCCAGTAGGGATACCACAAAAGTAGGAGGGAAAACCTATTCATGGAACGAGCAGCCTTACCTGGAGCTTTATGTAGCCGACAGGAATGCGGAAGACGGTTCGCTGTTTAATATCCAGAAGTTTCTGCCTAAAGAGCAAACACAGTATCATAATGCTACCATATCGTTTATGCCCGATTTGAAAACGGTTTATTATTCGGCAAATATTGTTAAGTCGAATGATAAGCTAATTACAGACGATGAAGGTACAGGCAATTTTGAGATTATTAAAGGGACTATAGACGGCGAGAAGCTATCTGCAACAGAAAAACTTCCTTTTGATAATAAAAAATATTCGGTGGGTCACCCGGCGGTAAGTGCCGATGGTAAATGGTTGTTCTTCGTGTCAGATATGCCCGGTGGCTATGGTGATGCCGATATTTATGTAGCTCAGATTTTTGACGACGGTAAACTGGGAGAGCCTAAAAATCTTGGCAATAAAATAAATACCAGTGGTAGGGAGATGTTCCCGTTTATTAACGATAGTATTTTATATTTCTCTTCAGACGGGCATTACGGACTTGGAGGTCTGGATGTGTTTGAAAGTAAAATGACAGGCAGAACCGAATTTGACGCACCTAAAAACCTGGGGAATCAGGTAAACAGTAATGTGGATGATTTTGCCTTTATTATTGATAAGGATAAAAAATACGGATACTTTTCTTCCAGCCGCAAAGGCGGAATGGGCGATGATGATATTTATTACTTTACAAGGCAGGAACCGGTTTGTATACAAACAGTATCGGGTATTGTGACTAATGCCAAATATAAAGTGCCAATTAATCAGGCCGATATTAAGGTGTATGATGAATTTGGTGATGAGATAGCATCGGTTAAAACCAAGGAAGACGGTACTTATAGCGTTGAGGTTCCGTGTGGTTCAAAAATAAAGGTAGAGGCTTCAAAACCTAACCATACCAAGGCAGAAAAGGAACTGGAAACAGATAAAACACCTAACCATGAAACTAAAGACGTGAACTTTGAACTTAACAACTACGAAGATCTTGTTAAGAAAGAAGACAACGTGGAAAAGGTAGATATCAATCCTATTTACTTTGATTACGACAAATGGGATATTACCTCACAGGCGGCAGAAGAACTTGATAAGGTGGTGTACATTATGAAAAATTTCCCTGCAATTGTTATTAAAATTGAGTCGCATACCGATTCCAGAGGTAAGGATGCATATAACATGACGCTGTCTGAAAACAGGGCGCAGTCTACTTACAAATATATCACTGAGCATGGTATCGACCCGTCAAGGATAGAGAGTGTGAAAGGATATGGTGAGTCGCAGCTTAAAAACAAATGCAGCAATGGGGTAAAGTGTTCTGAAGAAGAGCACGCAATAAACAGAAGGTCAGATTTTATTATAGTGAAGAAGTGATTTTAGCTTAAGTTGTTTAAGTTGATTTTGATGGTAGGGCACCCTTATGTGGGGTGCCCTTGTTTGTTTTTGGCGGATTAACACAAATAATGTTGTTAAATGTTCGCGAATTGTTATTTTTGTTGGTTGCAAAAAAGCAACGAAGCATAATTTTTTTATCTCCGTTGCGTTTACTTAACCGTATTACAGTGTTACAAACTATTTAATAATGAAATTAAAAAAGGTTTTTCTTGGGATTTCACTGTGTGTATCGGCACTTTCGTTTGCCCAACAAACAAAAAAAGAGGTGTTGTTTACCATAAATGAAAATCCTTATTATACAGACGAGTTTGTGAGGGTTTATAATAAAAACCTTGATTTGGTAAAAGACGACTCGCAAAAAGACTTAGATAACTACCTTAATCTTTTTATTGGTTATAAGCTTAAAGTAAACAGGGCTTACGAACTGGGGCTTCAGGATAACAGGAAGTATCAGTTGGAACTTAAAAACTACCGTGAGCAGCTTTCTAAAAACTATCATCTCGATAAAGAGGTGACAGATGAACTGGTTCAGGAAGCTTATAACAGACTTCAAAAAGAAGTAAAGGCCTCGCATATTTTATTCAAACTGGATGAAAATGCTTTACCTGCAGATACTTTAAGGGTATATAACAAAGCAATGGAAATAAGAGCTAAGGCTCTTGCCGGAGAAGATTTTGGTAAGCTGGCACAACAATATTCTGAAGATATTCCTGCAGCAAAAACCGATAAAGGTGAACTAGGCTATTTCTCTGCTTTCAGAATGGTTTATCCGTTTGAAACAGGAGCCTATACTACTCCGAAGGGAGAGGTGTCAATGCCTATAAGAAGCCGTTTTGGTTATCATATTATAAAAGTTGAAGATGTTAGGCAAAACAGGGGCGATATTATAGTAGCCCATATAATGTTGCTTAAATCTAAAGACAATGCCTCTGAAGAAGAAAAGGCAAAAGTAAAAACCCGTGCCGAGGAGATATACCAAAAGTTAAAACAGGGAGAAGATTTTGGCGAACTGGCTAAACAGTTTTCTCAGGATGGTTATACAGCTACAAAAGGTGGTGTGCTTGAAAAGTTCAGCTCAGGATCATTAAGCTCGGAAGAGTTTGAGAACAGAGCGTTTGCATTAGAGGTACCAGGTGATTATACCGAGCCTTTTGAAACACAATACGGTTGGCATATTGTTAAGCTGGTTAAAAAATTTCCATTACTTACTTTTGAAGAAAGTAAAGAGGATTTAGAGGCAAGAGTAGCTAAAGATGACCGTTCATCTGTTATTGCAGAAGCGATGACTGAAAAGCTTAAGAAAAAATACCCTATGGATACCGATAAGAAAATGTATTCAAAGGTGCTTACAGCTGTAAACGATTCTTACTATGTTACTGCATGGAAACTACCTGAAAGTGCCGATAACTTTAATAAAACTTTATTGACTATAAATAACGATAAAGAAATAAAGGCATGGGATTTTCTGGAGTACATCAATAAAGAGCAAAAGGGAGGTATTAAAGCCAAACCGCTTAACAGACTTGTGTCTATTTTGTTTGAAAAGTTCAGTAATGAAAAGTTAAACGAGTATTATGACGAAAATCTGGAAAATGAATTTCCGGAGTTTGCAGGTGTAATGCAGGAGTATAAAGACGGACTGTTGCTGTTCGATTTAATGGAGAAAGAGATATGGGATAAAGCTAAAAAAGATACAGTAGGCCTTAAAAACTATTACAACGCTCATCTTGATGAGTACAGATGGGGTAACAGGGTTGATGCAGAGGTTATTTCTTCTACAGATAAAAAGACTATTGAAAAAGCAAGAAAACTTCTTAAAAAAGGTAAAGACATTGCTTTTATAAAAGAAGAGCTTAATACAAACGGTAAAATAAATGTAATAGAAAGATCGGGTGTGTTTGCTCAAAATGATGAAATGTTGCCAGTTCTTGATAAATGGGAAACAGGGATAAGTGATGTGGTTAGTAAAGGTGATTACTATTATGTTATTAATGTGAATAAAGTACTGCCGGCAACTACTAAAGCACTTGATGAATGCAGAGGGCGTGTGGTAAACGATTATCAGCAATATCTTGAAAGCACTTGGGTAGATACTCTTAAAAAAGAGTTTACCGTTAAGGTAAATAAAGATGTTTTTGAAAATATAAAAAAACAGCTTAACCAGTAATGATTAAAAAAGCAGTATTGTTTTTACTGGCAGGGTTAGCCGTATCCTGTAATTATTTTCAAAAAGAGGCAAAGCCACATGCTGTTGCAAGGGTTAACGATTCCTATTTGTATGAAGAGGAAATTAGTAAGCTCGTACCGGCAGGAACCTCAAAAGAAGATAGTTTGGCTATTGTGAAAAGCTATATTGACAGATGGGCAACCCAAAAACTGCTTTATAATGCAGCAGAACTCAATCTTGGTGCAGAAAAACAGGAAGAGTTTAACGAACTGGTAAGGCAGTATAAAATTGATTTATACACAAAAGCGTATATAGAAGAGCTGGTAAAAAGGAGTGTAGATACTGTAGTGGCAGATACAGAGCTTAAGGCATACTATGATGCCAATAAAGAAAATTTCAGGACTACCGGTACACTTGTTAAACTTAAATACATACACTTATTAAAGGATCATCCTAAATTTGCATCGGTAAAGGAAAAGTTTTCCAGTAATAAGAAAGCAGATATAAAAGCGTTAAGTGATATAGCAATACAATTTAAAAGTTACGCTTTTAACGATACAACCTGGGTAGATATGAACCAGGTGTATAGAAAGCTACCCTTTATAACTCCCGAGAACAGGGATACATATATAAGCAGTAATATGTCTTATCAGTACCCTGATTCTACAGATGTATATTTGGTAAAGGTTTCAAAGGTGTTAGGTAAAAATGAGATTTCCCCGTATGAATATATAAGGCCAACTTTAGAGCAGCTTATAATAAACGGTAGGAAGTTTGAGTTAATAAAGAAATTCGAAAAAGATATAACGGATGATGCGATTAAAAATAAAGACTATGAAATTTATAAATAGCAAACTGGCTTTATTTCTTGTAACCAGCTGTATGGTTTTTGGAAGTGTGAGCGCTCAGGAAATAATTAAAGATGAGCCTGTGCAGGACACAGTAAAGCCAAAAGCTCCAACAGGAAAGTTAAAGGTAGATGGTATTGTGGCTGTTGTTGGTGATTTTGTAGTGCTTGATTCTGATATCGATATGATGTATAAGGAACTTCAGGCTCAGGAAGTATCTGTTAAAGATATTACCCGTTGCGAGCTGCTGGGTAAACTTATGGAAGATAAGCTATATGCTCACCATGCTATACAGGATAGTATTATTGTAAGTGATGTTGAGGTTAACGAAAGAATGCAACAACAAATAGACTACTTTGTAGAGCAGTTAGGTTCTGAGCAGCGTATGGTTGAGTATTTCAAAAAAAGAGATCTCCCGTCATTTAAGGAAGAGCTTTTTGAAATGATCAAAAATCAGAAGCTTACAGAGCAAATGCAGAAAAAGATTATTGATGAGGTAGAGGTAACTCCTGAAGAGGTAAAGATATTCTTCTCTAAATTTAAAGGAGATGAAATACCTCAGTTTGGTGCCGAGGTTGAGATTGCTCAAATTGTAGTAAAGCCTGAAATATCTCAGGAAGAAAAACAAAAGGTTATTGATCGTTTAAAGGAGATAAAGACTGAAGTTGAAGGAGGAGCAAGTTTTTATAGTAAGGCCGTGCTTTATTCTGAAGATCCGGGATCAAGATCATCGGGAGGTTTTTATAAAATGACCAGAAAAACGGCTTTTGTAAAAGAGTTTAAAGATGCTGCCTTTAGTTTAGATGAAGGTGAAATATCAGATCCGGTAGAAACTGAATTTGGTTACCACCTTATTTATGTTGAGAAAATCAGAGGTCAGGAAATTGATGTAAGACATATTCTTATGAAGCCTAAGGTTTCTAAAGAAGCGGAAGCAGCCGCAAAAAAGAAAATCGAGAATATAAGAGAAAGAATTTTAAGCGGAGAAATTACATTTGAAGATGCTGCAAAGTCGGAGTCAGATGAAAAAGAAACCAGAAACAGTGGCGGACTTTTAATGAACCCAAGAACTCTTGAAACCCGTTTTGAACTTACAAAACTTCCGTCAGAGCTTTACAGTGCGGTATACGATTTAAAAGAAGGTGAGATAACACAACCGTTGCTTGAAGATGACCCGAGAACCGGTAAAGTTTTCAAAATAATGACTGTTGCTACACGTTACCCTGAACATAAAGCCGATTTTGCTCAGGATTATCTGAAAATTAAAGAACTGGCACTTAAGGAAAAACAAATTGGGGTAATTGGAGAATGGTCTGAAGAAAAAATTAAGGAAACATACATAAAGGTTGCAAAAGAGTATCAGGATTGTAAGTTTGCTAATCACTGGGTTAAAAAATAAGTAATCTTATTCTGTGGGAATTTTAGGTTTACTTTAAAAATATTTTTAAGTTTGGAGTAAGGGAGTTCCCATTTTTAATTCGAAACCATTAACCAATTATGTCAGACGTAGCAGCGATACAAAATTTGGTTCAGAAACAAGCTGAGCTAAAAAAGGAAATTGCAAAAATAATTGTAGGCCAGGAAGAGGTAGTTAACCAAATTGTACTTAGCATTTTTGCCGGAGGTCACGCTCTTCTAGTAGGGGTGCCGGGGTTGGCAAAAACCCTTATGGTTAATACAATTTCCCAAGCCTTAGGGTTAGAGTTTAAACGTATACAGTTTACTCCTGATTTAATGCCGTCAGACATTTTAGGAAGTGAAATACTTGACGAAAACAGACAGTTTAAATTTATTAAAGGGCCTATTTTCTCTAATATTATATTGGCCGATGAGATAAATCGTACACCGCCTAAAACTCAGGCAGCTCTATTAGAAGCGATGCAGGAAAAAGCGGTAACTGTTGCGGGACATCATTATCAACTGTCACTGCCTTATTTTGTACTGGCAACCCAAAACCCTATTGAGCAGGAGGGAACTTATCCGTTACCTGAGGCGCAGTTAGACCGTTTTATGTTTGCCATAAAACTGGACTATCCTACATTTGAGGAGGAGGTTCAGGTTGTTAAAAGTACTACGACTGATACTACACAGCAGATAAATTCATTATTTACGGCTCAGGAAATTTTAGATTTCCAACACCTTATCAGGAGGATACCTGTGGCAGATAATGTTATTGAGTATGCCGTTCGACTGGTAGGTAAAACAAGGCCGGGTAGTGGTATGGCAGATGATTATGTTAATAACTACCTAGATTGGGGAGCAGGGCCAAGGGCTTCACAAAACCTTATACTGGCAGCAAAAACACATTCGGCTTTAAACGGAAAATACTCTCCCGATATAGAAGATGTGCGGGCTGTTGCAACAGGTATTTTGAGGCATAGAATTATAAAAAATTACAAGGCAGATGCCGAAGGTATTACCGAAGAAATGATAATTAAAAAGCTGTTTTAAAACAGCTTTTTTTATTTAAGGTGGTTTTGTCGGAAATTCTTTAAAAGTTAAAAAATGTTATCAAATTGTTAATAAATAGTTTTTGTTTTTTTATAATTGATATAGAATAGTCACGTTATATGTTTTATATTTACAGTGCATCTGTATAAATTATGAAAAAACTATTAGGAACATTTCCTGAATTCTATTACATAGGATTAGGAGCTTTTACGATTATTAATGATTATTATGCTAACAGTTATAATAATTATGTTGCCCTTTTAATTACCTGGCTTGTCTTTTTGCAAATTTTTTACAAGCATAAAGTATTAGGACTTGTGTATGGTAATGTGCTTACTTTGTTTTCTGTATATATGTTGGTAAATGTTTTTGAAAACTACCGTGAAACAGGTTCTGTAACACATTTTGTGTCGGGAACAGTTTTATTTGGTATAGCATTTATAGCTGCAATAGGAATGGTTTATAAGTATGCCGTAGCAGAGACAAAATTTAATGAAAACGAGTTGACTATAACTTATTAATAAAGTTTTATTTAGCTTATAAAAAGCCATTCTCCTGTGCAGAGAGTGGCTTTTTTTTATGGATTAGGATTGTTTTTTTAGGAATTATCAATATAGAGTGAAAAAATTAAGAATTCTTAAATATTTGGGTTAACTTCTTAATTTTATTGAGATATGTGCAGTATTATAGAATGTTTATAAATAATAATTGCTGCAAATTAATCAATCAATAAAAATTTTTTAATTGCTGCAATAATCAGTAAATTTACACACTTTTTACAAACGAACATTAATATACTTATTATGGCTTTTGATATTGAAATGATCAAAAAGGTGTATGAGAACATGGCAGAGCGTGTAGATAAAGCACGTGATCTTGTAGGTCGTCCTCTTACACTTTCTGAAAAGATTTTATATTCCCACCTGTGGGAAGGCGTGCCTTCACAGGCTTTTGCAAGAGGTAAGGACTATGTAGATTTTGCCCCAGACAGAGTTGCCTGTCAGGATGCTACTGCACAAATGGCTTTGCTTCAGTTCATGCATGCAGGAAAAAATAAAGTAGCAGTTCCAACAACTGTACACTGTGATCACCTTATCCAGGCTAAAATTGATGCAAAAACCGATTTAAAACGTGCTAAAGAGCAAAGTAATGAGGTTTTTGACTTTTTATCATCTGTATCAGATAAATATGGTATTGGTTTCTGGAAACCGGGAGCCGGTATTATTCACCAGGTTGTTTTAGAAAACTATGCATTCCCTGGAGGTATGATGATTGGTACCGATTCTCACACTGTAAATGCAGGTGGTTTAGGTATGCTTGCCATTGGTGTAGGTGGTGCTGATGCTGTAGACGTTATGTCTGGTATGGCATGGGAGCTTAAATTCCCTAAATTAATTGGTGTTAAGTTAACCGGTAAATTATCTGGTTGGACTGCGCCTAAAGACGTTATCTTAAAAGTTGCCGGTATCCTTACTGTAAAAGGTGGTACAGGTGCTGTTATAGAATATTTTGGTGAAGGTGCTAAGGCTATGTCTTGTACCGGTAAAGGTACTATTTGTAACATGGGTGCTGAGGTAGGTGCTACTACTTCTACATTTGGTTATGATGAGTCTATGGACCGTTACCTGAGAGCTACAAACCGAGCTGATGTTGCTGATGCTGCTGCTACAGTTGCAGATTACCTTACTGCTGATGCAGAGGTTTATGCTAACCCGGAGCAGTACTTTGATGAGGTAATTGAAATTAACCTTTCTGAGCTTGAACCACACTTAAACGGTCCTTTCACTCCGGATTTAGCTACTCCTATCTCTAAAATGAGAGAAGAGGCAGAGAAAAACGACTGGCCTTTACAAGTACAGGTAGGACTTATAGGTTCTTGTACTAACTCTTCTTACGAAGATATTTCACGTTCGGCTTCTCTTGCTAAGCAGGTTGCTGAAAAGAAACTTAAAACTAAAGCTAAGTTTACAATCACTCCGGGTTCTGAGGTAGTTCGCTACACTATAGAGCGTGACGGATTTATTGATACTTTTGATAAGATTGGTGCTACTGTATTCGCTAATGCCTGCGGACCATGTATTGGTATGTGGGATCGTGAAGGTGCTGAGAAAGAAGAAAGAAATACTATTGTTCACTCGTTTAACAGAAACTTCTCTAAGCGTGCCGATGGTAACCCTAACACATTAGCATTTGTTGGTTCTCCCGAACTTGTAACTGCTCTTGCTATTGCAGGTGACCTTGGGTTTAACCCATTAACTGATAAGTTAATCAACGAAGACGGTGAAGAGGTAATGCTTGATGAGCCAACAGGTAATGAGCTTCCTCCAAAAGGATTTGATGCTGAAGATCCTGGTTATCAAGCTCCGTCTGAAGATGGTAGTGGTGTAGAGGTTATTGTAAGCCCTACTTCAGAGCGTTTAGAGCTTCTTGCTCCGTTCAAACCATGGGATGGTGAGAATATCACTGGTGCAAAACTTCTTATCAAAGCATTTGGTAAATGTACTACAGACCACATTTCTATGGCTGGTCCTTGGTTACGTTTCCGTGGTCACCTTGATAACATTTCTAACAATATGTTAATTGGTGCTGTGAATGCTTTCAATATGAAAACAAACTCAGTTAAAAACGAACTAACTGGTGAGTATGACGCTGTACCTGCAGTACAACGTGCTTATAAAGCAGCAAATGTTCCTACAGTAGTAGTGGGTGATCACAACTATGGTGAAGGTTCTTCACGTGAGCACGCTGCAATGGAGCCAAGACACCTTGGTGTTAGAGCGGTACTTGTAAAGTCATTTGCTCGTATTCACGAAACTAACCTTAAAAAACAAGGTATGCTTGCGTTAACTTTTGCTAACGAGGCAGATTATGATAAAATCCAGGAAGGTGATACTTTCAACTTTGTAGATCTTAAAGAGTTTGCTCCTAACAAGCAACTTACTCTTGAGGTGGTTCACAAAGACGGATCTAAAGATGTAATTATGGCTAACCACTCTTACAATGAAGGTCAAATTGGCTGGTTTATAGCTGGTTCTGCTCTTAACCTTATTGCTGCAGCTTCAAACGCTTAATCGATAGGTTAATATAAATATAAAACTCCCGTGCATTGCACGGGAGTTTTTTTATGTACTGATTTGAATGTTTTAAAAAATATAGACATAAAAAAAACCGACCTTTTGGGTCGGCTTTTCCAGTTGCGTTTCCGCAGCTGTCCGCATCTATTAATAATAAGTGTACCTCCTTACTTGAGCTATGTACTTAGCCAGGCGAATTACCTGGTGGCTGTAACCGTATTCGTTATCATACCATACATATAATACAACGTTCTTGCCGTCTGCAGATACAATTGTTGCATTGCTGTCGTAAATTGAAGGGGCAGAAGTCCCAACAATATCAGACGAAACAAGTTCGTTGTTTAAAGAATATTTAATTTGCTCTACAAGTTGTCCTTCAAGAGCATAATGTTTCATTGTATTGTTAATCTCTTCAACCGATGTTGGTTTTTCAACCTCAAGGTTAAGTACTACAAGTGACCCGTTTGGTACCGGTACACGAATAGCGTTTGATGTAAGCTTTCCTGCAAGCGATGGTAATGCTTTTGCAACAGCGCTACCTGCGCCTGTTTCTGTAATTACCATGTTAAGGGCAGCAGCTCTGCCACGACGGTATTTCTTGTGCATGTTGTCTACAAGATTTTGGTCGTTAGTATAAGCATGAATCGTTTCAAGGTGACCTTTTACTACACCTAAAGTGTCTTCTACAGCTTTAAGGATAGGAGTAATGGCGTTAGTAGTACATGAAGCGGCAGAGTAAATATCTACTTCTTCAGGGTTGTACTCGTTTTGGTTAACACCATATACAATGTTTGGAACACCTTTACCGGGAGCAGTTAATAATACTTTATCTGTTCCTTTAGATGTTAAGTGGCGTTTTAGAGCCTCTTCGGTTGTAAATGCACCTGTGTTATCAATCACTAATGCATTTTCAATACCATATTCTGTATAATCAATATCTTCAGGAGCGTTTGCCGTAATCATGTGAACGGTAGTACCGTTAATGATAAGGGCATTGTTTTCGGGGTCTGCAATAACTGATCCCTGAAAATCACCATGGATAGAGTCACAACGTAAAAGAGAAGCTCTCTTTTCTAAAAGTACGGCATCGTTTTTATCTCTGGTAACAATGGCTCTTAGGCGAAGTTGGTTTCCTTTACCTATTTTAGACATCATTTCTCTTGCTAAAAGACGACCAATACGACCAAAACCATAAAGAACAACATCTTTAGGCTGGATGTTTTTACTTTGTTTAGCGTCTTTTAGTTTGTCTATAACAAATGCTTTTGCATCGTTATACTTGTTGTCTTCAATGTGGTACTCGTAAGTAAGTTTACCAATGTCTATACGTGATGGAGGAAGGTCTAACGACTGGATAGCTCTAGCTATCTCAACAGAGTCAAAAATATTTATTGGTTTCTGTACAAACTCTCCGGCATATTCATGAAGGTTAATAATGTCGCTAACGTTACGGTCAATAAGTTGATTTCTGAAAAGAACCAGTTCAATCGACTTGTCATACCATAGGTCGCTAACGATTTTAATAAATTCTACACCCGCCCTGCGTCTGTCCGCCTGGAAGGATAATTCTTTCTCGTATAAAACATTATTGTTCATGAAGATAGAAATAGTTTAGTGTGTTATTTGATTGCAAAAATATATATTTCAAACGTTTTCGTAAAAATTTTTTTCAATGTTTTTTATTTATTTTTAAAAAATCAATAATTGAGTTAAAACGATGATAATTATTGAAATTATAAATATTATACTATAACTATTGTTACGAAAACGATGTATTTGACTGGTTTGTGTTAAGTAATAGTTAAAAAATAATTTTATGTTAGTGAGAATTTTATGTCAAAATGTGAAAAATGAATGCTAATTACCTAATAATGAGTTTTTCATAACTTTTTAATTGTTTTTTGTAGTATATTTAGTTGCTAACATTAAAATAATTAATATGAAAACACACCTACGCTTAATTTTTTACATTTTATTTATTTGTTTTGGAGTTACTGTGTCTAATGCACAGATAAATTACTCTCAGGGTTTTGAAGATTTTGATTCCGATTGGAACGGAGATTTTGAAGAAGACTGGTGGTATGTATGCTCAGGTGACGCAAACCTGTATGGTAATTTTTATGTTTATGATGGAGAAGATGCTTATCCGGCAGAGACTATTTCACCATCTATTGGGAATTCTAACGGACTTGAAGTTACCTTAAGTTATAGTTATAAATTATTAGACTGGGATACAGAGGGGGCATTACCTAACTCTCCTGCATGGGGGAGTTTCACGTTAGAGTATGGTTCGTCTGCTACAGGTCCCTGGACATTAGTAGAAACGGTTAACCCTTCAAATCACGTTGTTTCCGGTAGCTGTGCTACAAGAACAGTTACTTTTACACCACCTGCAGGAGAAGTATATTTAAGAATTTATGCTGAACCCGGAGCAGTGCCGGGGCCTGATGAATATATTGATGTTATAATTATAATAGATGATGTAACAGCAATTCAGGCTGATATGGAATGTACGGGTGCTCCTGCCGTAGTAGAAACTGTTTCTTCAATAGTTGAAGCATGCAGTACTGCTGATATTAGCCTATCGCTTTCTCCTGCTTATTCAGTTTCAGGATTAAGTTATCAGTGGCAATCATCTACTGATGGCGAAACATTTACTAATGTGGCTGAAGGAGGTGATATGTCAACTTATACAGCTACTCAAACACAGGATACATGGTATCGGGCAGTTGTTACCTGCGACAGTAGTGCCGAATTTACAGCCAGCACTCCTGTACAGGTTGTACAAACAGGTATGCCATGTTATTGCGATGTAGATTTTGATAGTGGTACAGAGCCTATAACTTATGTAGAATTTGCAGGTATAGAAAACTCATCCTCATTAGACACAAGTAGTCCGGGTATGGAAGACTTTACAGGTATGGCTCCCGGAGAAGTTTCTTTAGGGGAAGAGTATACTGTTGTTGTAGAGGGTAATACAAACGGGTCTTATGAAAACTACTTAACTGTTTTTATTGATTTTAATCATAACGGAAATCTTAATGATGAAGGAGAAAGTTTTGAAATAGGATTTTTAGATACTTCTACAGGTGAAGACGGACAGCAGGTTACCGGGACTATTGCAATCCCTGCAGATGCAATGACCGGAATAACTGTTATGAGAGTTTTTAAATCTTATGATGCTTATACTTCAGATCCTTGCTCAAGTGAAGATGGAGATGGTTACGGGCAAATTGAGGATTACTTACTTAATATTACATGTGATACCGAAGCACCTGTTGCTGATGTTGTACAGTATTTCTGTTCATCAGCCGTGGTAGCAGACCTAATGGCGGAAGGTGATACTGTAGTATGGTATAACGCTGCTGAAGATGGTGATATGCTTACTGAAACAGATGTTCTTGTTGATGGTGCTACTTATTATGCGGCACAAGTGCCTGATGGTGGTTGTGAAAGTGAAATGAGAACTGCTGTTATGGTTATGGTTACTGTTGTTTCTGCACCTACAGGTGTATCGGAACAATCATTTGATGTAGATCCGGATTTGTTAGTTTATCCAACTTTAGCTGAAATTGAAGTTACAGTTGAAGAAGGTGCTGTGGTTAACTGGTATGCTTCTGAAGAAGATGCTCTTGCTGGAGAAAATGCTCTTGCTGGAGATACTATTGTAGATGCTAATGCAACATATTATATAACACAAACTGTAGATGGTTGTGAAAGTGCGCCGTTTGCAGTAGGTGTAATTTTAGGAAACGAAAGTTTTGCTTTTGGAACATTTAAGTACTATCCTAACCCGGTAAGCAATGTGCTTAACATGTCTTACACTAATACTATTACTGGTATAGAGGTGTATAACCTGGTAGGGCAAAGGGTAATTGAGAAATCGTACACTCAAAATGAGGTACAGTTAGATATGTCTCAGTTAACAGCCGGTACTTATATGGTTAAAGTGATTACTGTAGACGCTTCATCTACCATTAAAGTGGTGAAGCAATAAATATAGTTGATTAATGTTTAAGGAGAAAGGGACGCTAATGCGTCCCTTTTGTATTTATTGTTTTATTAATTTAAATGTTTTGGTCTGTTCGCCCGATGTTATTTTAATAAAATATATACCTATACTCAAGCTACCTATATTAATTTCGGTTTGTCCGTTTATATAAATACTGTCATTGCTAACTGCCTGCCCAAGGTTATTGTATATGGTATATTCAGCATCAAGAGATTGTTTTGATGTGATATAAAGTTTGTCGCTTGTAGGGTTAGGGTATATACCTATTCCCTGTAAAGCAAAATCATTTAGATTAAGTTCTTCTGTAATAGTAAATCCAACAGATTCTCCAAAACCATAATCTCCGTTTGAAGCGATTTCAGTATTGTCATCTGTTGTAAGAGTGTAGTATCCGTTTCCTGATAAACAGCAAATACCGTCACCAAAAGCATCTTTAATAGTAAACAGGTAACACTCGTTGATGTTTACATTAAATAACTGCATAATGGCTCCCGGCATTTCATCGGTATCTTCGTAAGGTCCGCCACTATATAGTACATCACCTTCTCCGTTTTTAAGTTCCCAGCTTACTTCGCTTCCCCATATATCATTTTGAAGGGTTAGAGTTACACTTTCAGTTGCATAGCTTTGGTTGTCTGCAACAACAAAGTCTTTGTTTTTGGTGTCGTTAAATTCATAAACATCGGCATTACCATTAACTGTAGCAACATCGGCAAACAGGGTGTGAGAACCGGCAGTTGAATTTAACCCGGTTATGGTAACCTGTTCAGATTCACTTGTAGCCAGTTCACCTGTCCAGGTGTATGTTTGTACTGCTCCGTTATCAATAATGTAGCTTATGGTAGCTTCGGTCATTGTTGTGTTACCTATGTTGGTTAATGTTAGCTGAACACTAAACGGGCTCGAACATGCCATTTCTATATTGTCTATATTAAGAGAGCCGTCAAACTCAACATCTTCAGGGTAAACACAGCTGTTTGATGTTGCGAGTGACATGCGTCTTGGTGAATTTTCAAGTACGGTCCATACTCGTGTTTTCTGATCGTTAGTGAAAACATTTTTACACTCGTCCAGTGTGTAGTCCATGTGATTTTCAATCATGTCACTCTTTAAATCTTCTGTACAGGTGTCTACTTCTGCACAGGAGAAGTGAAGTCCAACTACAGGAGGGGTGTCTTCACAAAAATCAGTAGCATCACAACTGTCTTCATTTCCCCATATATGTATAAGTCCAAAAAAATGTCCTACCTCGTGAGTAGCGCTTCTGCCTTTATCACGCCCGAAAATATAATCACCTTCGTGGTAAAGGTCTTCGCTTCCCATGCATTGGTAAGAAAGGATAACTCCGTCAATTTCAGCAAACCCTTCAGAACCTTCAAGGCCTTCAAGACCTGATAGTTCCGGATAGTAAGCATAACCGCCAATACCACTCATTTCTCCTCCCATTTTGCAAACCCAGATATTAAGGTAGCGCTCAGGGTCCCACTGGGTTTCGGCTTTAAGTACTAAATCAATATCTTCAAAGTTGTCCCAGCTTGCCCTGCTAAGGTTTATGTGTTCTATACCTGTGGAGGGGCTTCCTCCAGGGTCTCTTTGTGCCAGACAAAACTCTATTTCCATATCGGCACCATCTGGATGATTGTTATAACCAGGTGTGTCCAGCATTTTCCTGAAGTCTTCGTTAAGTACCTGTATTTGTGAAATTACCTGGTCATCTGTTATGTTTTCATCGGTTCCTACAGCATCTCCGTTATGAATAACGTGTACAACAACAGGTAATGTGATTATTGTATTGGTGTTTTTTAGCTGAAAATTATTTTTTGAAGCTTCAATTTTAGCAGCCATATTAATTTCAAACTCCTCACGCGATTGCAGGGTAGGGTGGGTTTTCTTTAAGTAGTTTTGGTACTCGTCTGCTACACACGGTATGTGTCCGTTTGTGTCTGCCGGCAAGGTTTTACCAAAATAAGCTTTTTGCCTGTTTTTTTTATCCTGTGCATTTGTATTATGGCAAACGGCAAGCACAGCAAAACAGCATAAAGCAGCAGCATATTTTTTTATCATAGTTTAGTAGTTTTTAAATAGTTAAAGCAAAAATAAACTATGATGTTAAACTTTTAGCGTAAAAGTGAATTTTTATGATGAAAGATTTAATTTTTATGACAAAAACCTAAAAGTGCTGTTTGTTGATTTTCTTCCATTTTTTAGAAGATATAAAACCCATAGCCGGATAGAGAAATGCTGCTATTAAAAAAATATAGGGAACAGTGTGTCGTCCTTCAAGGTAAACAACATAAGATATTACCAGTAGTGCCGGGGCTTCTATAAAGTAGCATGATCTTCGGGCTTCTTTTGGTTTTATTCTAAGCGGACGCCATAATAGCAATGTTACCAAAACCAGAAGACCGAAACTAAGGAGTATAAAAGCAGGAAAGAAAATGTGTTTCGTTAGCTCATCATAACCTTTAATAAGTATTATGGCAGCTGTTAGAAAGTGAAGGAATGTTTCTGTTTTCCTGAGTACTTTTTTCTTCATGTTTTTGGTTTGTCCAAAATTAACTCAGGTGGTGTTTGATTAGTGTTATGTGAGGGTTGTATTTAAGTAAATAAAAAGCCCCTGTTAAAACAGAGGCTTCTGTTTATTTGGCGGGCAGACGGTTAAATAAGGAATCTAACCAGTTCGCCGCTTTTAGTAATCATTTCTACACGAACTCTTTCGTTAGCTTTTTTAGAAGAAAGAATTTTAGAAACGGTTTCAATGTCTTTTGCTTTGTAGTTACCAATGCTTAAAATGATTCCGTCTTTAAGTTCGTTGTAGTAAGGCATAAGGCTTTCGTCATTAATTTCCTTAACCTTAACACCATAGTTTATTTTATACTGTTGTTTTTCGCCACTGCTTATATCTTCCAGCTCAAGGCCATTGTATTTAAAGGTGTTAATGTCGTTTTTAGAAAGCTTAACCGGAAGAGTAAGTAACTCCCCGTCACGGTGAACGCCTACATTAACCACATCATTAGGGCGTTTTGTGCCGATTGCGTTGTTTAAATCGGCAAAGCTGTTAATAGTGCGGTTATCTACCTCTACAATAATGTCGCCTTTTTTAAGTCCGGCCTTATCAGCGCCCGAATCTTTAATAACATCATTAATGTAAAAGCCCTGAGTTTCGCTAACGCCAAGCTCTTTTGAAGCATAGCTGTTCAGCTCACCACCTTTTACACCCAGCACACCACGTTGTACATTACCGTACTCCATAATATCTTCAATAATTTTACGTGTAATGTTTGAAGGTACTGCAAAAGAGTACCCTACATACGATCCTGTCATTGACGAGATCATGGTGTTGATACCTACAAGTTCCCCTCTGGTATTTACCAGTGCACCGCCACTGTTACCCGGGTTTACGGCAGCATCGGTTTGAATAAATGACTGTATGCCATCGTTACTAAGGTTACGTGCCTTAGCCGAAACAATACCGGCAGTAACGGTAGAGGTAAGGTTGTAAGGGTTACCTACAGCCAATACCCATTCGCCCACCTTAATATCATCTGAATTACCGAAAGTGGCAAACGGCAGTTTTTCTTCGGAATCAATTTTAAGTAGGGCAATATCCATATTAGAGTCGGTTCCTACTAGTTTGGCTTTGTACGATTTGTTGTTGTTTAGTGTTACCTCCAGTTCGCTGGCGTTTTGAACCACGTGGTTATTGGTAACAATATAGCCGTCTTCGGTAATAATAACGCCCGATCCTGTGCCTACCTGTGGTTGTGCTTCTCTTTGATCGTAGCCAAAGAAATAACTATAGGGGTTAGACGGAGCTTTGCTGTAAGAAACGTTCTTAACGTGAACAACGGTGTGTACAGCTTTTTCTGCCGCAGCGGTAAAGTCGCCTGTTTCCGGCAGGTAGTTAACATTTTTAGCAAAATTTGTTTGCGAAGGAGCTACAGATAATTCAGAACCAACCGGTGTATTTTCTTCAAATACCAGTTTGTAAGCTCCTAAGGTCATGGCACCGCTTAAAAGTGCCACAAGGAATAAACCTGAAATTCTTTTCATAATCCTTAACAGTTTTTTTAATTTTTGTGGTAAAAATTTATTGTGTTATATAAGCGAGAATCAGCCTTTCGTGTTGTCGTTAATATTCGTATTTTTGTCAAAACACCTGTAAAAATGCAATACACCTTTTACAAATACCAAGGGACCGGTAACGACTTTGTGATGATTGATAATCGCAATAATTTATTTCCCAAAAATGATACCAAACTCGTTGCCAGACTATGCGACCGCAAATTTGGCATTGGTGCCGATGGTCTCATTTTACTAGAGAACGATAAAGATGTTGATTTTCGTATGGTGTATTATAACTCCGACGGAAATGAAAGCTCTATGTGCGGTAATGGCGGAAGGTGTCTGGTAGCATTTGCAAAGATGCTGGGTGTAATTGACGATGAAACTAATTTTATAGCGACCGATGGTCTGCATTATGCAACGGTGAATGATGAAGGTATTGTTTCGTTGCAAATGAAGGATGTTAATTCGGTGTCGGTATATGAGCATTATGTATTTATGGATACAGGATCACCACACCATGTGGAAATTGTGGAAGGGCTTGACGCTTTTGATGTGAAGAAAGTAGGTTCATCCATTCGTTACAGCGGACTTTATGGTGATAAGGGATCTAATGTAAACTTTGTTAGTCCGGCCGGAGAAAACACTTTTGATGTTCGTACTTACGAAAGGGGAGTGGAAGATGAAACACTTTCGTGCGGAACCGGAGTAACAGCAGTAGCAATAGCCATGAATGTAACCGGAAAAACAAGTGCAAATGAAGTAACTCTTAATACCGAAGGCGGTGAGCTTAAGGTTTCGTTTAAACATGTGGGAGATCATTTTAGTGATGTGTTCCTTACAGGGCCTGCAACATTTGTA
This sequence comes from Flavobacterium sp. C4GT6, assembly GCF_036347315.1. Lineage (NCBI taxonomy): Bacteria > Pseudomonadati > Bacteroidota > Flavobacteriia > Flavobacteriales > Flavobacteriaceae > Flavobacterium > Flavobacterium sp. C4GT6. Next base: position 55,875 of record NZ_JAZGZU010000005.1, read on the forward strand.
TTTAAAGGAGAGATAGAATGGTAACACTTCAGGGAGATACGGTATTTTTAAGGGCTCTCGAACCAGAGGACCTTGAGTTTATATACAGTATTGAGAATGATGAGGAAATATGGGAAGTAAGCAATACCCAAACACCATACAGTCGTTTTTTAATACGACAGTATCTTGAAAATGCCCATCAGGACATTTATGAGGCTAAACAGTTAAGGCTTGCAATTTGTGAGAAAGACGGCTTTACAGCTTTGGGGCTTATAGATTTGTTTGATTTTGATCCGGTAAACCAAAGGGCGGGTATTGGTATTATAATACGCGATGCCGAAAACCGAAACAAAGGCGTAGGTAAGGAAGCTTTAGGCTTACTTATTAACTATGCATTCAGTAAATTACAACTGCATCAGTTGTATGCAAATATTGGTACAGATAATACGGCAAGTATTTCTCTTTTTACTAATTTTGGCTTCAAACAGATAGGGGTTAAAAAAGACTGGAACAAAATACATGGCCAGTATAAGGACGAAGCTCTTTATCAGTTAATAAACAACAAACAATAATAAGCTATTTAAATTGAAACTAAGAAAAATAATAGGGATATTCTCCCTTGTGGCTGTTACTGCTGCCAGTATATATGCCTATTCTATTTACAAGGATATTTTTTCGCCTAATACTGCTTTTTCTGAAAACAGCGTAGCGATATATGTGCCAACCAATTCTACTTATGAAGAAGTTGAAGCGCTTGTAAAGCCTTATATTGAAGATATGGAGCGCTTTAGGATGGTGGCCGAAAAAAAATCGTATGTAAGGAATGTTAGAGCCGGTAAGTTTTTCTTTAGAAGAGGAATGAACAGTAATGAGATAATAAACTCATTACGCCAGCCAGTTCCTGTAAAACTGTCGTTTAACAACCAGGAAACACTTTCTGATGTGGTAGGAAGGATAGCACAACAAATAGAGCCAGACAGCCTTTCTTTATACACTGCTTTTACCGATAAGAAGTTTTTAGCGGATAACGGTTTTAATGAAGACAATGCGTTAAGTATGTTTATTCCTAATACTTATGAATTCTTTTGGGATGTTAGCCCGGGCAAGTTTCGCGAAAGGATGGCAAAAGAATACAGGAAGTTTTGGAATAAAGATAGGCTTGCAAAAGCAGAGGCTTTAGGGCTTACACCACTGGAAGTTTCGGCACTGGCATCTATAGTGCACAAGGAAACTGTAAAGGTAGATGAAAGACCAAGAGTGGCGGGAGTTTACCTTAACAGACTGAAAAAAGGAATGAAACTGGAGGCCGATCCTACGGTTATCTATGCAGTAAAAAGAGAATCAGGCGATTATGAGCAGGTAATTAAACGTGTGTATTTTAAACACCTTGAAACGGACTCGCCATACAATACCTATATGTATGCCGGTATACCACCGGGACCTATTGCTATGCCCGATATATCTGCCATAGATGCAGTGCTTAACCCAGAGCAGCATAATTACATTTATTTTTGTGCCAGTGTAACTAATTTTGGTTATCATGAGTTTGCCGTTACAGGGGCTCAACATGCTAAAAACAGGCAAAAATATGTAGCATGGGTAAATAAAATGGGAATTAAATAACGATACATTTACCGATTTTAAAGCATAAAACCCCGAAAGCAATAAAACGTTTTCGGGGTTAATTATTATTAATAAATCAAAAAAATATTCTCTTAAGAGCAGTTTGGTGTGGTTTTTCCGCAACACCAGTGTTTGCAGGTGTTACAGAAAATTCTGTCTTAATCAAACCTGCTAATCTAGTGTTAAATTTAAAGCGAAGAGTTAAATTATTGTAAATCAATCTAATAATTTTTGTTATCTTTGCCGGCGAGAAATTTCACGGGGTGACAGGCTGTGAGAAATCAACATTTATGATAAAAAAATGGAGTTATTTTTTAGGGTTATCCCTTTTTATTGCAGTAGTAAGTTCTGGATTCAAAACTAACGATGCAAAACAATTTGGCAGAATAGAAGGTTTTCACCTTGCCGAAGATGAAATTACTAACTATACCGTGCCAACGGTTGATGAGACAGCCAAAATAAGTTATAACTTTCCGTTTACAGGGAAGTCGTACATTGGCTTTAAACAGGCGATAGCCATTAAAGAGTCGCAAGGACTTTATAAATTAGTAAATCCTTACGGCTATATGGGAAAATACCAGTTTGGTAAAAGTGCCCTTAGAGCTGTAGGAATAAAAGACGCTAAAAAGTTCTTGAACAGCCCCCAACTACAGGAACGAGCTTTTAAAGCATTGCTTTCTAAAAATAAGTGGGAGTTGAGAAAAGAGATTAAACGTTACGAAGGAAAAGTAATCAACGGGGTTAAAATTACCGAATCAGGATTACTTGCCGCAGCTCACTTAGGAGGAGCGGGATCGGTTAAAAAATACCTTAGAAGTAACGGTACACAAGGTTTTAAAGATGGTTTTGGAACTTCGTTAAGAAGCTACATGAAAAAGTTTGGAGGTTATGATACCTCAAACATCATTGCAAATCCAAACCCTAAAGTAAAACTGGATTAAGAAGTAAAATTACACCACACAAAGCTCTGAGTTATCAGAGCTTTTTTTTTGCAACTCACTTATTAAATCGTTAGTTCTTTTAATCTTGTTACTCTGTTCGTTTAGCATGGAGTTGATTTTGTTTATTACTCTCCTGTTGTTACATCTTCTTATTTTATGTAATAAGGGTTTTGAAAGGTTGTGGGAATATTCTTTTTTCATTTGGTGCAGGTACTCACCACAGCTAATGCCGGGAAGTATTGGCTCTTCAATAGCGTCATGCGTAAGTATGTAATCGCTTAAGGAATCCTGTACTTTAAGAAAAGTGTTTTGGGTTTTCCTGTATTTATTGAGCAGTTCAAGTCTTTCCTCTCTATACATCGGTATTTTATTTATGATGTATATGAGGAAAATCATTAGGAGCAGAGCTCCTGCTACTATTTCAAGTGGGGTGTTCATATAACTTACTGGTTAGCAATGGCTAATATAGTGAAACATTTTTTTTTAAGGAAAAATTAATATTTAAATTTCAGATATTTTTTTAAAAAGTAAAATAATTGCTCAAAATAATATCATTATTCTATGATATAGTCGGTATTTTTGGAAAAAAATAAAAGTAATAATTTTACACTTAAAACAAGACTAAACTTATATATAATTTCTTACAAATGAAACACTTTGACGTTGTAGTAATAGGTAGTGGGCCTGCCGGAGCCGGAGCTGCATTTAAACTGGCAGAAAACGGATTATCAGTAGCTATTATTGAAAAGGAAAAATTACCACGATATAAAACCTGCGGAGGAGGTTTTGTGTACAGAGGGCGTAAAATGCTGCCATTTGATATTAGTGAGGTGGTAGAAAAGGAGTTCTCTCAGGTAGATATTATAATTGGTGATGAATTTCATCTTATAACTAATAGAGATGAACCTGTTATTAGTATGGTAATGCGTGATGCCTTTGATGAGTTTCTTGTAAATAAAGTAACTGAAAAAGGAGGAGTGGTTATTGATGGTTGTAAGCTTACCGGGTTAAGAAATGAGGTTGATAAAGTTGTTTTATCTACAACAGGAGAAGAAATTAGTACACGTTTTGTTATAGCTGCTGATGGTGCTTTGAGTCCTACAGCAAAAATGGCAGGATGGGATAAGGATACAAGGAAATTAATACCTGCACTGGAATATGAGGTTGAAGTTTCTGAAGCTGATTTTGAAAGACTGTCCAAAACAGTACGATTTGATATTGATGCTATTCCCGGAGGATATGCGTGGAGTTTTCCTAAAAAGAATCATTTGTCTATTGGTGTAGCTTCCAGTAAAAGAACAAAAATAAACCTTAAACAATGGTATCAGGATTATCTTGTAACATTAGGTATAGATCATGTAATTACAGAGTCTCAACACGGGTTCCAAATACCGGTATCACCACGAACAGATGGTTTTGTAAAGAATAATGTTTTCTTAGTAGGCGATGCTGCCGGTTTTGCAGATCCGGTTACGGCCGAAGGTATTTCCAATTCCATATACAGTGGGTTGCTTGCTGCCGAGGCCATAATAGAAAGCAAACAGGATGTTAAAGCGGCCGAAGGGCTTTATTTGGCAAAACTGAATGAGAAAATGTTACCTGAAATAAAAACGGGTTTAATGCTGTCTAAATTTTTATACAGTCAGCCTAAAATAAGAAATCTTTTCATGAAAAAATACGGACAAAGGTCATTTGAGGCTATGACTGATGTGTTTATGGGTAAAAGATCATACCCTACAGATATAATGCAGACTTTAAGCAGTAGGATTAAAGGAATGCTTTTTTCTTAAATAGCCTGCTTTTATTCTACAATAAGTAATAAATTGCAATAACCATTATTTATCTATGATATAAGTAATGGTTATTTTACTTTTAGCAAAAATGAACTACAATTAATGAGAAGAATAGCAGCTATCCTAAATCTCCATGAAGGGGAAGACAATAGGGAGAAAATCCTTGAGAGTGTTAAAAAGAGTATTGAGTTTAAGGGTGCAAATCTCTGGATTTTAGCCTGTGCTATTATTATAGCTTCGGTAGGGTTAAATGTAAACTCTACAGCCGTGGTAATTGGAGCCATGTTAATATCTCCGCTAATGGGTCCTATAGTAGGAGCCGGTTTTGCACTGGGAGTTTATGATTTTACGCTTTTAAAAAAATCACTACGAAACTTATTAAATGCTACCGCTGTAGGTTTGGTGTTTTCGGCTATATACTTTTTAATAACCCCTTTTAAAGATGGACAGTCGGAGCTTTTAGCAAGAACAGCACCTACCATTTACGATATTATAATAGCCTTTTTTGGTGGTTTGGTAGGGGTAATAGCGGTAACCAGGGTAGAGAAGGGTAATCCAATACCGGGTGTGGCAATAGCAACAGCATTAATGCCACCATTGTGTACGGCGGGCTATGGTATAGCAACTTTTCAGTGGTCATTTTTTCTGGGGGCTTTTTACTTGTACTGTATAAATTGTGTGTTTATTGGTATTGCTACTTTTTCCATTATCAAATATCTGAAGTATCAGCCTAAGAAACAGGTTGACGAAAAGCAGCAAAAAAGGGTGAAAGTTATGATATCTGTACTAACTTTTGTGATGCTTCTTCCGGCAAGTTATCTGGCTTACTCTTTGTATATGGAGCAGCAGTTTAAAAAGAGTATAGATAATTTTATTGAAAATGAATTTACCGATAGGGGATATACTGTTGTTTATAAAAATACAAAGTTCAATGCTACACCCAAAAGGCTTGAACTTGCATTTTTAGATAAAAGGTTTGAGAAGAAGGAGATAACAGGTTTGCAGGAAAGAATTGATAATAATAAATATATAAAAGGTACTCAGCTTATTATAAGGCAGGATAGTACCGATAGGTTTAATGTTTTGAAAGGGGATATTCTTAAACAGATTAAAAGCAATGAGAATGAGGTGAGTCAGAAGGATTTAAAAATAGTTCAGCTGGAAAAACAAATTGCCGCTAATACCTTTGATAACAAAAGGTTTTTAAGAGAAGCCAAATCGCTGTTTCCTAATATTAAATCATTTTCGGTTTCGCATCATGATATGGCTACTGCAAAAGACAGTATTGTAGGTATAACAGCAGTATTGTATGAAACACCGGAGGAGGACCTGAGTGATGAGGAGAAAGTAAAACTCAGAAACTGGTTAAATGAACGACTGTCGGTCAAGAATGTTGAGATATTTAGGAAGAAATAAAAAATAAAAAAGGAGAGTTTTAAAAACTCTCCTTTTTTATTTATGCCTGTTGAGGTATAGCCTCTTTCTTTTTCTTTTTACTGTAGAAGTTAAGTAATGCAAATCCTATTATACCAGAGCATACAGATGCTACCAATACGGCAAACTTAGCTTCGGTTTGCAGTGGTACGCTATCCTTAAATGATAGTAGGGCAATAAATATAGACATGGTGAAGCCAATACCTCCCAGCATTCCAAGTCCCAGTACATGTGTCCAGGTAGTTTTTTCAGGGAGTTCGGCAATCTTAGCCTTAACCGAAATGAATGACATAAGGAAAATACCTATTGGCTTACCTAAAAACAGTCCTAATACAATACCTAAACCTACATTGCCTGTAAGTCCTTCTACCATTCCGTCTACAAAAGTAATGTTGGTGTTAGCGATTGCAAAAATAGGCATGATTAAAAAGTTTACTGGTTTAGCCAGTGCATGCTCCAGTTTTTCAAGCGGAGATTCTTTATCATCAGGGGTAGTAGGTAGTGTTAATGCTGTAAGAACCCCTGCAATAGTTGCATGGATGCCTGAGTGGTGTATTAGGTACCACATTACCATACCCGGAATGATGTAAAAGAATATATTATTAAGTCGCATGCGGTTAAAACCTATCATTATAGCATAAACACCGGCTGCGTATATAAGATAGTCTAAATGTAAGTTAGAGGTGTAAAAAATAGCAATAACCAGAATAGCCATAAGATCATCTACAATTGCCAGTGCAGCAAGGAAAACTTTTAGTCCGCTAGGTACTTTATCTCCAAGTAACGAAACAATACCTAAAGCAAAAGCAATATCGGTAGCCATAGGTATACCCCATCCGTGAACAGCAGGAGTGCCAGCATTAAATAACGAATATATTGTTGCCGGTACAACTACACCACCAATGGCTGCGAGTACAGGTAATGATGCGTGTCGAATAGAAGAAAGTTCTCCCTCTATAATTTCCCTTTTGATCTCAAGTCCTACCAAAAGGAAGAATATAGCCATAAGTCCGTCGTTTATCCAGTGGATAACCGAGAAATCCAGGTCTATACTTTCAGTTTTAAATCCTACTACGGTGTGCAGGAATTTTTCAAAGCCCCAAGCTAAAGGGCTATTTGCTATTGCCAGTGATATTACTACACAAATAAGGAGGATAATACCCCCTCCTGATGAAGAATTAAAAAATTCTTTAAATGTTTTTAGGTTAATGAGTTTTGCCATATTGCAAAAATACAAAATCGTTGAATTTTGGCAGGTAATTTTAATGGCTTAAAAACTAATATTAACATTTTTTAACAGGAATAGTTTTTAATTGGCTTTTTAAAGAGTTATCTTGCGTTTTTTCTAATTTTAAACAAAAAAGAATGATAAAAATTCAAAAATATCATCCAAATGAATCTATGAATAATGAATTACAAAAAGAAGTTGTTAACTTTTTGTACAAAAGCCTAGAACAATATGGAGACCCTGAGGGTGATATTAACAAAGCAGTTAATTATGCTTTAAATAAGAATAATGATAAGGATAAAACCACAGGCGGACTAGTGCTTACAGCAAGGCTTGAAGAAAACAATGCTATAGTAGGCGCTGTGGTGATAAATGAAACCGGAATGGGCGGTTATATACCGGAAAATATTTTGGTATATATCGCAACAGATCCTAACCAGAGAGGTAAAGGTATTGGTAAGAAACTAATGCAGGAGGCCCTTGAATCCAGTAACGGAGATGTGGCATTGCATGTTGAACCCGATAATCCTGCGAAAAGACTTTATGAGAATCTTGGATTTACAAATAAGTATCTTGAAATGAGGTACAAAAAAACAATCTAATGGCTTTTATAACACTCGATACAAAAAAATTAAAAAAGAACTTTAACTACTTAAACTCGTTTTTTAAAGAAAACAACATATACTGGTCGGTTGTTACAAAAATACTATGTGGTAACAAAGACTATCTTACCGAACTTCTTAAAATGGGAATCAGTCAGTATTCTGATTCCAGAATAAGTAATCTTAAAACAATCAAGGCGATTGATAAGAATGTAGAGACTATTTACATTAAACCTCCTGCAAAAGGCGCTATTAAAGATGTGATAAAATATGCTGATATTAGTATGAATACTGATTTCAGGACTATTGAAATGCTTTCTAAAGAGGCTCAAAAACAAGGGGTTACTCATAAAATCATTATAATGATTGATTTGGGGGAACTGCGTGAAGGGGTAATGCGTGAAGACTTTGTAGATTTCTATTCGCAGGTTTTCCAAATGAAGAATATTGAGATCATAGGGCTTGGTACAAACCTGTCCTGCCTGTATGGGGTTCTTCCTAATAATGATAAACTTATTCAGTTAAGCCTTTACAAGCAATTGGTAGATATCAAGTTTAATGTGAACATTCCGTTTATTTCAGGGGGATCTTCGGTAACCATACCATTGGTTAAGCAAGGGCTTATTCCGGTAGGAATAAATCACTTCAGGGTAGGGGAAACCTTATTTATGGGGACAGATGTCTATAACGGCGAGAAGCTTGATAATATGGAGAATGATATCTTTAAGCTTTATGCCGAAGTTATCGAGCTGTATGAAAAACCGATGATTCCAAGTGGTGAAATGGGAACAAATCTTGAAGGGGATACTTTTGATTTTGACGAAAACAATCAGGGTAAGACCTCAATACGTGCCATTATAGACATAGGACTTCTGGATATAGATATGAAGCATCTTGATACTACTGATACCGATATTAAATATGCCGGTGCTACATCTGATATGGTGGTACTTGATTTAGGAGAAAATCCTAAAGGGTATAAAGTAGGAGATTTAGTAGAGTTCACTATGGACTACATGGGTATAGTGCGCATAATGAACTCTAAGTATATTGAAAAACGTATTGTTTAATTTTGGATATCGGTCACTACTTTGTAAGTAGGATCTTCTATAATATTTACATCGATAACGGCTTCGGCATTTTTTAATAGTCTTTTACAGTCTTCACTAAGGTGTCTTAAATGAACGGTTTTTCCTGCTTCATGATACTTTTTAGTAATACCGTTAAGGGCTTCTATTGCCGACATGTCTGACACTCGACTTTCCTTAAAGTCGATAATAACTTCCTGCGGATCAGTATCTATATTAAACTTTTCAGCAAATACGGTTGTAGAACCAAAGAAAAGCGGTCCGTAAATTTCATAATGTTTAATGCCATTTTCATCTATATAGTGCCTTGCGCGTATGCGCTTGGCACTTTCCCATGCAAATACCAGCGCCGATATTATCACTCCTATCAATACGGCAAGCGCAAGATTGTGCATAAAAATGGTAATAAGAGCTACCAGTATACCTGTAATTATGTCTGATTTAGGCATTTTGTTTATAATGCTAAAGCTTGCCCATTCAAAAGTACCTATGGCTACCATAATCATTACCCCGGTAAGTGCTGCCATTGGTAATTTCCCAATAACAGGTGCGCCAACAAGTATAATAACTAGTATGGTTAATGATGCTATAATTCCTGATAATCGGGCTCTGGATCCTGCCGAAAGATTAACCAGTGTTTGAGCAATCATTGGGCATCCCCCCATCCCGAAAAAGAATCCGTTTGTAATATTAGCTGCTCCCTGTGCTAAACATTCCCTGTTGCTGTTTCCTCTTGTTTTAGTAATTTCATCTACCAGATTAAGGGTAAGTAAACCTTCGGTAAGTCCTACGGCTGCCATTATAAGTGAGTAAGGGAAAATTATTTTTAAGGCTTCAAAAGTAAATGGTATTTCCGGTATGTGGAATGGAGGGAAACCACCCTGAACAGATGCGATATCCTCAACAGTTTTTGTTTCAATACCAAAACCTATAACTACTAAAAACACCACTATAATAGCAGCAAGAGATGCCGGCACAGCTTTAGTGATTTTAGGGAACAGTACCACTACAGCAATGGTAAGCGCTACTAGCGCACCCATAATAAAGAGTGGAGTTCCGTTAAGCCAGCTTTCACCGTTTTTAAACTGCTCCAGCTGTGACATGAAAATGATAACAGCAAGTCCGTTTACAAAACCATACATAACAGGTTGTGGTACCAGTCGTATAAATTTTCCTAATTTAAAAAGTCCTACTGCTATCTGTAAAACACCGGCAAGAGCAACAGCTCCAAAAACATATTCAATGCCGTGCGACTGCATAAGGGCGATAAGTACGACTACTGTTGCACCTGCACCACCTGATACGAGCCCCGGGCGTCCGCCAAAAATCGATGTGATAAACCCCATAATGAAGGCAGCATACAGCCCTACAAGAGGAGGGAAACCTGCCAGTATCGCAAACGAAAGCGATTCGGGTATCATGGTCATGGCAACGGTAAGTCCGGCAAGGATTTCGTTTTTATAATTTACTTTTTGGGAAAAATCAAACAGGTTGAAAACTTTGTTCATTATAAAAGTGTTGTATTTTAATAGATTAGCGTAGGCTGCTGTTTTAAAAGGCGCAAAAATAGGGCTTTTTTTATAAACCGTTTTTATGGGGTAGCATTGCAGGTTTTCTTAATAAAAAATTAACATTTAAATTGTATTTGTAATTCTTTTTATCGTAATATTGCAATATATAAATATAATAATATGGGAGCTACTAAATCAGATCAGTTTACAAAGGGGCAAAATGACCTTGCTTCTTTGGCAAAAGCTTTAGGGCATCCGGCACGTATTGCTATTATAGAATACCTGTTAAAGGTTGATTCCTGTATATGCGGGGATATAGTGGGAGTGTTGCCATTGGCACAGCCAACGGTATCTCAGCATTTAAAAGAACTCAAAAATGCCGGACTTATAAAGGGGAATATTGAAGGGACGGCAATTTGCTACTGTATAGATGAGGAAGGATTTGAGAAAATAAAATCTTTTTTTGATCATATTACAGTATCGCTTTCTAAAAAGAAATTTGATTGTTGTTAATTAAAATGAATTGAATATGAAGTTGTCTGAAATCAAAACAATACTGGAAACAGTAGAAACGGTAAATTTTCGTTTGCCGGACGGGAGCTATGTGCCCGAACATTTTCATGTAACAGAAGTGGGAGTTGTAACCTACAATTTTATAGACTGTGGCGGAACGGTAAGGAAAGAGGTTGTGGCTAATTTCCAGTTATGGGATGCTAACGATTTTGAGCATAGGTTAAAACCGAAGAAGTTGCGTAATATTATAGCATTGTCTGAACGTGTACTGGGTATGGAGGATAGTGTGATTGAGGTGGAGTATCAGGGAGTGACTATTAATAAGTACGGACTTGATTTTGACGGAAAGGACTTCCTTCTTACTGTTAAAAATACGGCCTGCCTTGCTGAGGATGCCTGTGGTATTACCGAAACGAAAAAAGAAGCAGGGGTTAAAAATGAGCAGTCCTGCTGTACACCAGGAGGAGGTTGCTGTTAATTAATAAAATAAGATGACAAAAATTTTAGTATTGTGTACGGGTAATAGCTGCCGTAGCCAAATGGCGCATGGTTATTTAAAGCATTTTGGCGAACGAAGGGCTGAGATTTACAGTGCCGGTGTTGAAACTCACGGTGTTAACCCAAAGGCTATTGCTTTTATGAAGGAAGATGGTATTGATATTTCAGGACATACTTCTAATAATGTAAACGAATACAGTGATGTAGATTTTGATTTTATAATCACGGTTTGTGATAATGCTAAGGAGAACTGTCCATTTTTCCCGTCTAAAGCACAGCGTTTTCACTATAATTTCCCTGATCCGTCAAAATATGAGGGAACTGAAGAGGAGATAGCTGCCGAGTTCAGGAGAGTGCGAGGTATGATTAAAACTTACTGCGAAGATTTTATAAATATGATGGTAATATAAAGGGTAATATTTTCTGTCCTTTGCCGGTAAACTTTTTATGTGTCGTTTAGGGTTTGCATTAGGTGGAGGCAGGAAATATTGCTCTGTAATATTTTATATATGAGTGTTAATAATTGTGCTCCGGCTGCCGAAAGGAAAAAGCTGGGCTTTTTAGACCGTTACCTTACACTTTGGATTTTTATTGCAATGGCTCTTGGTGTGGCTATAGGTTACTTTTCTCCTAATGCCGAGAGTCTTATCAATTCGTTTTCAAGCGGTACAACAAATATTCCGCTTGCAGTGGGGTTAATTGTTATGATGTACCCACCATTGGCTAAGGTGAAATATGAAAATATAGGTAAAGTTTTCAGGAATACCAAAGTGCTTGGTGCATCACTTTTACTCAACTGGGTAATTGGGCCTATAGTAATGTTTGTGCTGGCAATTTTATTTTTAAAAGGCTATCCGGAATATATGTCGGGGCTTATTTTAATAGGTATTGCACGTTGTATTGCTATGGTAATGGTTTGGAACGAACTTGCCGAAGGTAACAGGGAGTATGCTGCCGGGCTTGTGGCTTTAAACAGTATTTTTCAGGTGCTATTGTATAGTGTGTATGCTTATGTGTTCATTACGCTTTTACCTCCGCTGTTTGGTATAACAGGGCTTGAGGTTGCAGTAACTATGGGTGATATAGCAGAGAGTGTGGCCATATATTTGGGTATTCCGTTTGTGGCAGGTATAGCATCGCGCTATATATTAATTAAACTGAAGGGTGAAGAGTGGTTCAATACTAAATACATTCCTTTTATTTCTCCGTTTACCCTTATAGCTCTATTGTTTACTATAGTGGTAATGTTTAGTCTTAAAGGTAAGCTTATTGTTGAAATCCCAATGGATGTATTGCGAATAGCAATACCGTTATCCATATATTTTGTAATAATGTTTGTGGTTAGCTTTTTTGTAGCTAAAAAAACAGGAGCAGACTACAGTCAGTCGGCGGCCATATCATTTACGGCAGCGGGTAATAACTTTGAGTTGACTATAGCAGTAGCGATTGGAGTATTTGGAATAAACAGCGGTCAGGCTTTTGCAGGTGTTATTGGTCCTTTGGTAGAAGTGCCTGCTCTTATAGCATTGGTTAACTTAGCTTTTTGGATAAAGAAAAAATATTTTGGAGTTTCTGCGTTAGATAAATAAGTTTATTTTTATGATAAAGTACCTTGCTTATGGAGAAACCCGAATTTCCGCTAGTTGATATATACGACTCTCATCATGTGGACCTCATTCCGGAAGAGGAGAATTTAAAAAAAGCTCCGGCTACAGAACTGCTTATAAAAGATAACCACTCCCTATTGTATGATAAAGATGGTAAGAAGTGGCGCTATTTCCTAAGGTCAGAGTTTTTTGAAGATACACTGGTAAACAGGGCAGTGGCGCATACCTTATACAATCCGGACTTTGAGGTGGAGCCTGTTTGGGAATATGCGGGTGAATATCATATTGAAGATCTTAAAGATGAGGTTTCAAGATGTATAGATTATGATGAAGGTATAATTACCCAATACGAGAATGCTGATATTATCCAAAAGGAAATAAGCATCTGTTTCTCGTTTGAAGATGTAGTTGCGGTTCTAAATAAATATGTTTTTGATGTTGATGAGGAATTAATCCTTTCCGAACAAAAACGAAGGGAAGAAAACGACTATTAGTCTAAAACTTATGAATTATAAAAATGCTCGGTCTGTTATGCAGGTCGGGCTTTTCTTTTTTCCATTGCGCTACCGTTTTTGTTTTTATGTACTCTGTAGGTAAGGTAATATCACAGGCGATACATAAATGAGTAGACGGTTGCAGGATTTGCAGTATGTCTTCAATAAGTTTATTGTTTCTGTAAGGTGTTTCAATAAAAAGCTGAGACTGACTTTTCTCGTTAGAAAGCCTTTCGTAGTTTTTAAGTGCATTTTTCTTTTCACCTTTGTCAATAGGAAGGTAGCCGTTAAACGCGAAGCTTTGACCGTTCATACCTGATGCCATCATGGCAAGCAGTATGGATGACGGACCAACAAGTGGTATTACCTGTATTCCTTTTTCATGTGCCAGTTTAACAACAACAGCACCGGGATCGGCTACGCCAGGGCATCCGGCTTCACTCATCAAACCTACGTTAAAGCCTTCAAAACAAGGCTTTAGGAAGTTATCATATTCATGAGCTTCGGTACGCTTATTAAGTAGAGAAAGCTTTAGTTCAGGTTGTTTTTTAGTAGGTAGTATGGCTTTGATAAAACGGCGTGCCGTTTTTTCGTTTTCCACAATATAATGGTCGATAAATTCAACAGATCGCTCTACCGTTTCCGGAAGCACTTCTTTTGGTTTGGCGTCAGGGCCAAGAGGTACAGGTAACAGGTATAGTTTTCCTATTGTTTTCATCGGGTATTATCGTTAATAAGTTTATTGGCTACAATCTGGCAGGCCTCGTCAAGCATATCATATACATTGTCAAAACCTTCAGGTCCTCCGTAATAAGGGTCGGGTACATTAATGCTTTCTCCCGGATGTAATGCATCCATCATAAGGCTTACTTTGGTTTTAGCCTTATCATTTGGGGCAAGTTTTAAAACATCTTTAAGGTTAGAGGTGTCCATAACAAAAATATGGTCAAACTCGGTAAAGTCGCTTACCTTAAACTGACGCGCCCTTTGGTGGGTAATATCCAATCCGCGTTCTCTGGCAGTTGCGACCGAACGTTTGTCCGGCAATTCGCCTGCATGCCATCCGCCTGTTCCGGCAGAATCTACTATGAATTTGTCTGATGGCAACTTAGATTGTAAAATACCTTCAGCTAGGGGAGAACGGCAAATGTTTCCCAGGCAAACCATTAAAACTTTAACGGGCATTATATCGATAATTTTTTGTTGATATCGTCAACAAATTTACGGAACTGCTTGTCTGTAGAAACTAGGTTGTCAACCGTTTTACATGCGTGTAATACTGTGGCGTGGTCACGGTCTCCAATTTGAGAGCCGATGTTTGCCAGTGATGCCTTAGTGAACTTTTTAGCAAAGAACATAGCTAACTGACGCGCCTGTACTACGTGGCGTTTTCTGGTTTTTGACTGCAGTGTGTCTATATCCAACTGGAAATAATCTGAAACTACTTTTTGAATGTAGTCTATAGATATTTCTCGTTTTACATTCTTTACAAACTTTTCCACTACCTGCTTTGCAAGGTCGATAGTTACTTCGCGCTTATTGAAAGATGATTGTGCTATTAATGATATGATAGCGCCTTCAAGTTCACGAACGTTTGATTTGATGTTTTTAGCAACATATTCCACAATTTCTTCCGGTATCTCCACACCGTCACGGTATAGTATGTTTTTAAGGATAGAGATCCTTGTTTCATAATCCGGTTGGTGAAGCTCGGCAGATAGTCCCCATTTGAAACGGGATAAAAGCCTTTGCTCAATATCCTGCATGTCTACAGGAGCCTTATCTGAAGTAAGGATAACCTGTTTTCCGTTTTGGTGCAGGTGGTTAAATATGTGGAAGAAAACGTCCTGTGTTCCTGTTTTGCCCGATAAGAACTGTACATCATCTATAATAAGTACATCTATTAACTGGTAAAAATGGATAAAGTCGTTTCTTGTGTTTCGTTTAACAGAGTCTATGTACTGTTGTGTGAAAATCTCTGCAGAAATGTATAAAACTGTTTTCTCTGGGAATTTCTCTTTTATCTCCACACCAATAGCGTGTGCAAGGTGGGTTTTACCCAAACCTACACCGCCAAATATTAGTAGCGGATTGAATGAAGTTCCCCCCGGCTTATTTGCCACAGCCATACCTGCCGAACGTGCTAACCTGTTTGAGTCACCTTCAAGGAAGTTGTCAAAGCTATAGTTTGAGTTAAGCTGGGATTCGATTTTTACATTTCGTATTCCCGGTATAACAAATGGGTTTTTAAGTTCAGGGTTTTTGTTTTGTAACGGTACATCTACTTCCTGTGGTTTTACAGGAATACGGTTAGCACTTGGTAACTGTTCAGTGAACGGTTGTTTGTTACCATAAGTGTTCTCCATTTTAATTTTATAGAGTAACTTTGCACCGTTTCCAAGTTCTTTTGTAAGGGCAACCTTAAGCAGTTTTACATAGTGTTCTTCCAGCCATTCGTAAAAGAATTTACTGGGCACCTGTATGTATAGAGAATTATCAGCCAGTTCTACTGCTCTAATCGGCTCAAACCAGGTTTTGTAAGCCTGCTCCTGAATATTGTCTTTTATGAATGCCAGACAGTTCTCCCATACCGATTGCGCAGTTTTAGTCATATATCTGAAAATTAAATGTTTAATATTGGTTGTTTTGCAAAAGAAAAAACAGAGAATTTTACTCCTCTACGGGAGAACAAATATGTGAACATTTTTTTTTAAAAAAAAATAGTTTGTGTATTGATTTTTCTAAAAAAATATTGTAAGCGAATTTAAATAAAAATTAAAACAAAATTAACAGTAAAAAAATATGAAAATTCATGAATTTAGTGTAAGAGTCAGGTATGCTGAAACCGATCAGATGGGTGTTGTTTATCATGGCAACTACGCCCAATACTTTGAGATGGGACGAGTGGAATGGCTTAGAAATCTGGGTCTTACGTATAAGTTTATGGAGCAAAACGGTGTTATGTTACCTGTTGTCTCCTTGTTAATGAATTACAAAAAACCAGCCCGATATGATGATTTGTTAACAGTTCGTACCATCTTCAAAAAACAGGAGTCTGTGAAGATAGAATTTGACTACGAAATCCTAAATGAGGCAGGTGAGTTATTAACAACAGGCAACTCAGTTTTAGTGTTTGTAGACATGAAAACAGGGCGTCCTGTTACTCCTCCCGATTATGTTGCAGAGAAAATGGAATTAGTTAAAAATTAACTAAATTTAACAGATTGTTAAATTACACACAAACTGCAAAACCTAAGTCAGACTTCCTTGATTTCTATCTCGTATAAACTGTTAAATGCCTCAAATACCATTGGGGCATTTTTCATTCGGGTACTTATCGTTACTTCACAGTCCATCTCCATTTTTTGAGCGACTATGTCAAGGTTCTTTTCTTTAATAACGCGCATAACCTTGTTCATATTATGGTAGCCAAACTTAATTTGGTAATGAACATCAATTGTTTTCTCTATTATCTCTGATGCTTCCAGTGCCATTTGTGCCGAAGTACGGTAAGCTGTTATCAGTCCGCCCACTCCAAGTTTTACTCCGCCAAAATACCTAACCGATATAACCAGTACATTGGTAACGTCAAACGATTGTATCTGTCCGTATATAGGCATTCCTGCGCTATTGTTAGGTTCGCCGTCGTCGTTAGCGCGATAGTATAGTTTTTTCTCATCAGTACCCAGTTGGAAGGCGTAACACCAGTGACGTGCCGAATGGTGTTGCTTTTTAATGTTTTCCAGTATGGATTTTACCTCGTCTTCACTGGTTACGGGAAAAGCGTAACCGAAGAACTTACTGTTCTTTTCTTTGAAAAGTGTTTCTTCCGATGGGGCTGCGAGTGTTTTGTAGGTATCTTTTTCCAAGAGATTAGCTAATTGGCTGCAAAGGTATTTTATATAAAACGGAATTGCAAACCATGGTAAAATTGAGTATACTTGTGTGTAACTAACTTAATTTAATTATGAAAAATCATCTTACCTTTTTACTTGTTCTTTTTACCTCGTTTATTGTTAATGCAACCACATGGGATGAACCATGGCAAAAAGAGATTATCCAAAAGTCTGACTGTTTTGTTTACGGGAGTGTTATTAAGGTTAACGATACCGTTGTTACTGTAAATGTTGTGAAGTCTTTTGGGAGGGTTTTGACAGGTCAGATTAAAATAGACGGCTTTTTTATGTTGGAGTTATGTAGTATGAGCGGAGGGCATGGGCCTGAACTTCATTTTAAAGAAGGTGATGAAGGGTATTTCTTTTTAAAGAAAGGTGATAACGGTAATTATATGATACCAACTCCATCGTCAGGTTTTGATATAATTGTCGATGGTTCTGTACATGCAACTTACAGGCATACCTATCATCAGGCAGCTGTTGATCCTAAAGTGTATGAAATGACTTATTCCCAAATTTGGAACTATTATCATAACAAAAAAGTAAATGATGTTGAAGTTAAAAAGTTTATAGAGGAATATCTTTCAAAACCGGTTGCCGGCTTTGAGGAGGATGAACTTGATTTGTTTTTTAATCAGCATGTAGCTTTGGAAACGGCTTATCTGTTAAATATTCCGGTTGATTTTGATACGCTTAAAAAGTTTGCCGAGTCTGAAAATTATCATTCCCAAATATCAGCAATGCGTTGTATGGGGGTGCAAAACACTTCTGAAGCAAAAAAATATATTATCAGTTATATTCAGCAGGAAGATAAGAGTTCTTTTTCAAAAGTTATGGGTATAGAGGGGCTTATAGCTTCGGGCGATAAAAAATATATAAAGCAACTGATAAATATAAAAGATAAGGTGAGTGATGAGGAAACAGGATTTGGCGGAAATATAATGGATCCAAGGGTTTGTACTTCGGTTCCGTCTCCAAGAATGGCTATTGAAATGATTGCAGAGGGTTAGTTTGATGTAAGCCTTTGTTTTTTGTATTAGTAAGTAAAAAATAATTCTCAATGAGGATAGCTCATATTAAAAGTAACAATGATTATTTCTGGCTGTGTATCCCGTTGAGGGATAAAATAAGGTTTGAATCCAAACTGCTGTCAATGGAAATAGAGTTTCATTTTGATGAGAGTTATTCGATGCCCGAAAATGACATAAGGTATTTTTTTAGGGAAGAAGATTCAGATCTTGTTGAAGATGCTTACCGCAGTTGCCGGATAAGGGTTGTTTCGGCAGATAAAGAGTTGGTAAGTGTTTCCGAGCCTATACTACTAACCCGATTTTATATAAAAGTGTCGATTATAGTAGTGGTAGTTTTTATAATAGTTTCGTTGTTGTTAACGCTCTTTACGGGTTAAATTGTTTACTATTTCGGTATCTGTTTTATTTTTTTCGGTATCCGCTATATAATTTTTACTTTTACGTCATCACAATCAAATTAGATGGATTCAATTTTAAAAGTAAATAATGTTGTTAAGCAGTATGGTGATTATACAGCTTTAAACAGCGTTTCCCTTAATGTTCCCAGAGGTAGTATTTACGGACTTTTAGGTCCTAATGGCGCCGGGAAAACCTCACTTATAAGAATTATTAACCAAATTACAATGCCCGATAGCGGTGAGATTTTACTCGACGGAGAAAAACTAAAGCCGGAACATGTTGCCCACATAGGTTACATGCCTGAAGAAAGAGGGCTATACAAAACCATGAAAGTTGGTGAGCAGGCACTGTACCTGGCACAGCTTAAAGGGATTTCCAAAGAGGAAGCAAAAAAGCAGCTGGAATACTGGTTTGATAAACTGGAAATAAAAGGCTGGTGGAATAAAAAAATTCAGGAACTTTCTAAAGGTATGGCACAAAAAATTCAGTTTGTGGTTACGGTGCTGCACCAACCTAAACTGTTAATATTTGATGAGCCGTTTAGCGGCTTTGACCCTGTTAATGCTAACCTTATTAAAGATGAGATATTGGAGCTTCGTGATAAGGGGGCAACAGTTATATTTTCTACCCATAGGATGGAAAGCGTGGAGGAGATGTGTGATCATATTGCGCTTATCCATAAATCCAATAAACTTATTGAGGGTAAACTGCACGATGTGAAAAAGCAGTACAGAACAAATACTTTTGATGTGGGGATTGCACCCTATAATTTCCAGCAGTTACTGGCCGATATTAATACGAAATTTAAAACAGAGAAAGCCGATTTTAAAACGCTTGACGACGAACTTAAACTGGCTGTTACCCTGCCACAGGGAGGTTCTCCGCGTGATTTAATGCAGTACCTTATGCAGCACGGGGAGGTAACTTATTTCGTAGAGAAGATACCTAGTGTTAACGATATTTTTATTCAAACCGTAAGTCAGAAATAATATGAGCCTATCCCTTATTATAAAAAGAGAGTTTAATGCCAAGGTACGTAATAAGTCGTTTATAGTAATGACTTTTTTGAGTCCGTTGCTTGTTGTGGCAATGGGGTGCCTGGTAGGTTATCTGGCGAGTGTAAATGGTGACGAGGTTAATAAGGTTGCTGTTTATGATAAAGCCGGTTTACTGAAGTCGGATTTCGAAAATACAGATTATACGGTATATACTGACCTGTCTGGTATGCCGCTGGAGAAAGCAAAAGAAAAAGCGTCTGAAGGTTATTTGGGACTTATTTATGTTCCTCAGGTAGACAGCCTGCCACAGCTTGCCAATAAGGTAGAGTATATTACTAACGAAACACCAAACCTTGAATATGTTTCTGAGATTGAAGGCGTGGTAAATAGTAAGCTTACCAAATACAATTTAAAACAGCTTGGTTTTGATTCTGATAAAATAGAGAAGGCTAAAACAAAATCAAATATACACCTGAGTAAGTTTAGCGGTGAAGAGACATTTAAGGAAGGAAGTATACTTAAAATAGCTTTGGGAGGTTTATCGGGCTACCTTATAATGATGTTTGTAATTATATATGGTAACATGGTAATGCGAAGCGTTATCGAAGAGAAAACCAATCGTATTATAGAAATCATCATATCATCGGTTAAGCCATTCCAGCTAATGATGGGTAAAATTATAGGTACTTCACTTGCAGGAATATTACAATTTTTAATATGGGCTATATTGGGTTTAACCCTGTTTTTTGTACTTAACATGGTATTTGGAGTGCAAATGGGAGGGGCAGCAGCTCAACCTGAAGCAGCAGCGGCAACACAAGAAGCAATGAGTAGTGTACAAATATATCTGTCAGAGTTTACAAAGCTTCCTCTTACTACCATATTTATTTCGTTTTTACTGTATTTTATAGGAGGGTACTTTCTCTACAGTAGTTTTTATGCTGCAATTGGTGCTGCTGTAGATAGTGAGACCGATTCTCAACAGTTTTTACTGCCTATAATAATGCCGTTAATGCTTGGGGTTTATGTGGGTATATTTACGGTTATAAGCGATCCGCATGGTACTGTGGCAACCGTATTCTCCATGATACCGTTAACATCGCCTATTGTAATGCTTATGCGTATACCTTTTGGAGTACCTATGTGGCAAATAATAGTTTCACTGCTTATTCTTTTTGGAACCTTTTTTGCAGTGGTATGGTTCGCCTCAAAAATATACCGCATTGGTATACTTATGTATGGTAAGAAACCAAGCTATAAAGAAATATTTAAGTGGCTTAAATATTAATTTTAAAATCAAACAATCAACGAGAGTATGTCTAAAATACTTATTATAGAAGACGAAGCGGCTATCCGCAGGGTATTGTCAAAAATACTGGCAGAGGAGAACGATTCGTATAAAATTGAAGAAGCCGAAGACGGGCAGCAGGGTATAGAAAAAATTAAAGAAAATGATTTTGACCTGGTGCTTTGTGATATAAAAATGCCTAAAATGGATGGGGTTGAAGTGCTGGAAGAGGTGAAAAAGATTAAGCCCGAAATTCCGTTTGTAATGATATCCGGTCACGGTGATTTAGAAACTGCTGTTCAAACCATGCGTTTGGGAGCATTTGATTACATTTCAAAACCGCCTGATTTAAACCGCCTGCTTAATACTGTACGTAATGCGCTCGACAGAAAAACACTGGTAGTAGAAAATAAAAGGCTTAAAAAGAAAGTAAGCAAGAACTATGAAATGATAGGGAACAGCGAACCTATAAACCTTATTAAGGATATTATAGAGAAGGTTGCCCCAACAGATGCCCGCGTACTTATTACAGGGCCAAATGGTACAGGTAAGGAACTTGTAGCACACTGGCTGCATGAAAAGAGCGAGCGTAGTGCTTCTCCCTTTATTGAGGTGAACTGTGCGGCTATACCAAGCGAGCTTATTGAAAGCGAACTTTTCGGTCATGTTAAAGGAGCATTTACCAGTGCTGTGAAAGACAGGGCAGGTAAGTTTGAAGCTGCTGATAAAGGAACTATTTTCCTTGATGAGATAGGGGATATGAGTCTGCCTGCACAGGCAAAGGTGTTGCGTGCGCTTCAGGAAAACATGATACAGAGGGTAGGTGCCGAAAAGGATATTAAAGTTAATGTTCGTGTTGTAGCTGCGACTAATAAAGATCTTAAAAAGGAAATTGAAGAAGGTCGCTTCCGTGAGGATTTATACCACCGTTTAGCTGTAATTTTAATTAAGGTCCCGGCGCTTAACGACAGGAGGGACGATATTCCGGAACTGATAAACCATTTTGCCGGTAAAATTGCTGCAGAGCAGGGTACGGCTCCAAAGTCGTTCTCAGATTCAGCAGTGAAACTACTACAGGAGTACGACTGGACGGGTAACATCCGTGAGCTGCGTAATGTGGTAGAGCGCCTTATTATTTTAGGCGGAGGAGAGATCTCTGAAAATGATGTAAAACTTTTTGCAAGTAAATAAAAATGACGGACCATAACTGTTGGTCAACGATATTATGTTTTTAAAGAAGATATACGACAAACTCGCGCAGGGAGTGGAGCTGGCAGGTTTTACCGAGCCTACCCAACTGCAAAAAGAAAGTTTTGGTACTATTAAGAGTGGCGCCGATTGTGTGCTTGCCATGCCAGATGGAGGAAGTAAAACCACAACTATTGTTATTAATGTAATCCAAAAGCTTCAAAAAGCGTTTGAGCAGTCTCCGCGTGCCCTTATTGTGGTTCAGGATAAGGAAAAAGTTCAGGAAATGCAGGAGATGTTTGAGGTACTGGGGAAGTATACCAATTTGAGGGTTTATGGTGTGTATGACAAGAGTGATATTGACGAGGATAAAAACCAGATATCTGTAGGTGTTGATGTGCTTATTGGTACACCAAATAAACTGAATGATATGTTTGGTGGCGCCGGCTTTGATGTAAACCAGCTTAAAATGTTTATAGTAGATGATACTGAGATATTACTTAAAAACCGACTGGAGCCGAAAATTAGCAGGATTTCTAATAGTATAGCCAAGGTACAACGTATCTTTTTTACCGATGTGATTACAGAAAGGGTAGAGATACTGGCCGACAGGATTATGGTTGAGCCTTATTTCTTTGAGTTTGATGATGAGGAAGAAGCTGATGAGAATTAGTAACGATGAACACATTTAAGATTTATGAATATATAGAAAAGGCTTCGGGCCTTTTCGGTTTTTTAAGGCGGAAAGGGCAAAAAGCTCCGCTTGGGGAAATTGTTTTTCATAATGATAAAATAGTAGTAGCGGGTAGGGATATTCTTCTTGTCGAATTGCAACAAATAAGGATTCCTGTATTTCATGATTATTTTGGACGGAATGACGGAGGTAACATAACACAGGGTGATAACAATGTAGTAGAGTTGCTATTGACTGACGGAAATAAAGAGACGTATTACTTTGCTTTGGTTGAACGTTATGAAATACGAAGTATAAAAGAACAGCTTATCGCTTATCATAAAGCAGGGAAGTTTGATTTTGATAATCTTACGCTAGTTTTAGGACTTGAAGATTATAATGCCGTACTTAATTTTAAGAGAAGTCTTAGCAATAATAATTTAACTTAAAATGGATAAGAAGTTTAAAACCAAAACAGGTTATTGTCATGTGCTTCCAGACAATATAGTCCTTACAAGAGATGGAGTTTTAGGTGAAATATCAAAAATTGCCGTTGGTAATACAATGGTAAGAAGCATGGTTTTATATTCACTTTTTTTAGTTTATCTTATTTATAAAGTAGTAACACTGTACGCTATAGGTGATATGGTGAGAGCTATATTTCATTTAGCAATTGCGGTGTTATTGTTTTTTGCATTGCTTAAAAGTGTTAACAATTCGGCTACTCCTGTAATACCAAGAAATAAAATAAAAGCAGTTACGTTTAAAAAAGCAACAGCTTTAACCAGGGCCTATTTTTTAATTGATTTTGAAGATGAGAAAGGCAAACTTAAAAAAAGAATAGTCATGTTACCGGGGTCTATGTCGGGAGGATATGAAGCTGCAGAGGACGCCGTTAAAATAATGCAGGAAGAAAAGCTTATTGCATAAAATGCCGTATCTTTAAGTAAAAACATAAAGCTATGGCATTAGTAAAAGTATATTCCGGTAGTGAGATAGAGGTAACTCCGGTAAAAGCAGTATTAGAGGAGGCAGGTATTAACCCTGTGGTTAAAAACAATGTACAGTCGGCTACCCTTGCAGGGTTTGGTTCATTTGGTCAGGCTATGGAACTCTATGTGGAGGCTTATGAGGCCGATAAAGCCAAAACACTTATAACAAACTATACTAAATAAAATTTTAATGCTTCCGGTAAAAGAAACCCAACGCTTATTATTTAGAGAACTTGAACTTTCGGATGCAGAGGCCATGTTTGAAATGGACTCTGATCCTGATGTGCATTTGTATCTAGGCAACAATCCCGTTAAAAATATTGATGAGGTAAAACTTGTTATAGAGAACCTGCAATGGCAATACAAAACCTTTGGTATGGGGCGCATGGCTGTTGTACTTAAAGAAACTAATGAGTTTATAGGCTGGGCCGGATTTAAAAGAGAGCGTAACTTAAAAGATCGGGGTATATTTTGTGACTTGGGCTATCGTTTTCTTAAAAAGCACTGGGGTAAGGGATATGCAAGTGAGTCGGCTAAAGCCTTTGTGAAGCATGGCTTTACTGTTATGAAACTGGAAAAGATAAATGCCTATGCCGATGCTGTGCATACTGCTTCGCGCAAAGTGCTGGAAAAGGCGGGCTTACAATATATAGAAACTTTTGATCTGGATGGTGTTGAAGAGGTGTGGTATGAAATGCTAAACCCAAATACATATGCTGAAAAGTCTTAAACTGATAATGATTACACTATTTTCTTTTTTAACTCTACTTTATTTACTGGCTGTAACACTGCTCTATTTCAATCAGGAGAAAATTATATTTCCGGCAGAAAGGCTGTTGCAGGAGTATGAGTTTAAATTTGATGGCAAATTTGAGGAACTCTATATTTCAATGAGTGACAATATAAAGCTTAACGGACTACTGTTTAAAGCTGAAAATTCTAAAGGGCTTATTTTTTACCTGCATGGCAATGGTGGTGCGCTCGACTCATGGGGGGATATTGCATCTACCTATACTAATTTGGGTTACGATATTTTTATACTGGATTACAGAGGGTATGGTAAAAGTGAAGGCTATATAGAAAGTGAAGATCAGTTTTTTAGCGATGTAAAAAAATCCTATGCCGAGCTGCTTAAAAGGTATAACGAGGATAAGGTAATTATTATGGGGTATAGTATAGGTACCGGGTCGGCAGCCATGCTGGCATCACTTAACAACCCAAAGCTACTTATATTAAAAGCACCTTATTACAGCCTTAGTAATGTAATAGACGGCAGAGTGCCTTTTATGCCCGAATTTTTAAGGAAGTATAAATTTGAAACTTATAAGTTTTTGGAGAATGTAAAATGCCCTGTATATACTTTTCACGGTACTAAGGACAAGGTAATACCTTATTCTAATTCAGAAAAGTTAAAAGAAGCATTTCCTGATAAAATAGACCTCACCACATTACAGGGGACTGACCATTTGATTAATGGTGATAACAAAGTTTATAAAGCTAAGCTTGCAGAGATATTGGCAGACTAATGTTTTGTTTTTTGATGCTTTTTTCTTTTTTCAAACAGGTAGCCTATAATTAGGCCTACTACTATCCAAAAAGGTATGCCTAATAGTATTTTGTGGTAGGAGAGTGTTTCGCCGTCAATTATAGGGAAAATAATCATGGCGATAATGTAAAGCACTCCGCCCCATACGAGTCCGGATCTTAACCATCTTTTCATGACTTCTTATTTTTGAAGGATTAATTTACTAAGAAAGGTACGATTATTACTGCTGCTAAGCAATGATAGGCTGGAAAAGAAATAGTTAAATGTAAATTTACAGGGTAGTTTTTTTGTTTCCCGGAGTCTTTTTGACTTTCATAGAGATAAATGCAAAAAGAAATCCTCCTATGAGGTATCCTAACAAATCGGTTAAATTATATAACCCCAGGTAATCATTAAGTTCAAATACTTTTACTAAAAACGGCAACAGAATAAATTTCCACAACCCCATCCATACAAAAAGTCATAATGCTCCTGTAAGCCAGTTTTTTGATTTATTCATCTATTTGTTTTTTAGGTCCTTTTTTTCTTGAAAAATAGCCAAACAGTAACCCGAATATTATCCATAAGGGAAACATGAAAATGCATTTTTTAATGTCAATTTCTACACCATCATATAGCGGAAAACCTATGTTCATTAAAAAGAACATAAATATTCCCCAGCCTATCCCAAATTTCATCCAACTTTTCATGCTTATCCGTCTATTTGTTTTTTAGGACCTTTGTTTTTTCTGTGATTGTAATAACTAAAACCTAAGCCAAAAATACACCATACAACAAAGCCTATTATAATTCTTAAAGGCTTAAGGGGTTCTTCACTCATTAACGGGAAGACTACGTCTAATAAAAGACACATTATTAACGCCCATACAGAACCCTGTACTATCCAGTTTTTCATAAGTTATTGGTTTGGAGTTTTAGTGTTTTGTTTTTTTAACGAATACTTTACCCAAAAAAAGCTGGCAGCTATCCATACCGGTATACCTACAATAATTCTGTTTTGTAAAGATACTTCATCGCTTATGCCAATAACCGGGAAAAGAAAAGTGGATATTGAGAACATAAAGACAAAAAATATAAGTCCCGCTATAAGCTTTTTATTCATTGTAAAGTGAATTTGTAGTAAAACCCAAATATATACAAACTTCTTAATCTAAACAAAATACGTGTTGATTGTGTAATTGCCTAATTATCCTATCTTTGCGGCTTCAAAAAAATACCTCTATGATAACTGTAGATGCGCTTTCGGTACAATTTGGCGGTACCACATTATTCAGTGATGTTTCTTTTTCTATAAATGAGACAGATAAGATTGCCCTTATGGGTAAAAACGGGGCAGGAAAATCAACATTGCTAAAAATAATAGCAGGAGTTAACAAGCCTTCAACCGGAGCCATATCGGCACCAAAAGGAACTGTTATAGCTTATCTTCCGCAGCATTTACTTACCGAAGATAATGCTACGGTTTTTGAAGAGACATCTAAGGCTTTTGCCACTATCTTTAAGATGAAGGAAGAGATTGATGCCTTAAATGAGGAGCTTACTGTTCGTACCGATTATGAGTCTGAAGAGTACTATAAGATTATCGAAAGGGTATCTGAACTTAGTGAGAAATTCTACTCTATAGAAGAGGTGAATTATGAGGCAGAAGTAGAGAAGGTTCTTGTTGGTATGGGTTTTAGCCGTACTGATTTTACAAGACCTACATCTGAATTTAGCGGTGGTTGGAGAATGCGTATTGAGCTTGCTAAAATACTACTTCAAAAGCCTGATCTTATCCTACTGGACGAGCCTACTAACCACATGGATATTGAGAGTATACAGTGGCTGGAGGATTTCCTTTTAAACAGTGCTAAAGCGGTAATCGTGATTTCTCACGACAGGGCTTTTGTAGATAATATTACTAACCGTACCATAGAGGTTACTATGGGAAGGATATACGATTATAAAGCAAAATATTCGCACTACCTTGAACTTAGAAAAGATCGCCGTGCACAGCAGCAAAAGGCGTATGATGAACAGCAGAAGATGATTGCTGAAAATATGGAGTTCATTGAGCGTTTTAAAGGTACTTACTCTAAAACCCTGCAGGTACAGTCGCGCGTTAAAATGCTCGAAAAACTGGAGCTAGTAGAAGTTGATGAGGTAGATACATCGGCACTAAGACTTAAGTTTCCGCCATCACCACGTTCGGGTCAGTATCCTGTGGTGGTAAATGAGCTTTCTAAGTCTTATGGAGACCACGTAGTATTTAAAGATGCTTCGATGGTTATTGAACGCGGACAAAAACTGGCGTTTGTTGGTAAAAATGGTGAAGGTAAATCGACCATGATTAAAGCCATTATGGGAGAGCTTGAGTTTGAAGGAAGCCTTGAAGTAGGTCACAATGTACAAATAGGATACTTTGCGCAAAATCAGGCATCGCTTTTAGATGAAAACCTAACTGTTTTTGAAACGATAGACCGTATTGCTGAAGGTGATATCCGTACCCAGATAAAAAATCTGCTCGGTGCATTTATGTTTAGCGGGGATGATACAACCAAAAAAGTAAAAGTACTTTCGGGTGGAGAGAAAACACGTTTGGCTATGATAAAGCTGTTGCTTGAGCCAGTTAACGTACTTATTCTCGATGAGCCTACTAACCACCTTGATATGCGTACTAAGGATATTATTAAAGATGCCCTTAAAGCTTTTGACGGTACATTGATATTAGTATCGCACGACAGGGATTTCCTTGACGGACTGGTGACTAAAGTATTTGAGTTTGGAAATAAACGCGTTAAAGAGCACTTTGAAGATATTAAAGGTTTCCTTGAACTTAAAAAGATGGAAAACCTAAGGGAAATAGAAAAGTAAACTATGGTTAAAACATTCAGTACTATAATATTATTGTTTTTAGGGGTTGTTGTTTTTGCCCAAAATCAGCAAAAGCTACTTTTGAAAAAAGAGGTGCAAACTACTCCCGCAAAAATATCTTATAAAGACAGTATTGAAGTTTACAGTATAACTTATGCCAGTGACAGTTTAAAAGTTAACGGATATCTTGTACAGCCTAAAACCCAGGGACCACACCCGGTAATTATATTTAACAGGGGAGGCAACAGAGATTTTGGAGAATTGATCCTGCCTTATGCATATCGCTTTTTGGGTTCACTGGCAAAAGAGGGTTATGTGGTAATAGCCAGCCAGTATCGTGGTAACGGTGGCAGCGAAGGGGCTGAAGAATTTGGCGGCAGTGACGTTGATGATGTGGTTAACTTAATTGATGTACTTGCGGAAATTAAAGAGGCAGATACAGCTCGTATAGGTTTGTATGGATGGAGTAGGGGCGGAATGATGACTTTAAGGGCGCTTACAGAAACCAATAAGATAAAGGCGGCTGTTGTGGGTGGAGCACTTTCTGACATGAGAGCCGGACTTGAAAGACCTGAAATGGAGAAGGTATACAGCGAACTTATTCCCAATTATGTAGATAATAAAGAAGCGGAACTTACAAAAAGATCGGCTATTGAATGGGTAGATAAATTGCCAACAACGGTTCCCTTATTAATACTTCACGGTAATGCCGACTGGCGCGTAAAATGTGAGCAAAGCCTGAAACTGGCTATTGAATTTGAAAAATACAGAATACCCTACAGGCTTGTAGTTTTTGAAGGGAGTGATCACGGTATTAATGAAAACAAAAATGAAGTGAATAAAATGGTACTAAGCTGGTTTGATCGTTTTCTTAAAAATAACGAACCATTACCGGATATGAAGTATCATGGAAGATAAACCGAAAAGGCAGGATTTAATCCTGCCTTTTTTGTTATTGTACCATGTTTACGAGTCGTATAAACTCGGCTTTATAGCCATCAGTATCGTTTTTAATACCTTCTTTAGCGAGTTTCTTAATCTTTTTAGACGATTTACTTGGTATAAGCTCAGAGTCCCTTAGCTTAAGCCCAAACCATGCTACTGATGCGGCAAAC
Source organism: Flavobacterium sp. C4GT6 (assembly GCF_036347315.1). Lineage (NCBI taxonomy): Bacteria > Pseudomonadati > Bacteroidota > Flavobacteriia > Flavobacteriales > Flavobacteriaceae > Flavobacterium > Flavobacterium sp. C4GT6. Next base: position 85,165 of record NZ_JAZGZU010000005.1, read on the forward strand.
TTAAAGTCGGCCGAAGCCTCATCAAGTTCAACAGGTTTGTTTTCTATAACCAGTTCTGTTTCGGTACTCTTATTACCATCAGGCTTTTTGTGTCTTAGCTTAACTGTTGCCAGTTCGTCTTTATATTTGTTTTTCTCTTTTGCCTGTTGGGTATACTTCAGTTTTGTATCAGGGGTAAAGTAATCACTTTCCACACCAACCGGGATTATTTCATATAACGCCGTTACAGTATGCCCGCTACCCAGTTCGCCGGCATCTATAGCATCATTTTCAAAATCCTGATCCCTTAATTTACGGTTTTCATAACCTATAAGCCTGTACGACTGTACATGATTAGGATTAAATTCAATTTGTATTTTAACATCCTTAGCTATAGCATACATAGAGCCTTTAAATTCTTTTTGAAGAAAACGATCGGCTTCCTGCATGTTGTCTATATAGGCATAGTTGCCGTTGCCCTTGTCTGCCAGGATTTCCATTTTAGAATCCTTGTAGTTACCCATTCCATAACCAAGGCAGGTAAGGAATACGCCACTTTGCCTTTTTTCTTCAATTAGGGTTTGCATATCCCTGTCGGAAGAGTCACCTACGTTAAAATCGCCATCGGTAGCCAGTATTACACGGTTATTTCCGCCTTTAATAAAGTTTTCCTGTGCTGTTTTGTAAGCCAGTTCAATACCTTCACCGCCTGCTGTACTGCCACCTGCCGATAGCTCATCAAGGGCATCAATTATTTTTGTTTTTTCACTTCCGTTGGTTGAAGGTAATACCAGTCCGGCAGCACCTGCATATACCACAATTGCAATTTTATCTTCACGTCGCATTTGGTTAACCAACAGCTTCATTGACTGTTTAAGCAATGGTAACTTATTGTCGTCACTCATAGAGCCGCTTACATCTATTAGGAATACAAAGTTAGAAGCCGGCAGTTCGTCCATTGGTATCTCTTTACCTTTTAATCCTATTTTAAGGAGTTTGTGGTCAGGATTCCAAGGGGCATCACTATACTCTGTATTGATAGAGAATGGCTCTTTGCCTTTAGGCTGAGGGTAATCATACTTAAAGAAGTTTATCATTTCCTCAACACGAACCGCATCTTTAGGTACTTTTTGCCTGTTATTTAAAAAGCGTCTTATATTGGTATAAGAAGCATTATCAACATCAATAGAGAAAGTAGAAAGCGGATTTGTAGTAGGGTTCTCAAACTGATTTTCCTCAAACATATTATAGCTCTCGCGGTCTACCTGTATTTTAGACGGATCTATAGGTTCGTTTTCCTCTTCGTCTTCTTCAATAATTTCGCGGGCATATTCTCCCTGTTTTGTTTTGATAACCACAACACCATTACTGCCTCTCATACCGTATAACGAAGTTGCACCGGCATCTTTTATAACCCTAATGTTAGCCACATCGTTTACATTCATGTTTTTTACGGTTTCCTCATCTACCGGCATGCCGTCAAGGATGTAAAGAGGGGTACTGTTTCCGCGGGTTGTAACAACACCCTGTAACAATGCTCTTTTCTCTGAATCCGACTGATTGTCTAAAGCGGCTGTGTTTAGGTTAAGGGTAGTGCCTTTGGTGGTGGTTATAACAATTACGCCATTAGCTCCCCTGTTACCGTAAATTGAGGTTGCCGCAGCATCTTTAAGTACTTGAGCACTGGTAATATCATTTTGATTGAGATTTCTAAAAGTAGCTTCATCAACCGGTACTCCATCTACAATGAAAAGAGGTTCTGCATTACCGCTTATTGTGCCAATGCCTCTAAGTACAATTGTACTATTTGCGGAAGGATCTCCTTCTGTAGCTGTGTTTAGTCCGGCGATTTCTTCCTGTAGTGATTGTATTACAGATGTATTGGCTCTGTCTTCAAGAGGTTCAATACCTTTGTCAAGTTCACCTTTTGGAGCGCTTACATAACTAGTAGTCTGCTTGTCGCCATCCCTCGATTTACGTTTTGCAAAAGCAATAGTGGCTTCCTGTTCTGCGCGTTTTTTACGTCTTTTTTCTTTTGTTCTTTTTTGTGTTCCGTATCCAGTAACAACAACTTCTTCCAATGCTTCATTGTCCTTGTTATCTATATACTCACCTTCTATTGTGGTGGCTACTGCCATTGCAGATTTATACACTGTTACAGAGCGGTACACATCTTTAACAACTTCATTAAGCTGTATACCTTCGCTTAACTGTATATTTACTTCTTTATTGTTCTCATTAACAGCTACAGTTTGGCTGTTGTATCCAATAAACGCGAAGTCTAAAGTGTCTCCAGCTTTAGCAACAATAGTGTATTTACCGTCTAAATCGGTTTGAACTACCTGATTAGTACCTTTTATATACACATTTACAGAAGGAAGCGGTCCCGTTTCATCGCTTACAATTCCCGTTATAGTGTCTTTGCCAAAATAAAGGCTGTTAAGATGAGTGTACTTATCTTTAGCGGGAACTATAAATTCATTCAGGTTTTCGTTTTCAGTATCCTGTAGGGCTACGTTACTATAGGCGGTGGCAGAAGAAGTGTCAATATACATTACTGTATGTCCTACTACGACTTTCTTACTGGGTACAATTTTTACTTTATCTGTCCTAAATTCATAGTCTGGGCTCTCATTGTTCTTACCTGTTGTAAAGGAGGTATTATCTGTATATACAACATCATCTTTTTTAGGTGTTGTTTCTCCCTTATCAGTTTTAGAGTTCCAAACTATTACTTTTTTCGTTACAGGGTCAAAGTGTATGGAGTCGGCTTCTATTGTATAAGTTGTATTGTTTCCTTCCCCTACAACCACTTCAATTTTTTGAGTATCCCTTACTGTTGTTGGGTTAAATGTTTCCTCTACTTTATTGTGGTCTATAGTGGTAACCTGTGTTTCGGGGTTTAGTTCGGGTTCTATAGGGTTAGCGTGTTTCTTAAAGAACTGCCCGCCTATTGCTAATAATATTAGCAACATGGCAGCAATCCCGCCATATCTCCAAAAAACAAGGCCTCTTCGTTTCTTTTTGTGGTCTAGTTTTTCTTCAACTCTGTCCCATATTGCTTCCATTCGGTCAAAGCCTTTGTTCTCGACTTTTCCGGCAGCGTTTTTAAACTGATTATCTAATTTATTTTGATTTTCCATAGCTGTTTTCATTTTGATAATAAACACTGTTTATTAAATCTTTTAATTTACTGCGGGAGACATTTAATTGTGATTTCGAAGTCCCTTCTGTAATATTCAGCATTGCAGCTATTTCTTTATGAGAGTAACCTTCTATGGCAAAAAGGTTAAATACCGTACGGCAACCTTCAGGAATGTAGTCAAGCAATTTGAGCAGGTCTTCCTCTTCGAGACTGGCCGGTTCGTTTTGCGAAGGCTCTGCCGATGTGCTCATGTCTTCAATATAAATATTAAAGTTTACCTTCCTTTTTAATGTTAAAAGACACTGGTTTATGGCTATACGCCTAGCCCAGGCCTCAAAAGCCTTAACTTCTTTTAACTGATTGAGTTTTGTGAAAATGGTATAAAAGGCATCGGCCACTGCCTCTTCTATTTCCTCTTCGCTCTTTAAGTACCTTTTGCAGGTGTGGTATAGCTTGGGCGCCATAAGTTCATACACCTGCCTTTGGGCATTTCGGTGCATGTTCCTGCATGCTGTTATGAGTTTTTCGTCTATCACAATATGTCTCTTTGTTTATATAGAGCAGAAAAAACAGTTAAAGGTTGGGAGAGGGGGTAATTTTTTGTTTAAGGTTTCAAGTTTCATGTTGTAGTTAAACACGTAACTAATAACACTTAACGCAAAACTATTTATCAATAGTAAGTTTATATATGTCAGATTCGGTTGCATCACTATCGGTGTCTTCACACAAAAGGAATTCCAGTGATTTGCCATTGTCCTTGTATAGAGTAATACCCTCAAACTTATTTTTGTTTGATATTATTTGGGTAAACTCAACCTCTACAGTCTCGATATCTATACAGCCTATAAGAGATCCTGCCACTTCACCATCAAGATATGTGGAGTCTGATTTTTCGGCAGCAGCAATAAAGTACAGTTTATCACCTACTTTAACGGCATCGGTAAAACTGGCCTGAGCACCGTTTATTTTTGGCAGTGTAATAGGGTTGTATATAATCTGGAAATAAATTTCGTTAATATTACCGTCCAGTGTAAACAGACCGTTTTGCTGTGCAGGTCCGTTACCACGCTGAAACAGGTACCATAATGTTCCGTCGTTAACCGCAGCTTCTATATTGAAGTCTTCGGGGCTTATCTCTCCAAAACTCTGCATGCCAAGGTAAAGGTCGGTCAAATCGGTAGGAGTCTGTGTGGTTTTAGTTTTAAAGTTGTAATGAGCCAGGTTGTTTCGGTTTTCCTTTAGTCCAGACCCCGAACCAAATATATATAAGGTGTTGTCAAGTTTAGTGATAGCTTCAAAGTCCTGCTTGTCTTTTTTAGGGATGTTTTCAAGCGGACCCGTATAAGTACTGTCGGCAAGCGATACCTTGCTAGTGGTCTCGTCGGTCATGTTGTATTCATACAGCATATTGCTGTTGTCTGAAATAAGGAATAGCGAATTGTCGTTAAAAAGCAACCCTGATGCAGAGCCTATTCCTATGATGTGTAACAGCAGTTCCAGCTTAAATTTTTGCATAAACTTGTGTTTTTGTTGTAAACGTGTTGTTTTTTAATTTCTTACATTTATAAAGATAAATATTTCTTCGCATGGATATCAATACCGATGATTTTAAAGTAACCGAAGCTTTTTCCATAAGCAAAGCGCCTACAAAGATAGAACTGGAACTCACAGCTAAAAAGAAAATAAAGAAAATTGAGAAAACCAGTAAAAAGTTAGGTAAGCTTCAGGATAAGATGTATGCCAATAACCGCTATAGTGTTTTGATATGCCTACAGGGTATGGATACCGCGGGTAAAGATAGCCTTATACGTGAGGTGTTTAAAAACTTTAATGCCAGAGGGGTGGTGGTGCATAGCTTTAAAACGCCAACATCAAACGAATTGAAGCATGATTATTTGTGGAGGCATTATATTGCCCTGCCACAAAGAGGAAAGTTTGCCGTTTTTAACCGTTCGCATTATGAGAACGTACTGGTAACCCGTGTGCATCCCAATTATATATTAAACGAAAACCTTCCCGGAGTGGATAAAGAGGAAGATATAACCGATGCCTTTTGGGAAAGTCGTTTTGAACAGATTAATAACTTTGAGCAGCATTTAGCCGAAAACGGAACCATAGTGCTTAAATTTTTCCTGCACTTAGGGAAAGAGGAGCAAAGGCAAAGGTTGTTACGTAGGCTGGAAAAGGAAGATCATCTGTGGAAATTTTCTGCCGGAGACCTAAACGAAAGGGGATTGTGGGATACTTATCAAACCTATTATGAGGAAGCGATAAGTAAAACCAGTAAGCCTTATGCGCCGTGGTTTGCCATTCCTGCGGATGATAAAGAAACTGCGAGGCTACTTGTAGCTAAAACAATACTTAACGAACTTAAAAAATACGATTTTAAGGAGCCTGAGGTAAGTGATGATGTACTGGATAATATTGCCTTGTACAGGGTGCAGTTACTTAACGAAAAGCCTTAAAAACATTAAAGCCTGTAACTTTTACATTACAGGCTTTAATTTGGTCTACTTAGGTTATTTATTAATTATTTTGGTGTTTCAAAGTTTAAATCCGTAGGCTACTCTAAAGGCAATCTGGTCGGCATGAAAATCATTCATTCCTTCATAGCGCAGGCTAAGGTCAATAAAACTGTTAGCATACCCTATACCCGGCGACCATAAAAAGGTGGTTTCGTTGTAATTGTTTGTTACAGCAAATCCGGCACCTGCCTCACCTAATACATAAAATCGGTCGCCCCAAACAAAGGCTTTAAAACCGGCTTTAGCAGGAATAAATCCAAGATCTTTTATTTCATCCTTTCCAAAAAGATGCGTGTAACCCGTTGTAAGGGTTAGAGAGGTTTTTTGAGAAAGGTCATACTGTAACCTTGCATCGCCTCCCAAGGCAAAATTGAAATAATCTCCGGTTACTGCCCCGGCGTTAAGACCAAATCCTAAACGGAATCCCTGGTCGTAATTAGTGTTCTCATTTACCTGTTGTGCATGGCTCATTCCTGTAATTAGCAGAATAACAGCCATTAAAAAATGTTTCTTCAACTTCATATATCAATTTGTTATGATTATGAAGTAAAATTAACTTTTCAAATATAAAAATATTTTTAATATAAGGTTAAAAACTGTTATTATTTTTAGTTTTTTAACTTTAAATTGGTTTTATGTTGGTTTTTAGTGTATTAGGTGTTCTTCTTACTTTTGCAGAAAATTTGAAGCGGTGAACTTAGCGCAATACACAAAGGAATTCTCTTATAACATAAGGCTGGCCTATCCGGTAATACTGGGTATGCTGGGACATACCATTACAGGTATTATAGATAATATAATGGTAGGACAGCTCGGTGCTGCCGAACTCGCTGCTGCCTCACTGGGTAACAGTATGGTGTTTGTGGCTATGTCTGTAGGGATTGGGTTCTCTACAGCAATTACACCTATTATTGCAGAAGGTGATGCCGAAAAAGATACTGCTAAGGTAAGGACAGTTTTTCATCACGGGCTGTTTTTATGTACCATGCTTGGAATAATGCTGTTTGCTGTGGTATGGTTTGCTAAACCGCTTATGCATTTAATGGGACAGCCGGATGAGGTGGTTACTCTTGCAGCTCCTTATGTGGACTGGGTAGCTTTCTCATTACTGCCTATGGTTATATTCCAGGGATACAAACAGTTTGCCGACGGACTTTCGCTTACAAAATATGCCATGTATGCCGTTATAGCCTCAAACATTATTAATGTGGTGGTAAACTACCTGCTTATATATGGTATTTGGATATTCCCTAAAATGGGTATTATAGGTGCGGCACTGGGTACTGTGGTTTCAAGGATATTTATGCTTATTTATATGCATATAAGTCTGTATAAAAACGCCAAACTGCAAACCTATTTGAAAGGTTTTACTTTTAAGGAAATTACAAAGCCTATACTAAAAAAGATTACCTCGCTTGGAGTACCGTCGTCTATGCAAATGTTGTTTGAAGTAGCCTTGTTTACGGGTGCTGTGTGGCTTTCGGGCTCTATTGGGGCAAACAGTCAGGCAGCAAACCAAATTGCGCTGAGCCTTGCTTCCATGACATTTATGTTTGCTATGGGGCTTAGTGTTACAGCCATGATTAGGGTAGGGAACCAAAAAGGACTTCAGGATTATAAAAAGTTACAACTTGTGGCGCGTTCCATATTCCTGCTGGCTATTATACTGGAAATAGTGTTCGCATTATTCTTTGTACTGTTTCATGACTACTTGCCAATGTTCTTCCTTAATATGAAGAACCCCGAACTGGCGCTTGAAAACAGTGAGGTTATAAGTATTGCTTCTACCTTATTACTGGTGGCTGCCGTTTTCCAGATTACCGATGGTATTCAGGTAGTGGTGCTTGGAGCACTCCGCGGACTACAGGATGTAAAGATACCTACCTATATTACCTTTGTAGCCTACTGGGTTATTGGTTTCCCGGTGTCTTATTATTTAGGGTTACATACGCCTTTAAAAGCGACCGGAATATGGATAGGACTGTTAGCAGGATTAACAGCTGCCGCAATATTTTTGTATATTCGCTTTCACGTACTTACCAAAAGGCTTATTGCTAATGCTGTTAGCAAAGCCGAAGTGGTGTAAAACGATTTATTGTAAGACTTATATTTTATAAACTATACTATGGAACTACCTAAATTTTTATTGGGAGATAATACCGATCATCCGGAAGATATTTACATTATTCACCTTGACTATCCTCGATTCATTATCAATTTGAAAGATGATGAGGTAGAGTTCCTGGAAGAACCGGAAGATTTAGACGAAAACGAACTGAATAGTGAAATGGAAGGCCTTATTGAAATGGCTAACAATTTTTACGACAGGGAAATGGAACGTTACGAAAACGAATAGGTAACTTTATTTACCGAAATATTTTTCCAACAATATATGAGCGGCTGCAAACGGTGACATTTCATTGTTTTGTACCGCTTTTTTGTTTTGGCTAAGCAGTTCGGCAATATCGGGTCTGTTGTAAAAACGGTTTTTAAGCTGTTCGTTTATAGTTTCGGTAAGCCAGTGGCTGTTTTGTTCGCTGCGTCTGTCTTCAAAGTAGTTGTTCTCTTTAGTAAGGGAAAAATACTCATTCATTATTTGCCAAACATCATCTATGCCATCGTGGGTAACGGCACTACAGGTACTCACCTTTGGCTGCCATCCTGATGTTTTTGCAGGGAACAGGTGTAAAGCTCTGTTGAATTCCGTTTTTGCCAGTTTTGCTTTTTTGATATTATCACCATCGGCTTTATTGATTACAATCAAATCTGCCATTTCCATAATACCGCGTTTAATGCCCTGAAGCTCATCTCCTGCTCCGGCAATTTTAAGCAGCAGGAAAAAATCAACCATGCTGTGTACGGCAGTTTCACTTTGTCCAACGCCTACGGTTTCTATTATTATAGTGTCAAATCCACATGCTTCACAAAGTATAATGGCTTCGCGGGTTTTGCGTGCTACACCACCCAGTGTATCACCCGATGCTGACGGACGTATATAGGCGTTTTCGTCTTTCACTAGCTCTTCCATGCGGGTTTTATCGCCCAGTATACTACCGTGTGATAACGAACTGCTGGGGTCTACAGCGAGTACGGCAACCTTGTGTTCCTGTGAAGTTAGGTGTTTACCAAAAGCTTCTATAAATGTACTTTTCCCTACACCTGGTACTCCCGTAATCCCTATTCTAACCGACTTATTTGCATGTGGAAGACAGGTAGCAATAACCTCATTAGCTTTTTCAAGATGCGACGGGTTAGTACTTTCTATAAGTGTAATGGCACGGCTAAGCGCAATTTTATCTCCGTTAAGTATACCGTCAGACAGTTCTTTGGCAGAAGGTTGTTTTCTCCTAAGATTGGTAATATGTTCAATGGAAGATTTACTGATGCTTTCCGGCTGGTTAACACCTTCTTTTTCGTGCAGGGCAGTTTTATGGGCTTTCGGGTTATTCACGTGTAATTTCTTAGTAGGGTAAAATTACGTTTTTTTAAATTTATTACTGAAGAATGTCTTTAAAAATGTATTTTTGATTAAAACCAATCTTCAAATAATGTCACAAACTAAGCAATTAATTTTACTATTTGATTCTCTTGAGAAAAGAGAATTTGATAAGATAATTAAAATTTATCTTAACAAAGAGTATGGCTATGAATCTATCATTTTTACTGATGGTAAAAATGATTCTGGAATTGATATAAAAGTTTTTGATTTTAAGAGTCAAAAGATTCAGTATCAGTTAACTACTCAGAAATCATCTTCTAAATCTGATAAAAATAGTTTTGAAAAGAAATTGATTGAAGATTTAATTAAGGCAAAGAAGAATGTAGACGAACATGGATACAAGGATAAATTAATTTTTTTTTACTCTAAACCGCTAACTAATGAAAGAATAAATAATTATGTGAAGTTAGCTTTTAAAGAATATGATATTCATTTAGAAATTATTGAAAGTAATAGGCTTGCGCAAGAATGTGAGAATATAATTGAGATTCAAGAAGAATTGTATAAAATTAATGAGTTAGATAAGTTTAAGGTAAGTAGTACTCACTTTGAAAATACACTTTTTTATGATCTATTGTCGTTTGGTCGGCCTACTGAATTTAAAACTCAAGTTATTGAGTCTTTTGTATTGCAGTTGTTTTATTCTGAAGAAAAAATCACTAAAGATTTTATTATAAAATCTTGTGAAGAAAAATTTGAGGTTATAGAAAACGATGTGTTTTATGATAGACTATTGAATAGGTTCTTGACAGATAAAAAAATAATAAAGCATAAACCCGATCAATCTTATTCATTGACAGCTCATGAAAAAGAAAATCTAAAGATAAAGAATGAACAATTTGGCTTAGATAAAACACTTTTTGTTAATGACATTGGAAAGATTTTAGAGAATCACGGTCAAGAGTTATTAATAGATGAGTATATAGTAAAACTTAAAGAGCTGTATGTAGAGAATTTTAATACTGATTTAAAAGATGTATTGTCTAATGAAACAGAGTTCCATATAACAAGTATTTTTAAACCGTTTATATCATTTGTTGAAAATAATGTTAGAGATAAATCTAAAGCAAAAAATATTACTATTGAACTATTGAATTACTGTTTATCAAATAAGTTTATACAAAAATTAGCAGCAACTAAAGTTTATAGTAGTAAAATAGATAATACGAGGCTCCAAAATTATATTAATAAACGTAAGAAATTATTTGTTGATACTTCCGTTGGTTTATTTAGTCTTTGTTTGTACTATAAACCAACCACTGATTTCGATAACTATTTCTTTAAAGCAACCAAGTCTTTAATTGATTATGCCAGAAAAGAAAAAATAATGTTATATATATCGGAAAGATATATTTGGGAAATGCAAAATCATTTGCGAGACGCATTTAGACTTATACCTTTTTCTCAGATAGAAAACTTTTCAGTTTTAGGCTCTTCACGTAATGTTTTTTATAATTTTTATAATTTTTTAGTAAAATCAGCAGAAATAGACTCGGATAAAAGTTTTGCGGATTTTTTAAACGATTTTGGTTTTTCTGAAGGTGGTAGTAATGATTCTTTTAACTCTATAATTGAACATTCATTATCCCAAGTAAATATTCTTAAGCAAGAATTTATTAAAGATTATAAGATAGATGAAGCTAATAGATTGTTTGATGAGGCTATGAGGAAGTATTTTAAAACGAAAACAAATTTTGGTAGAAATTGTGATAGTATAATGTTGGAGTTTTTGGCAGATAAAGATGTGAGTATACATCCAGTCGAGCCTGTATTCCTAACATGGGATAAAACTTTTTTTGAAGCACATGGAAAATATTTGCAAAAGTTTCCAAATTCTCAGAATTGGATGATTTTAACTCCTAATAAGATAGTTGACATTTACGCTCTTTTAAAGTTCTCAATTACTTCAGAAACTATAACAGAGAACTTGTTAGCACTTATAAGTGATGATATAATTTCTAATACACATACTTTAGTCGATACATTAACATTTATTTTAAATCCAAATGATGAAGTAGGTTTGGAATATACATCTAGGCTAGCTGGCATTCGTGACAAAGAAATTAATCAGATACATAATGCTGAATTAACTCCTCCAGAAAATTTTGAAGGTCAAGCGGTAATAGACAATATTTTTCTTAATCTAACTAATTATTTTAAAGATGATTCTCTAAAGATAAATGAATTTAGAGCTTTATTTACTAAGAAAGAATTGATAGATGAAATTATGGAACTTTTAGTTAATGCAATAGGTGAATTTTATAAGGATAAAAGCATAAGTGATTCTCTGTATAAAGATTTTGAAAAATTAATTGAAAGGAATCAAGAAAAGGAAATTTAAGGATAATAACTATTATCCTTAAATTTATTATTAATAAGCTGCGGTAAAACGTTGCTGGTGGTGTTTTGGGTTTTCTGCTTCATCGGCAATAACAACAGCAACATCTTCACCTGAAAGGATGCTTCTTTTTTCGTCGTTAAATACAGGGTTATCTAGTCCTAAGCGGTAGTTGCCTGTACGACCTGTATCAATACCCTGATGCATCTCTATAGCAGGACTAAAGAAAGCCCAGTCAAGTTCTTTTTCGTCTCTAAGTATATTAAGATAGTCTCTTGCAGCAGTAGCGCCTGCTTTGTAGTCTTCAGGGAACTCGGGAGTATCTACAAGCTGTAGGTTAGGAGTTATGTAAAGGCTTCCTGCACCACCAATAGTAATGAATCTTTTCACGCCCGATTTCTTAACTGCTTCCTGTATAGACTGTGATCCTTTAATAAAATCATCATAAATGTTTGGGTTAGTCCATCCCGGGTTGTATGCGTTTACAACAGCATCGCTTCCTTTTAATGCTTCGGCAAGAGCTTCGGTATCAAAAATGTCTGTTTTTTTCCAGGTAACACCGGCAGTGTCTTCTTTTGGGTTACGTACAATGGCAGTTACTTCGTGATTTCTTGAAGTGAACTCTTTTACCAGATTAGAGCCTAAAAATCCGGTGGCTCCGATAATTGCTATTTTCATAATTTTATATGTAATTAAAATTGTTACAGTTTAGGGTAAAAAAAATCAGAACTTATCAGTGAATTCCATAAGGCTGATGTCTTTTAACTGAGCGCTGATTTTATTGTTTATATCATTATATAATGCATCCAGATTTTGGTTTATTTTTTTACCTACAGGGCAGGCAGGGTTAGGATCATTTTTAGCATAGCCAAGACTTACCTTTTGAAAGGTCATTTTAAAAATGTCATCAAGGGTAATGTCCTTAACTGATTTTGCCAAACGTGTACCACCGTTTTTTCCCTCACGGCTTTCTACCATATTATGTTTTTTCAGGTTGGCAATTTCTTTTCGTACCAATACAGGATTAATATTCATGCTGCCTGCCAAAAACTCTGATGAAAGGTATTCATCGGGAAATTTGGAAAGAAGTGTGAGTATATGTAATGTTATGGCAAACTTACCTGAAATCATACTGTAATAAAATATGTTACAAATGTACGACATTATTTGAAATAAACATAATTGAATGTTTTTATTTAAAAATTAGGTAAAAAAAAATTAAAGTTTATATTTGCTTTTAGCATATTCTAAAAACACTGCCACCTATAAGAATGAAAGGAATACAAAGAATCGCCCCGGTTTTTGTATCCGAATTCCGTTTTGGTTTTCCGGATATCACCTTACAAATTGTTCTAATTATTAGTTTTTACATGATTGTAAGTTTCCTCGGAGATTCTGTTGTTTTTCAGTGGTCAGGATTTATATTTTCCTTTTTTACAGTACTACTTTCGGTATTGTGTTTCGGGAATATATCTCCCCAAAAAATAAACATTTCTCATTTAAGTAATACCGATTGTAATGGGTAATGTTATATTGATTTTTATATGTCTGATGTTAGGGGTAGTGCTGCAAAAAATTAAGGTATTCCCTAAAAACGGATATGTAACATTAAACCAGTTTGTAATTTATATCTCACTGCCGGCATTATCACTTTACTTTATACCTAAGGTAGTGATGCGTAGTGAACTGCTGTTTCCTTTATGTACTTCGTGGATAGGGTTTATTCTTGCTTATGTATTTTTTACCTTATTAGGCAGATGGCTGGGCTGGTCTAAAAAACTAATAGGCTGCCTTATCCTTACGGGAGGACTTGGTAACACAGCATTTATCGGATTTCCTGTGGTGGAGGCACTTTTTGGTAAGCAGGGACTCAAAACAGCTATAGTGCTTGATCAGGCGGGGACCTTTGTGGTAATGGCAACACTGGGGATACTGGTTGCAACTACACATTCTGTCAGTTTGAAAGACAGCGGAACAAGTGTGATTTTAAAACGGGTTTTTACATTTCCGCCGTTTATCGCCTTCCTAATAGGTGCTGTAATGAATGTTAGCGGATTTGATTTTACGAAAGATATTCAGGAAGTTATTATGAATATATGCCGTACTACTGCACCTGTGGCATTGGTTGCTGTAGGGATGCAGTTAAAAATTGACAGAAAAAGCAAATATTGGAATTCACTATACATCGGATTGTTTTTTAAACTAATTTTGATGCCGGCTATAATATTTACCCTTTATAAAGTAATACTTGGGGGTAAAGGCCTTGAAACCAATGTCTCTTTAATAGAGGCTTCCATGGGCCCCATGGTAACCGCGGCAGTGTTGGCATCGGCATATGGTTTAAAGCCTAAACTTGCCGGTATGATGATAGGGGTAGGAATTCCTGTTTCTTTTATAACACTGGACTTTTGGTATTGGTTAATACTGAATTACTAATTTCTAGTCCGTTGTTTTTTTATGGATAATGTTCTGACAGAGAAGCAAAAAGAAATTGCTTCTAAAACCGTTTATTCAATTCTCTTTTCCATAAGTTTTGCCCATTTGTTAAACGATTTACTACAATCGGTTATTCCGGCCTCCTACCCTATACTTAAAGAAAATTACAATCTTAACTTTACTCAGGTAGGGCTTATTACCTTTTCCTATCAGGTAGCAGCGTCTATACTACAGCCTTTTGTAGGCTTTTTTACCGATAAAAACCCTAAGCCATTCTCTAAGGTTATAGGTATGTTGTTTACCCTTTCGGGTATCATCACGCTTTCTTATGCGGGGTCTTTCCCTGTTATATTACTTTCGGTAATTATGGTAGGTATTGGTTCGTCCATATTCCATCCTGAAGCATCGAGGGTGGCTTATTTGGCATCGGGAGGCAAAAGAGGACTGGCACAATCCATTTTCCAGATAGGGGGTAATACAGGTACGGCAATTGGTCCGTTATTAATAGCATGGGTAGTAGTGCCAAACGGACAGCGTTACATTGTTTGGTTTTCTATTGTAGCTATATTGGCTATTATGGTGCTAAGCCATATTGGGAGGTGGTATCAGGAGCATTTAAACCTTACTGCACGAAAGAAAAAAATAGAGCAACTGCCAGATTTGACACAAACTCAGGTGGTGGTTTCGGTGGTTATATTGTTGGTACTTATATTTTCCAAATACTTTTATGTGGCGAGTATTTCCAGCTACTTTACCTTTTACCTAATGGATAAGTTTTACCTTTCGGTACAGGATGCACAGTTTTACCTGTTTATGTTCCTTATATCGGTAGCTGCCGGTACACTGCTTGGCGGACCATTGGGAGATAAGTTTGGGCGTAAATATGTAATATGGTTCTCTGTACTGGGTGCAGCTCCGTTTACGTTACTGTTACCATTTACTAATTTGTTTTGGACAGCCATACTTATAGTGATTATAGGTGTTATAATATCATCTGCTTTCCCGGCAATATTAGTATATGCGCAGGAACTACTCCCTAAAAAACTGGGAATGGTGTCGGGACTTTTTTATGGTTTTGCCTTTGGTATGGGTGGACTGGGTTCTGCCTTACTGGGTTATCTTGCCGATAAAACCAGTATTGAATATGTATATAACATTTGTGCTTTCCTGCCGTTAATAGGTGTTATAGCTTATTTCCTACCGAATCTGAAAAAGAAATAAATAAAATCAGTTATAATTTTAACAAGATCTGGTGATATTGTTTTATTATCGGCTTTTTGTTCTTTTTTGTAGTATTTTAACTAAGTTTATGAAATCCATCTAAACTCAAAACAATATGTCTGCAATAAAGTTAAAGTCAGGCCTTGTGCTTAAAGCATTAAGGGCTGTAAGACTGGTAATTTTTGAAATTATCGGCAGTAAATATCTCCCCAAAAAAACGCCCGCTATGGTACCTATACCTGTAGCAAATAAAAAATTTCCCCCACAATGTACAAAGTAACTCCCCACTTAACATTTAAAGGAATTTTTCATTATGTGGATTTTTGATACAACAAGAGATAAAAGATTATACAATTTCGTTCTTTTTTTAATCAGGATTACAATAGCCCTTTTTATGCTTACGCACGGGCTTAAAAAAATAGATTTACTGCTTAGTAATGAACCTATACAGTTTGCCGATCCCTTTGGTATAGGTGCAACCGCTTCACTTATGCTAACTGTATTTGCAGAGGTGGTGTGTTCTGCACTATTAATATTAGGTTTGGCTACCAGGCTGGCGGTATTACCGCTAATAATAACTATGGTAGTGGCAGTGTTTATGATTCATGGTTCTGATGGTTTTGAACGACAGGAGCTGGGAAGCATATACTTAATGGTTTACGTGTTGTTGCTTATTACAGGTAGCGGTAAATATTCGTTAGACCATTTGATATGCAGGAAGAAAAGGAAGATGTTTTATTAGTACTTTTATATTTTTCAGGCTGGTTTTTTATAGTATTTTTGATGTAAACTTACATTAATACTATGATGACTAAGCCACTAACACAAGAAATGATTGCCTCACTTGAAACCATAGTAGGGCAGTCATTTCTTTTTTTAGATACAGATACCAGAAACCATTACGGACATGATGAAACCGAGGATTATGTTTTTCCACCCTCGGTTGTACTAAAACCGGGCAGTACCCAAGAGGTGGCTGCTATAATGAAGTTGGCAAACGAGTATGGTGTTCCTGTAGTGCCTATTGGCGGACGTACAGGTCTTAGTGGAGGGGCGCTTAGTATACATGAGGGTATTGGTCTTTCTATGGAGCGTTTCAATAAGATTGAGATTGATGAGAAAAACCTTCAGGCAATTGTTGAGCCTGCTGTAATTACTCAGGTTTTTAGGGAAGCAGCTAAGGAGAAAAGGCTTTTTTATCCGCCCGATCCAAGTAGTCAGGGGAGTTGTACCATAGGGGGGAACGTAGCTGAGAATGCAGGAGGTGCCCGAGCTGTTAAATATGGTGTTACTAAAGACTATGTGCTTAACCTTGAAGTGGTATTGCCTAATGGCGAAATTATATGGACAGGAGCCAATACACTTAAAAACTCAACCGGATATAATTTAACTCAACTTATGGTGGGTAGTGAAGGTACACTTGGTATCATTACTAAAATTGTGATGAAGTTGTTGCCTGATAATTCACATAATATATTAATGTTAGTGCCTTTCTTTAAGGCAGGGCAGGCTTGTGAGGCTGTGGCACAAATATTCAGGGCCGGGGTAGTGCCCAGTGCGCTGGAGTTTATGGAGCGTGATGCGATTGACTGGACGCTTAAATATGTAGATGGTGTGAGTCTTGATATAAAAGATGAGGTTGAAGCCCATTTGCTTATTGAGGTAGATGGTAATTATCCTGATGTACTTTTTGCTGAAGCCGAAAAGATAACTCAAGTGATGGAACAGTTTGATATTGACGAGATTTTATTTGCCGATAGCGAAGACCAGAAAAATGCACTTTGGAAGCTCCGCAGGGCTGTAGGGGAGGCTGTAAAATCAAATTCGGTTTACAAGGAGGAAGATACAGTGGTACCACGATATGAACTTCCTACACTTTTGGAAGGAATAAAAACAATAGGTAAAAAGTATGGTTTCCATTCGGTTTGCTATGGTCACGCCGGAGACGGTAATCTGCACGTAAATATCATAAAAGGTGATATGACCGATGAGAACTGGAAAACGGAAGTGCCTAAAGGTATACGTGAGATTTTTGAACTAACAGTATCATTAAAGGGAACGCTTTCGGGTGAACACGGTATTGGCTACGTACAGAAAAACTATATGGATATTGCTTTTAACGATACCCAGCTTCAATTAATGAAAAGCATTAAAAAGATATTTGACCCAAATAACGTACTGAATCCGGGTAAGGTGCTTCCAGATAATTTGGTTTAATTACTTTTTGGATAGCAATTTTCCTGCAATCTTAGCAATAGAGAGTCCCTGTACTAAAATAGAGAATACCACTACAAAGTAGGTAATGGCAATTATATCATTTTTATAGGGTACGTCATCTATTGATAAGGCCAGTGCTATAGATACCCCGCCTCTTAGTCCGCCCCATACCAGTATTTTTATGGTACTGGAGTTGAATTTCTTTTTGAAGGGAACTATGAGTGTAGGCAGCCATATAGATACATAGCGAGCCAGTAATACAACAACGACACAGGTAAGTCCCGGTAGCCAGTAACTATTGATGTTATTTACCATGAGTAGGTTGAAACCTATAAAAAGAAATAGCACGGCATTGAGTATTTCGTCGTTAAGTTCCCAAAACTTCTCGAGATAATCTTTTGTTTCTGCTGACATCGTCGATTTCTTTTTGAAGTTACCTATAATTAAACCGGCAAATACCATGGTAAGAGGACCCGAAATATGCATTGCCGAAGCAATTAAATAACCTCCCATAACAACAGCCAGTGTTATTAATACGGTCACTTTATAGTCATCAATTTTTCGTATAGCAGTTGCAGCAACTACACCTAACAGCACACCAAGTAAAAAGCCACCGCCTGCTTCTCTTAAAAATAACCAAACCACATTAAAAACGGTAGGAGTGTATTCGTTATCCTGAGCAATGTTAAGTATAACGGCAAAAGCAACAATTGCCATACCATCGTTAAAAAGAGATTCCCCGGCGATTTTTGTCTCGAGTGATTTACGCACTTTAACTTCCTTTAATATACTTAGTACTGCTACAGGATCTGTAGGGGATATTAGCGCCCCAAAAAGCAGGCAGTACATGTATGGAATGTTAAGGTGTAAAAAAGGTGTAAGGTAATAAAGGAATGTACCTACGGCAAACGTTGATATTACAACACTTACGGTTGAGAATATAATTATAGGGAGTCGCTGTTCCCTAAGGTCTTTTAAGTTAATGTGAATAGCCCCCGCAAAAAGCATGAAGTTAAGCATGGCTCCCATTAGGAGCTCGGTAAAATCAAACTGGGAGATAAGTGATGATATTCTGTGTAACGTATCGGGAACTACATGACCAAAGACGACCAAAAATATGGATACGGCCATTGCTATAACCATGATGCCAATAGTGGAAGGTAGTTTAAGGAAGCGTACATTAAAATAGGCAAAAAAAGATGCTAATACTATCAGTACAGAGAGAGAATAGTATAATTCCATAGGTATTTAAAAATATAAGAGTAATAAATGCGGGTTTTCCAAAAATACAGAAATCCAGATGATTTACCTATTCTTTTTAAAACACAAGAGTCTTTTTAATTAAAGAGCTTTTGTGTTGATTTTTTTAAAGCTTTGGCATTCTGCGAAAAACCGGAAAAGACTGTGAACAATAAAAAGAAGGTAATTAGGCGTTTTTTCAGGGTTGTTTGATTTTAGATAAAGATAAAAGGTTTCCTTTAAATAGCAGGTATAAAAAATCCCGCCTGTAAAGGCGGGATTTTTATTTATAGAGCTGAATATAATTACTCGTTTACTACAACCCATTCACCGGTTGAAATAAGGCTTTCAGCCTTTTTGAATTTCATGGTTTCGGTTTTACCGCTCATAACATGTTTAATAGTAACATTATCATTACGGTTAATTTTTGGAGTATCCCTTACAATGGTTTCAGTAACTTGAGGACGGCTTTGGCTTTGTTGTGACACCTGGCGTGCTTTTTCGGCCATTTCCTCAGTATTTAAAACTTCTTCCTTAGTCTCAGTATACTCTTCTTTTTGCTGGGCCTGTTGTCCCGCATCCTGAATTTGCTGAGCATTTTGAGATGGAAGCTCTCCTTTAAACAGGAACGAGATTACATCTTTATTAATACCGTCTACCGTCTTTTTAAACAGTTCGAATGCTTCAAACTTATAGATAAGCAGAGGATCTTTTTGCTCGTGTACTGCAAGCTGTACCGATTGTTTCAGCTCATCCATTTTGCGAAGGTGTTTCTTCCATGCCTCATCAACAATAGCAAGGGTGATATTCTTCTCAAAATCAGTGATAAGTGATTTACCTTCACTTTGGTAAGCTTTTTCAAGGTTAGTAACCACATTAAGTGATTTCACACCATCGGTAAACGGTACTACAATACGCTCATACTGTCCCTGATTATTTTCGTAAACGTTTTTGATTACGATAAATGCCTCGGCAGCAGTACGCTCCGTTTTATCATGATAGGCCTGGCTTACAACTTTGTAAACTTTACCTGCAATTTCTATAGGGTTTAGTTTACCAAATTCGGCTTCGCTAATAGGAGAACTAATAGCAAAGTTACGGATAAGCTCAAACTCAAAGTTTTTAAAGTCGTTTGTGGCTTTGTTGTTTTCGGCAATAACCTCAGCAGTATCATACATCATGTTGGCGATATCTACTTTAAGACGTTCCCCGAATAATGCGTGCTTTCTTCGTTTGTAAACTACCTCACGCTGTGCATTCATAACGTCATCATATTCAAGAAGACGCTTACGTACACCAAAGTTGTTTTCTTCTACTTTTTTCTGTGCACGCTCAATAGACTTAGTCATCATAGAGTGCTGGATAACCTCACCCTCTTTAAGTCCCATTCTGTCCATTATCTTAGCAACTCTTTCAGAACCGAATAAACGCATAAGGTTGTCTTCAAGAGATACATAGAACTGAGAACTTCCCGGGTCTCCCTGACGACCGGCACGACCACGAAGCTGTCTGTCCACACGTCTTGAATCGTGACGCTCTGTACCAATGATTGCTAAACCTCCTGCAGCCTTAACCTCTGGGGTAAGTTTAATATCGGTACCACGACCCGCCATGTTTGTAGCTATGGTTACAATACCAGGTTTACCTGCTTCGGCAACAATTTCTGCCTCTTTTTTGTGAAGTTTCGCATTAAGTACGTTGTGCGGTACATTTCTCATTTTAAGCATACGGCTTAATAACTCTGAAATATCTACCGATGTTGTACCGATAAGCACTGGTCTTCCTGCCTGAGAAAGTTCTGTTACATCTTCAATAACAGCGTTGAATTTCTCACGCATTGTACGGTATATAAGATCGTGTTTATCTTTACGTGCAATTGGCCTGTTGGTTGGAATTTCAACAACATCCAATTTATAAATTTCCCAAAACTCACCTGCTTCTGTAACAGCTGTACCTGTCATACCACCCAGTTTGTTATACATCCTGAAGTAGTTTTGCAGGGTAATGGTAGCAAAGGTTTGAGTAGCAGCTTCAATTTTAACGTTCTCTTTTGCCTCAATCGCCTGGTGTAAACCGTCTGAATAACGTCTACCATCCATAATACGACCTGTTTGCTCGTCTACAATCATGATTTTGTTGTCCATGATTACATACTCAACATCTTTTTCAAACAGGGTATAGGCTTTTAAAAGCTGAGTAAGGGTGTGGATACGCTCACTCTTAATAGAGAAGTCTTTAAATAAAACTTCTTTCTCTTCTGCCTCTTCTTCTTTACTTAATTTTTTCTTTTCAATGTTGGCAATTTCAGTACCAATATCCGGAAGTACAAAGAAATCATTGTCGGTATCCTGAGAAAGGAACTGAATACCGTTATCGGTAAGTTCTACCTGATTGTTTTTCTCTTCGATTACAAAGTAAAGAGCCTCATCAATTTTATGCATTTCACGGTTGTTGTCCTGCATATAGTGATTTTCGGTTTTTTGAAGCAGTTGCTTCACACCTTCTTCACTCAAAAATTTGATAAGTGCTTTATTTTTAGGTAAACCACGATGTGCTCTTAATAAAAGGAAACCACCTTCTTTAGTATTACCTTCTTTGATTAGTTTTTTAGCCTCTGCAAGTACACCGTTAATAAGTGTTCTCTGCATGTTGTAAAGGTTGTCTACCTTTGGTTTAAGTTCGTTGAACTCATGACGGTCTCCCTGCGGAATAGGACCTGATATGATAAGCGGCGTACGGGCGTCGTCAATCAATACCGAGTCAACCTCATCGACAATCGCATAGTTATGCTTTCTTTGTACAAGGTCGCTAGGAGCGTGAGCCATGTTATCCCTTAGGTAGTCAAAACCAAATTCGTTGTTTGTACCATAAGTAATATCTGCAGCATAGGCTTTTCTTCTGGCATCAGAGTTAGGCTGGTGGTTGTCAATACAGTCAACCGTCATGCCGTGGAACTCAAATAAAGGAGCTTTCCATGTACTATCCCTTCGTGCAAGGTAGTCGTTCACTGTTACAAGGTGAACACCGTTTCCTGTAAGGGCGTTAAGGTAAAGTGGCAGGGTAGCCACAAGGGTTTTACCTTCACCCGTTTGCATCTCGGCAATTTTACCCTGGTGAAGTACTACACCACCAATAAGCTGAACGTCGTAGTGAATCATGTCCCAGGTAATTTCCTTACCTGCGGCATTCCACGTGTTAGCCCACGAGGCGTTATCGCCCTCAATAGTAATGTATGGTTTAGTTGCAGAAAGTTCGATATCTTTTGGAGTAGCCTTAACCGTAACAGAGCTGTTCTCTTTAAATCGGCGGGCTGTTTCCTTCACTACCGCAAATGCTTCCGGTAGTATATCCATTAATACTTTCTCGCTTATCTCATATGCTTCTTTTTCAAGAGCATCGATAGATGCATAAATATCTTCTCTTGCATCAATGTCTTCAGTTTGTTCAACTTCCTGCTGGTAAGACGCGATTTTAGCATCTTTATCAGCACGGGCATCACGTATCTTCTCCTTAAAGTAGATAGTTTTAGCTCTAAGCTCGTCGTTAGAAAGTTGCGCTAAAGCTTCTTCATAGGTTTTAACCTTATTGATTAAAGGCTGAATTGCCTTTATATCCTTTTGCGATTTATCACCTACAAAAGCTTTTAGAATGCTGTTTATTAAACTCATTATTATATAATTACTTTTGTTTGTTTTTTTCTGTTAGGTACAAATTTAACCAAAAAAAAAGCCTCATTGAAGAGACTTTTCAGTTGATTTTATTTTTCCTAATATTCATCCTCGTTCCAAAGATAGTCTTCGTCTGTAGGATAGTCAGGCCATATTTCTTCCATTGATTCGTAGATTTCTCCTTCATCCTCAATAGATTGTAGGTTTTCTACTACCTCAAGTGGTGCTCCTGTTCTGATGGCATAGTCAATCAGCTCATCTTTTGTAGCCGGCCATGGGGCATCACTCAAATAGGATGCTAGTTCTAATGTCCAATACATCTTATAAACGATTTAATTTTATGCAAAAATAAATTTTATACTGAAATAGTCAAGTAAAATTTTGTTTATTTTCTGTAAAAAGTTAAGAACGTTTTCCCGGTGCCCTATATACGGGGTTTACAGGCCGTTTAAGACTGCTTATATTCCCTGGTTTTACTGCTAATTGTAGGGGTTTGCCAACTAATACTTTTCCGGTATCCACTTCACTTCGTCAGCGTTCAAATCATGGGACAACTTTCGTGCCAACACAAAAAGGTAGTCAGAAAGTCGGTTTAAGTATGTCAAAACCCTCTCATCTGTAGGTTCAAGCTCGTGTAAATGTACCGATAAACGCTCTGCACGACGGCAAACACAACGTGCTATGTGACAATATGACACGGTTGTATGACCTCCCGGAAGCACAAAATGCGTCATAGGTGGTAATTCAGAATCCATAGCGTCAATCTCATTTTCAAGATATTGAATATTTTCTTCAGAGATTTTAGGGATATTAAGTCTTTCTTTTCCGTTTTTCAGGATTAGTTTTTCGGGGTCTGTTGCCAATATGGCACCCAAAGTAAACAGGCGGTCCTGAATGTGCTCCAGTACTTTTTTGTAATGCGGGTTCATGTCCTGATCACGGATAAGCCCAATGTGTGAGTTAAGTTCGTCTACCGTACCGTAGCTCTCTATGCGTATATGGTGTTTTGGTACACGTGTTCCGCCAAAAAGGGCAGTAGTACCTTTATCTCCTGTTTTAGTATATACTTTCATTTTGTAATGCTATTGAAAGATTGGAAATTTAATGATTGAAAAATTATAGATGGTTATCATCCTGGCGAAGGAAGGATATCTTTACTGATTTAGATTCTTCACTCTATTTGCATTTCGTTCAGAATGACAGCTTGTTTACTGAATATTGTCAAATGTTCACTGAATACTACCTGTGCGGGTTAGGGTTAACCTTGTCGCTTTCTATAACACCATCCCTAAGGCGGATAACTCTATGGGCATAAGCAGCAATATCTTCCTCGTGGGTTACCAGTATAACGGTATTGCCGTTTGCGTGTATTTCGTTAAAAAGGTTCATAATCTCTACCGATGTTTTACTATCCAGGTTACCTGTAGGTTCATCGGCAAGGATGATAGACGGGTGATTAACCAGTGCGCGGGCTACGGCAACCCTTTGGCGCTGCCCTCCCGAAAGCTGGTTGGGTTTGTGATCCATGCGGTCTTCCAGTCCTACCTGTGTTAGGACCTGTGAGGCTCGCTCGTTACGTTCGGGTTTTTTGTAGCCTGCATATACCATAGGCAGGGCTACATTGTCTAGCGCGGTGGTACGCGGTAGTAAGTTAAAGGTTTGGAAAACAAAGCCTATTTCCTTATTTCGTATTTCGGCCAACTCGTTATCACTCATTTTGCTAACGTCCTTTCCGTTCAGGATATAAGTGCCTCCGGTAGGGGTGTCCAGACAGCCTAATAAGTTCATAAGGGTAGATTTACCTGATCCCGACGGACCCATTAATGCAACATATTCGCCTTTGTTTATGCTTAGGTCTATGCCTTTTAAAACTTTTACCACCTCATTGCCCAGCGGAAAGTTTCGGGTTATGCCTTTTATATCGATAATTGGTTGTGCCATACTTTTATTTTGAGGCTTAAAAGTAAGGAATTTTTGTTGGAATGTGGAAAGAATAACAGGAGTTAGATGTTAATCTCTTAATTGGCCATAGATTCTATTTGTTTCTTTAAAAACGCCTCTTTGTCTTCATCAGGTAGTCCGTTAATTTTTTTTAAAACTCTTTCTTGAAGTTCTTTGTTTTTGATTAAGTCTCTTAATTTACTTTCAACGCTTGGTTTAGGACTTAAGTTTGTCAGAATTGATATTTCGTCTTTGTAAGCCATAAAAGGTTCATATAGCTTGTGGAAAACTCTTCCTACCGCGCCTTGAAACATTATCAGCTTAGGGTTCGTATTGATGTTGTGACCATTTTTTAATGTATGTATTGTTGCTATTCCAGGATAAGGGTCAATATAATAAATATTTGTAATCCCTAATTGATAGGCCTTTTTAGAACATAACTCACAAGGACTTGCTGTCGTAAACAGATTACCTCCTTTCAATCCTAATCCCCCATATTTTGTAATTTGTAGCATAGCATTTTCCTCAGCATGTAAAGATCTAGTGTGTACTTGGTTTTTTTCACCTTCAAAAGCATTATGAAAAGTTTTAAAGCAAAATGAACAATTACGTCCTTCTAAATCGTTCATGTTTGATTTTTTATACTCCTTTTGTACTTTATCTTTAAATGATTCTTTGTCTTTATAAAAATCGCAAGAAAGTGTTGTTTTTTCGAAATCACTAAATAGATCTTGCTTTTTTTTTCCATCAATGAGATCTTCTATATTTCTTAAGTTGCATGGTGTTTGGCCTTCAGGGACATCATTCCATCCAATAGATTTTACGCTGAAATTTTCATCTGTGATTACAGCGCCGACCTGTCTTGATATACAACCTGAGTTAAATTTAGCATTATAAGCGACTTGCATTGTTCTTTCTATAGAAGTGGGGGTAATTATTCCGGGCTGATTAATTAATGCTATTAACTTTATTAATTGTAAATTAATTGATAAATATTGATTTTTAAGATGATCATTTTCATTTATGAATAAATGATAGTCGCTTTTTTGAATACAGTTTTCAATATCAGGAACAGTAAATTTTCCTTCTTTGTAATCATTTGACTTATACTCATAATTGTCTAAAATCAATATTTCATCTGAATGATCATTTGAGGCTTTTTCAGAATATTTTTCTGTTATTTGTTTTTTTACATATTGTTTTCGGGCTTCGTTTTCACGATTTGTTGCAATCATGTAAAATGCAGAATATTTTTCTTTGAAAAACATTATTTCTAATGAGTTTTTTAATGCATCAATAACTATTTTGCAATTAGGGTTTTCTTTTTTCTTCCTCCATGCTTTTATGATTCTGTTTATTGTCTCTGCTATTATATATATATGTTCAAGACTTTCTTTTTCCTTTTCGTCTAAGTTACTTACAGTTCCGTATAGTCTTAAGTTATTAGCTAAGTCATGGACTAGTCTTGTTCTTTTGGTTATATTATGATTATTTAATAGATCATATAGTTTTTTGGAAAAAGTATTGTAATCTTTTCCGAAAAAAAAATCTGATATTTTCGATTTGTCATTCTCTTCTGTTAAACATTGATTTAATGTTTTATTTGCTGGAAATTTTTCTTTTACATCTTCAAATATTTGTGATTTGGAATCTAAAAATTTTTTTAAGTTGTCGATAAATTTAGAATCTTCAGTTTTATCAAACCGATTTTTCCATTCGCTTTTATTTTCTTCACTTCTTCCATTTTGACATACTATATCAATAAATTTTTGGGAATAATTCTTTTCTTTATTGCTTTCATGTATTAAATGGAATAATAGAACATTTTTATAGTTAATAATTGTAAAAGGCCTCCAATTATTATTACTATTTAAGTAATTGTAACATATATTAAGTTTTAAATCTTCAGCTGCAGATGAGTTGTTAAATTCTGAAGGGCTAAAATTTTTGATAAAATTATTATCGCTTAATTTTTGTGCTATTTCACTACAGCCCGCTCCAACTCTACCTGTTAAGCCTATTATAGTAAAATCTTTTCTAAGAGAATAAAGTTTTTTTAGTTTCATAAGATGTGATTTTCGATAAATTAACAAAAAATATTTTAATAATTTAGTTTTTAGATATTACGACTTTACAATTTCTTTACATAAAACTGCTGTTGAACATTTTTTTTTACTATATTTATAATGTTGATAGTCAGTATATGAAAAATCATTTCCTACTCATACTTTTTATTATCAGCATGCCTGCATGCCTGGCACAAGATGGTTATCCTGAACCTCCCGATAGCCACAAACGCCTTTTTTATATTCAGCACAGTAAAAATCACAATACCTATGTTTATGATGCTAATATTATTAGCAATACCAATATAAAGGATAGTGATCCTATTGATGTGTACCAGATAGACTATAAAAAGGACGGAACCCGTGAAGAACTTACCGGATTACAACGTAAAATGGCTTACGGGATTACCTTTAACAAAGTAGGGGAAAATAAGTTTGAGTTTACCCTTGCGGCCTATCCCGAAAAAACACTTACTCTTGCCATGCAATCGGGCAAACCTGTGGTTACCGTAAATATTAACGGTAAGGAAATGGAGCTGGAACGTATGTTTTTACACTGCAATGCTTTTGGCACCAATGTGTCCAAAATTGATTTTTACGGCAGGGATGTAAAAACTCATAGAGATCTTGCCGAAACCATGTACCTGGGCAAATAATCTTTTTTTTCAGTCTTAATATCTAGAGTCTTCAAGTCGGTATGGAGGTAATGGGATTTAAGGCTTATAATCTTCTACTTTTGATTCTTACCTCGTTAAGTATTTCTTAAAAATCTTAATATATTCTTTAAGTGTATTAAACTATTCTTAATAATTTAACCAAAACTTTGAAATGTGACGATTGTGGTGTTACCTTTGGTCTATCAAGTAACGAAATAATTACAAGTAACAAATCAAATAATTAGATGACTATGAAAAGATTAAATTTATTATTAGGAGCAGTTTTAGTAGCAGCGGGTGCAACGTCTTGTAAGACTGATACCGAGCAAATGGCAGAAAAGAATATTGACCGTTATGAGTCGTATGTAGACTCGATAGGAAACCTTGATGCTACCGAAAGATCGGCAAACTGGGCTCAGATTGAGGCTGAATATCAGGCAAGACTGGCAGAGGCTGAAGCAGCGATAAATGACGCTAAAGAAAGCCAAAATGCAGAAACACGTATTAATGATACGAAAACCAAGTATGAGAACGTAAAAACTGAAACAGAGAAGGAAGCTAATGAAACAGCTGCCGATGCACTTATCATTTCATACTTCGGTCCTGACAACATGGTTGGTGACGATCTTAACTTTAACTGGGTAAACAAGGATAACATTCTTAGTGTGTACCAAAACTTTGTAGATACCTTTAATAAAAATAAAGATAACTACTCAAGACAGGATTTTGATAAAATCAAAGCTTGGTATGAGGCACTTGATGCCAGAAAAAACACAGTAGAAAAAGAAGGTCTGTCATCAGAAGATAACCGTAAAATTGCGGCTCTTAAGTTAGAGTTTGCTCCTAAATTTAAATGGGAGCGTATGACAGCTAAAGGTGAAGAAAACCAAGAAGCTAAAGAAGAAGCGACAGAGTAAGTATAAGGTTTTATATAAATTTGTGTTTGTGGAAAAAAGCCGGCTATATGCCGGCTTTTTTAATTTTTATTGGGTATGTTTTAACCACCGTTTAACGTGTTGTTGTTTAGTGGTTTGGTAACTTTATGTAGTGAAACCAATTAAAAATATATGTTATGCCTAAAGGAAAAGATACAAGGCCTCAAATAAAAAATGAAGAGCAGTATGAGACTTTAAGAGATAAAGGTTACAGTAAAGAAAAATCGGCACGTATCGCTAACAGTGTAGGTGCGGGGTATAGGGGTGGTAAGGCTAAAAAGTATGAAGACCGCACCAAGCAAAGCCTGTATGATGAAGCTAAAAAAGTAGGTATTGAAGGGCGAAGTAAAATGACTAAAGCAGAGCTTGCCTATGCCTTGCGACATAATTAAGCCAGTAATCCCCATAGGTTACGAATGCCTAAAACAGCATCAAGTAAAATGGAGCGGTACGGACGGATGATAAAATGCTGTTTTGCCTGCCCTTTACGGAAAAAAATGAGGCCTAAATGGTATGTGTCTATAGTGACCGTAACATTCGGGTCTTTTTTTATGGTTTCCCATGCCTTTTCCATTTCGGGTGTTTTATGGATGTTGGGCAGTACAAACAGGTTTTGGTCGGTTACATCCTTATGAAGCTGTTCAAAGGCTTTCATGATGCTTTGGGTATTGCTTCCGCAAATAAAGCCAAGGTCAAGTCCGCCCGGTACAGGTGCCATAGGGGAAAAGAACCATAGTTTGGTTTTTGTCCTTTCGCCTACTTCACGAATGGTTTCGGTAACCTCGTCAGAATTTTCTCCGTATACTACCAGTTTAAATGACTTGCAGTGATTAATGGTTTTGAATAAAATGGTAAGTACCTTACCGCTGAGTCCGTTTTTGCCATTACCTGATATTTTCTTTCCGGAATAAAATCCTTCGGTTACCAACTCATATACAAAAGGCGAATGTATGCCGTGTGCATTGCTTGATTTTAAAAGAAACGTTAGGTATGACATAGTCTCAAAAGTGTGTTAGGGTTATTCTTCCATTTTGGCGCTTAACTCAAACCAGCGCTCTGTTTTTTCGTCTATTTTATCAAGTATCTGTTGTAGTTCGTCAGCCTTTGCTGTAATCGCATCATCGGCTACTTTACCGTCTGAGAAAAGCTGTTCGATAGTTTCTTTCTGTTTCTCCAGATCTTTAATTTCTTTTTCTATTTTCTGGTATTCCTTCTGTTCGTTAAAGGTAAGTCCGGCTTTTACCTGATTTTGTTTCCAGGCTTTTTTATCGGCAGCAGGTTTTGTTTCTTCCTTAACAGGTTCGGTACTATCCTCATAAACACGGAAGTCGCTATAGTTACCCGGGAAGTCTTCAATAATGCCTTCGCCACGGAAAACAAACAGGTGGTCTACAATCTTATCCATAAAGTAACGGTCGTGCGATACCACAAGTAAACACCCCGGATAATCCAGAAGGAAAGATTCCAGCACGTTTAATGTAACAATGTCAAGATCGTTTGTAGGTTCATCCAGTATAAGGAAATTAGGGTTTTGTATTAATACGGTACACAGGTAAAGACGTTTTAATTCACCACCGCTAAGTTTCTCTACAAAGTCGTACTGTTTTTTACGGTCGAATAAAAAACGTTCCAACAGTTGGGCTGCCGAAATGGTTCTGCCCTTTGTAAGCGGAATGTATTCGCCAAACTCCTTAATAATATCAATAACCTTTTGTTCCGGTTTCGGGTTAATGCCCGATTGTGTATAGTAACCCAGTTTTATAGTTTCTCCAATAACAACCTTGCCGTTATCGGGCTGCATGCTTTGGGTAAGTATATTAAGGAAGGTAGATTTTCCGGTTCCGTTCTTACCTATAATACCTATACGTTCACCGCGCTTAAAGTTGTAGCTAAAGTTATCCAATATGGTTTTATCTTTGAACTTTTTAGATACATTATGTAGTTCGACCACTTTACTGCCCATGCGCTCCATGTTTATTTCGAGCTCAATTTGGTGGTCTTTGCGACGGCTGTGTGCTTTCTCTTTAATTACATAAAAGTCATCCTGACGGGATTTTGACTTGGTGGTACGTGCCTTTGGCTGTCTGCGCATCCAGTCCAGTTCTTTTACAAAAAGATTTTTTGCTTTGTCAATACTTGCGTTTTCGGCAGCTACACGTTCCTCTTTTTTGTTAAGGTAGTACGAATAGTTGCCTTTGTATTGATATAGGTTTCCGTTTTCAAGTTCTATTATTTCGTTACATACACGTTCCAGGAAAAAGCGGTCGTGAGTAACCATAAACAACGTCATGTTTTCTTTGGCGAAATAATTTTCCAGCCACTCAATCATTTCAAGGTCAAGGTGGTTAGTAGGTTCATCCAGTATTAAAAGATCGGGCTTATTAATAAGGATGATAGCCAGGGCTAAACGCTTTTTTTGTCCTCCCGAAAGGCTTTTAACCTTCAGTTTCAGGTCTTCCAGCTTTAGTTTGAATAGTATTTGCTTGTACTGTGTTTCAAAATCCCAGGCATTATTGGCGTCCATGTGCTCAAACGCTTTTTGGTAAGCTTCTTCATCTTCGGGGTTTTCCAGTGCTTTTTCGTACTGCTCAATTACTTTCAGTGTATCGTTGTCTGATGCGAATATGCTTTCCTCAATAGTGAGTTCGGGGTCAAGGTTGGGTTCCTGTGACAGGAAAGCCATTTTGATTTCCTTGCGTATCACTACCTGTCCGCTGTCGGGTGTGTCTTCTCCGGTAATTATTTTGAGTATACTTGTTTTACCGGTTCCGTTTTTGGCAACAAAGGCAATTTTCTGGTCTTTATTGATTCCGAAAGAGATATTCTCAAAAAGGGTACGTTCGCCAAATGATTTGGATATGTTTTCAACTGAAAGATAGTTCACTGCTGTATGATTTTGTGCAAAAATAGTCTTTTTGTGTCATGTTTTGTTTCTGAAACATGTTTTCGCTCTTATCTTTACATTTAAGTGTTTAATTTATACTATATGTTCAACAGGTTAAAAAATATTTTCTTTAATAAAAGGGAGAGGGTAAAATATAAATGCGCAGAATGTGGTGAATATCATGAAAACTGGCCCGCATTGGGCTATAATGCTCCTATTTATTATTCACAATTATCTGATTATGATAAGGAGAATATAGCTTCTTTAAATAGTGATTTTTGTGTTATAGAGCATTCTAATCAAATAGATAGGTTTATTCGTGTAGTGCTTTTTCAAAAGGTGGTTGGTAGCTGTGAAGATTTACATTACGGATTATGGGTGTCTCTTAGTGAAAAGAGTTTTTTAGATTATAAATCTCATTTTGATTCAAATGATTATGAAGCTGTGTATTTTGGTTGGATAAGTAATATTTTAGAGGGGTATGATGATACTTTGAGTGTTCCTGTTAATGTGGTATATAATGGAGGTGCCAACAGGCCTGAAATTATACCACATAAAAGTTTTTCCCATCCTTTTGTTGAGGAATATTATAATGGTATTTCTAAAGAAGAAGCACAAAAACGTGTTGATAATGTTTTAAAAGGTTGCGATAGTGAAGCTTAACCGGTTATGTTACTGGTGTTTTGGCAGAAGCGTTTCTATGAGGAACGCTTTTTTATTGGCGATATAGACAAAAAGTCATGTAAACCGACAAAATGACATTATTTTTTGTATTGGAACAGAAGTTGACTATTACTAAGCAAATGTTTGAAACTAAAAAATTAAACGATATGAACTTAGTAAAACGTAACAACACAAACAGCTTTCCATTTGTAATGGATGAATTATTTAAAGATTTAATGGGTGGTACACAGTATGTAAATAAAACGGCACCTGTTAATATAAAAGAAACAGAAAATAATTTCCTTGTAGAGCTTATGGCTCCGGGATTTAAAAAAGAAGAATTTAATATTGAGCTGGATAATGATATCCTTACTATTTCTAACGAAGTGAAAACGGAGAATACAGAAGGAGAAGAAGGTAAGTTTACCCGTAAGGAGTTTAGTTATTCTTCTTTCAAAAGATCGTTCACTTTGCCTGAAACAGTAAATCAGGAAAGTATTGAAGCTCAGTATGAAGACGGTATCTTAAAAATAATGCTTCCGAAAAAAGACGAAGCACTTCCAAAAGAGAAAAAAGTGATTAGTATTTCATAATGATTTGAGTTAGTTGGTTTGAAAAGCGTCCTGATGAAGGACGCTTTTTTATTTTGGTACATTAGGTAAATAACCAATTCAACATAATAATTATATTTGCGCTATGCAGTTATCGGTTATTATTCTTAATTACAATGTTCGCTATTTTTTGGAGCAGTGCGTGCTAAGTGTACAAAAGGCTCTTAAAGATATTGACGGCGAAATAATTGTAGTAGATAATAACTCTCCTGATGATAGCTGTGTAATGATGAAACAGCGCTTTCCTTATGTTACCCTTATTGAAAGTAAAGAGAATTCGGGTTTTCCAAAAGGTAATAATATAGGTGTAGCTGCGGCTAAGGGTGAGTATATATGTATACTGAACCCGGACACTGTAGTAGCGGAAGATACTTTTACAAAAGTGTTGCAGTTTGCTGAAAGGAAATCTGATATGGGGATTACCGGAGTTAAGCTGGTAGACGGTCGTGGTACTTTTTTACCGGAAAGCAAAAGGGGTGTGCCTACTCCCTGGGTGGCTTTTACCAAAATAGGCGGACTGTATAAGTTTTTTCCTAAGTCATCAATGTTTAATAAATATTATGCTCAGCACATTACTCAAAATGAAACGGGTGTGGTAGATATACTGGTGGGAGCCTTTATGGTTATGAAACGTGAACTGTATTTACAGGCAGGTGGTTTTGATGAAGGGTGTTTTATGTATAGTGATGATATCGATTTGTCGTATACTATACAGCAAATGGGTAAGGTTAACTATTACTTTCACGAAACTACGGTTGTACATTATAAAGGTGAGAGCACGGTTAAAGACAGTACTTATATGAAGCGCTTTAGGGAGGCAATGCAGTTTTTTTATAAAAAACACTTTAGGAGTTCTCCTGTTTTTGATTTGTTTATGCGTGCAGGTACTTTGTTTTTTGCTGTAGTAAAGCGCAGTAGGAAAGGAGAGGTTGTTGTTCCTCAAGAGTATGTGCTTTTCTCAGGCGATGAGAGTTTGCGTATTGCCTTGGAAGACAGTCTTGAAAAAAAAGTAACGCGTTATGCTAAACCTGATGAAAAATTATTAAATTCGCAATCGTTTTCCGGATACGGACAGGTTGAGGTGATTTTTGACAATAATTCGGTTGATTTTTTTGAGATAATTAAATTTATGGAGAAATTAAGCCAATCAGGACTTACCTTTAAGATCAGGCCGGAAGGCAGCCGTTTTATTATTGGTAGTAACGATAGTAACGACAGGGGGCAGGTAATTACAATTAAAGCTTAAATAATTGTAAAAGTGCTCACAAACCTATTGTAAAACGGGCAAAAACTGATTTTTTTTAGTAATTTCGCAAGCGGAAAGATTAATTTTACCTTTAGGTTAACGATATGGCAAAATTTGAATTAACATTACCCAAAATGGGTGAAAGTGTTGCTGAGGCAACGATTACAAATTGGTTAAAAAATGTGGGAGACCGCATTGAAGCTGATGAAGCGGTTTTAGAAATTGCCACAGATAAAGTGGACTCAGAAGTTCCGTCGGAAGTTTCGGGAGTACTTACCGAGATTTTATTCCAGGTGGATGATGTGGTTCAGGTGGGGCAAACTATCGCTTATATCGAAACTGAAGGCGGTGCTGCAACAGAAGCTCCAAAAGCAACCGAAGCTGCTCCTGCTGCTGCAGAGGCTGTAGCCAAAACGATTGAGGTAGCTCAGGAAACTGCTGCTACTGCTCAAGTAGACTTCTCTGAGTCTGAGAAGTTTTTCTCTCCGTTAGTAAAAAACATTGCAAAAGAAGAAGGTGTATCTCTAGCTGAACTTGAAGCCATTAACGGTACAGGTAAAGATGGAAGGGTAACCAAAAACGATATCTTAGATTATATTAAGAACAGAGGTTCTCAGCCAGCTGCACAACCGGCTCAAACTGCTGCTCCTGTTGCTAAGCCTGCTCCTGCAGCACAACCGGCGCAGGCTGCTAAAGCTGCTCCTGTATCTGTAAACGGACAGGATGAGATCGTGGAGATGGACAGGATGAGAAAACTTATCTCAGGTTACATGGTACAGTCGGTACAAACTTCGGCACACGTACAGTCGTTTATCGAAGTAGATGTTACCAACATTGTAAAATGGAGAGATAAGGTAAAAGGTGCATTTGAGAAGAGAGAAGGTGAGAAGCTTACATTTACTCCTATATTTATGGAGGCTGTGGCAAAAGCTCTTAAAGATTTCCCTCTAATGAACATATCTGTTGATGGTGAATACATCATCAGGAAGAAAAATATTAACCTTGGTATGGCGGCTGCATTACCAAACGGTAACCTTATCGTTCCGGTAATTAAAAATGCAGATCAACTTAACCTTGTAGGTATGGCAAAAGCGGTTAACGATTTAGGTAACCGTGCTAAGGCTGGTAAACTTAAGCCGGACGATACTCAGGGAGGTACTTATACAGTAACTAACGTAGGTACATTTGGTAGTGTGTTTGGTACACCAATCATCAACCAGCCTCAGGTAGGTATTCTTGCTCTCGGAGCGATTAGGAAAGTACCTGCAGTTATCGAAACTCCGGAGGGTGACTTTATAGGTATCCGTCAGAAAATGTTCCTTTCACATAGTTATGACCACCGTGTGGTAGACGGAGCGCTGGGAGGTTCGTTCGTTAAGCGTGTTGCTGAATACCTTGAAGCATTTGATCCAAACAGAGATATATAATCATCTCTTGACTCATAAAAAAAAAGCCTCCGTATTAAGGGAGGCTTTTTTGTTTCTTATTCATAGCAATGCTTCTTTATAGCGCTTTGTATTCTGCTACAGTATTAAGGTAGCGTTCGTTAATAATATTCATATGATGGCGTACATGCCCTATAAGCGCATAACCCACAGCTCTTGCAGAAACAGCATCTTCCCCGCTTCCTAAGCATAATTGGAGTTGCTTTTCGGTAAGTCCCGAAAAGAACTCTATACTGTAGTTGCGAATTACATTGAATTCTTCCAGTAGCTCGTCAATATCATGGCGTTCTACTTCGGCATTTTTTATGTAAGCCTCATGGTTAGTGAATCCAAACGGAGTTTGGTCATCTCCTCTGGAAGCTGCCAGAGCGCGGTACTGCATTATTCTTTCTACATAATTTATATGCATTAATACCTGTTTAATAGTCCATTTGCCTTCGGCATAGCGGTAGTTTGCCATATCGGGACTAATGTTTTTAAAAAAGTTGTACGTTTGCTTACGGTCCTGTCTCATAAGCTGTATAAGCCCATTTTCTTTAGTTAGGCCTATATACATTTCTAATCTTGGCGGATACTCGTTTGTTTCGGGTTTGGTAATCATACTGTTTGTTCTTTTGATTGATTGTTGAATGGTTAAACTAATTCCTCGCAGTTTAATCCGTTTGCCTTAAATAGGTTGATAACCTTTGTTGCGATTTCCTTATTGCTTTCAATTCTTACAATACGGTCACAGTCTTCGGGGTCAAAATCGACTCTTAAAACCGAATCGATAGCAGCAAGTATCCTGTTGGCAAAACGTATTTGTTTACTGGTGCGGACAGAAGTTTTAAAAACGAACACTTTTTTCATAATTGTTGGTTTTTAGATGATGATTGATGATGATTATTAAGTAGTGTAAAGTTACAATAGAAACAATGATAATAATTGTACTTTAAAGTTTAATGCCTGTCATTTTATTTGGCAAAGTGATACAAAATTATTTCACAGCCATTTACGGTGATAAATGGCGTGTTGACAATAGTGTTGACAATAGTGTTGACAATACTATAAATGGTAGAAAAGAGGGTTAATGGTTATCCTTGTATCTGTCTGAAGCCTTGTGTAAACGGCGTGCAATTATATCCCTAAGTTTTTTGGGAGACAGGACTTCTATAGTTTCTCCAAATCCTAATATTTCTCTTTCCAGTTCAAAATTATGCACTACATCTATACGTATTGTTATACCGGTTTCATTTTTACTTAACAGTTGTTGGGAAGCATGTATGGGCTTAGTAATAACATAAGGTGCGTTGTACTTGTTTACGTGTAATATTATTTTGTTTGGCCTATCCTTGTGTGATTTGGTTACACCTAGCAGGTCGTCAAAATAACGTTCAAAGTTAACTCCTTCATATTCTACATACAGTTCTTTAGGTAACGGGTGAAACTCAATAACCCTGTCGAGAGCTAGGGTTAACAGGTTTGGGTTAGATTTTGGTCTGCAAACCAAAAACCAACGGTTTCTGTATTCCTTTAAAAGGTATGGGTAATATATTTCCTTGCTTGGCTTTAATGCTTTAAACGATTTGTATTCTAAAAACAAAGGCGTTTTATTAAATATTGCCTGATACAAAGGGGTTATATGTTCCCTGCCTTTTAGTTCCTTATTATCTTCAAACTGTATGAAGTTCTTATTGCTGTCGGCCGATTTGTTTACGTTGTTCTCCAGTTTTGCAATCAGGTCACTCATCTCATCAAAGTAGTTAAACCCGTTAAGCTGTTTGAGTACGCTTACAATCTCCTTCATTTTATCCATATCGGCAGTATTGATAGGGGAGTTGGTAATGCTGTAATCAGCATCCTCATATGTGTAAAAGCGTTTATCGGTAACTATTATAGGAGCGTTATAACCCAGCTTGTCACTACGCATTGTTTGTATATCTGACTGAACCGTGCGTTTGCTTACCCCTGTGGTGATACCTTCATATTCGTACAAAGCGTCCGATACTTTTTCAATAAGATCTTCCAGTGTCCATTTCCTAAACCTGTTTTTAAGGCATTGGTCAATGGTTTTGTATCGCAAAAGGGCAAGCTTATTTGTAGCCATATTGATGATTTTGTCGGTTTTGGGTAAAAATTGATACTTCAAATGTAGGTAAAAATCATTTTACTGCGCAGTGTAATTGCGTACATTTTATTTTTTGATAATTTTTAAAAATTATTTTAAGATTTAATTTATTTTAAATCAGTTTTTTAAATAAAAATTTTCAAAAAATATTTTACTGCGCATATTCATTGCGTATATAGGTGACCATCTTTGCAATGTCAGGATGAGACATTAAAGCCACACCTTTCCAATTTTAAGTTTAACCATAAAGATTTGTATTATGAAATTCAATTTTTTAGCCAAAACAAAAAACACAACTGTGAATTACCAAGGGGCAAAAGCTTATAAAGTTACTCCCGAAATAGAACTGTATACAGCGGTGGTTACAACCGGGCTGAGTAATACATTTTACGAATCGGGGGATGACAGACTTAAAAGGATTAAAAACCTGATAACCCAATGTGATGCTGAGTTTGTTGCAAAGTTAGCCGTTTATGTGAGAACACAAATGTACTTAAGGAGTGTACCACTGGTACTTTCGGTAGAGCTTGCAAAACAGGCATCGGGCACTTCTATTGTGAGTCAGACTATAAACGGTGTAGTGCAGCGTGCTGATGAGATAGCCGAGCTTTTGGCTTACTATCAAATAGCAAACCAGCGTAATGGTGTAAAAAAGCTGAACAGGCTTTCTAAGCAGGTACAAAAAGGACTTGCAGCATCATTTAACAGGTTTGATGAGTATCAGTTTGCGAAGTACAACAGGAAAACAGAAGTAAAACTAAAAGATGCCCTGTTTCTGGTACACCCAAAAGCAAAAGATGAGAGCCAGCAGGCAGTATTCAATAAAATTGCTGCCGATACTCTGGCTACGCCTTATACATGGGAAACAGAACTGTCTGAACTGGGTAAAGCTAAATTTGAAAACGAACATGTTAAACAGTTAGCAATAGCCCAAAAATGGGAGGAACTTATAGAAAGTAAAAAAGTAGGTTATATGGCAATTATGCGTAACCTAAGGAATATACTGGATGCAAATGTCTCGATAAACCATTTATATATGGTTTGCGATTACATAGCAAACGAGCAGGCTGTGGCAAATTCAAAGCAATTGCCTTTCAGGTTTCTTGCAGCATACAGGGAGGTTAAAAAGCATAACTCTAAATATGCTTCTGTAGTACTGGAAGCTCTGGAAGATGCCGTTATGCACAGTGCGCGTAATGTAAAGGGTTTTGATGCTGATACTTCGGTAGTTATTGCCTGCGATGTTTCGGGCTCCATGCAGCAGCCTGTTTCGGCAAGAAGTAGTGTAATGCTTTATGATGTGGGACTTATGCTGGGTATGTTGCTACAGTCTCAATGTAAAAATGTGATTAGCGGTATGTTTGGCGATAAGTGGAAAATAATAAACATGCCACGTAGAAATGTGCTTGCAAATGTACAGGAGTATTACAGGAGAGCTGGTGAAGTAGGTTATTCTACATACGGTTATTTGGTTATAGACGACCTTATAAAAAGAAAACAGGTTGTGGATAAGGTGATGCTGTTTACCGATGTACAGATGTATAGTAATAATGGATTTAATTCGTTTGAGAATTCATGGAAAATGTACAAGCAACTAGCGCCAAAAGCTAAGCTGTATATATTTGACCTTGCAGGGCATGGTAGTATGCCTCTGGATATAAAAAGAAATGATGTGTATTTGATTGCAGGTTGGTCTGACAAGATCTTTGATGTTCTTAATGCTGTAGATGATACGGCGATTGCTATGGAAAAGATAAGCCAAATCAAATTGTAGACCGCTCCTGCAGCCGGGGATGCTGCGGGAGCTTAATAAAAGTTCATTACAGATGAGTGCCGTAGGGAAGAATTACTTCGTTTGGGTTGGCACAATGCAGTTTCGATAGCTGCTATCCTGAAAGGGATATGGTCTAATTGGTAAGACTTGTTAAAGAGGTCTTTCCGTTTATAGCCTCATCTTAAATATAACAGGTGTCGTAGATAAGAGTTACTTCGTCCATTTCTGTGTCGCAGGTTCGAATCCTGTCATTGTAAAATGTAGCTCAGTCCGGTAGAGCAAGAAAAATAGTCTCTTTTCGTTTGTAACCCTGTTTTAAGAAAAAAGGATGCCGTAGGTAAGGGATACTTCGTCTCAACTTTGGGGAGGAATAGCGT
Organism: Flavobacterium sp. C4GT6; assembly: GCF_036347315.1. NCBI lineage: Bacteria > Pseudomonadati > Bacteroidota > Flavobacteriia > Flavobacteriales > Flavobacteriaceae > Flavobacterium > Flavobacterium sp. C4GT6. The sequence goes on from NZ_JAZGZU010000005.1 coordinate 124,137, forward strand.
AGTTATTTTTATATGGCAAGGTTATCCGGTTCGACTCCGGCTAGACATGCCCCGTTCTCTTGCCGCTTTTTGCTTCTTTGTTCTTTTAAAAATCTGTCGGGTGCCGTAGGGAAGTGTTACTTCGTCCGGTTGATTAAAGCGGGTTCAAGTCCCGCAGGTCACTTCACGCCTTTAGCCCGGCTAATAAAAGAGTGCCGTTGTTAAGTGTTACTTCGTTTCTCCAAAAATTCAGTCACTTTACGCTTTTTGCCTCTTTTTTATTAAAAAATTATAAATTTTAGTTTTAACGCATGTTTTTGCATACATAATAAAATTATGGAACGATTAATTACGGGAACCGATTTGTTAAACATTGGTTTTAAAGAAAATGCAGTTTTAGGTATAACCCTTGCTCTTGTGAACAGAAAATACGCTTCGCAGGATAAAGAAGAAGTATTGGTTTTACTGAAAAACCTGAATGATGCTCCCGAAAGTTTTCTTGAAGATGAAGCGTTAGGGAATCTGGCTCATGCTATAATTGATGAAGCTAACAAGCCGAAAGATGTAGTGATTCCGCTGGTTGAAAACACTAACGAATATACCATATACGGAGAGCAGAATATTGAAGAAGGTGCAAAAGACCAGATGAAGGTTGCTATGAAGTTACCGGTAACAGTAGCAGGTTCATTAATGCCTGATGCTCATCAGGGTTACGGACTGCCGATTGGTGGTGTGCTGGCTGCAAAAAATGCCATTATTCCTTATGGTGTAGGTGTAGATATTGGGTGTAGAATGGCTTTGTCTATATATGATATCCCTGAAAGTTTCTTTATGGAAAATCAGGCAAAATTTAAAAGGGAATTAATTGCCCAGTCTAAATTTGGTGCCGGGCAGGGATTTAAGGGTAAGGAAAAAGCAAACCACGATGTACTTGACCGAGAAGAGTTCAATATAAATCCGTTATTAAAAAGCTTAAAGGATAAAGCTTGGTCACAATTAGGTACATCGGGTGGAGGTAACCACTTTGTGGAGTTCGGTATTATAGAATTTGAACAAAGGGATGAGGTACTTAATATTGATAAGGGGAGATACCTCGCCCTGTTAACCCATTCGGGTTCGAGAGGATTGGGAGGTATTGTTGCGGGTCATTATACCAAGCTGGCAAAAAGCATTTGTAAGCTGCCAAGAGAGACAGAAAACCTTGCTTACCTTGATATGAACTCGCAGGAAGGTATGGAATACTGGATAGCCATGAACCTTGCCGGAGATTATGCATCGGCCTGTCATCAGGTGATACACGATAAAATGACGAGGACTGTGGGAGGTAAAGTGCTTGCAAAGGTAGAGAACCACCATAATTTTGCCTGGAAGGAAATTTTAAACGGTGAAGAGGTAATTGTACACCGTAAAGGAGCAACTCCGGCAGGGAAAGGTGTCATGGGTATTATACCGGGAAGTATGACTGCGGCGGGATTCCTTGTTAGAGGTAAAGGTGAGGAAAACGCAATTAATTCGGCCTCACACGGTGCAGGAAGGTTAATGAGCCGAACACAGGCTATTAAGAATATTACAAGAGATGATATGAGGCAGGTGCTTAAAGATCATGGCGTGACCCTTATTGGGGCCGGAAAAGATGAAGCGCCTATGGCTTATAAGGACATCAATACAGTGATGGCCTCTCAAAAAGACCTGGTAGATGTTGTGGCTAAGTTTACCCCGAAAATGGTACGAATGGCCGACGACGGAAGTCAGGAAGATTAAACAATGTGGTGCAAAGGGAGACAGTTTTTTTCTGTCTCCCTTTTTTATTTGTCTTTGGTCATTAATTCAATTCCCTATCTTTGTGATATAAAACAAAAAACAGGTGAAAACTATTTTGACTATATTAGGTGTTTTGGTGCTGTTGGTGCTTGGTACAAGTACGGTTACAGATCAAAAGCGTACAAATAATTTTCATCAGGAATTGGTTATGAAAGACAGTAGCGACTGGCAGGAAATAAATATGGATGCTAAAGGCATGGTCAATAAAATGGCTTATGCCGATACGGCTAACTTTATGGGGCAGAAAATTTATCCCTGTGCCAAATGTTTCCTTAGGCCGGAAGTAGCCGAAGCTTTAGAAAAAGCTAACACACTGGCTAATCAAAAAAGTCTTAAATTGGTTATTTTTGACTGCTACCGTCCTTACGGGTATCAGCAAAAAATGTTTGAAATAGTAAACAATCCCAAATATGTAGCGCCTGCGGGTAAAGGTTCAAACCATAACAGGGGTGCAGCCGTAGATTTGTCTCTGGCAGATAATGAGGGGAATTTACTGGATATGGGGAATGAATTTGATGATTTTTCGAGTCTTTCTCATTATATTTCCGATAAGATATCGGCGAAAGCCCAAAATAACCGCAAACAGCTGCGTGATATTATGAAGGAAGCGGGATTTACTCCCTATGATAATGAATGGTGGCACTTTGATTATAGAAAGAGACGATATGAAACTTCCGACTTTAGGTGGGAATGCGACGACAAAACACAACAATAAATAAAAGAAATGGAACTAAAACTGAACAGGCCTATCTGTTTTTTTGATCTGGAAACAACAGGGACAGATATAACCAAAGACAGAATAGTTGAAATATCAATATTAAAGGTATTCCCAAATGGGAACAAGGAAAGTAAAACCTGGCTGGTGAACCCAGAAAGACCTATACCGCCACAGTCTACCACGTTTCATGGTATAGATGATGCAAAGGTGGCGAACGAACCTACGTTTAAAGATTTGTCGCATCAGGTATATAACATGATTAAGGATTCTGATTTGGCAGGATATAATTCAGACCGATTTGATATTCCGTTACTGGCAGAAGAGTTACTTAGAGCCGATGTAGACTTTGATATGAAAAACAGGGTAACGGTAGATGTGCAAACCATTTTCCATAAAAAAGAGGAACGTACCCTTAGTGCGGCATTTAAATTTTACTGCGGACAAATACTTGAAAATGCCCACAGTGCCGAGGCTGATGTGAATGCCACATATGAAATACTTAAGTCTCAACTGGACAGATATGACGATTTGGAGAACGATATGAAATTGCTTTCGGAGTATACCACACGTAAAAAAGCGGTAGACTTTGCCGGTTTCATAGCGCTGGATGAAGACGGAAACGAGATATTTACCTTTGGTAAACATAAGGGGGCAAAAGTGGAAGAAATACTGGAAAAGGAACCGGGTTATTTCGGGTGGATACAAAATGCCGATTTTCCTTTGTATACAAAAAAAGTGCTTACTGCTATTAAATTGAGAAAATTAAACAATAAATTAGTATAAAATAATCCCCGTTTAGATAACGTTACAAGAATGAAAATAATCTGCATTGGCAGGAATTATGCCCGCCATATAGAGGAGCTTGCAAATGAAAGGCCGGAAGAGCCGGTTATTTTTTTAAAACCGGATACAGCCCCGGTTCTAAGGAAGTTTCCTTTTGTTATCCCTGAGTTTAGCAACGATGTACATTATGAGGTGGAAATACTTGTAAAAATTAATAAGGTAGGTAAGTATATAGATGCTAAATTTGCCCACAAGTATTACAGTGAGATAGGGCTTGGTATAGATTTTACCGCCCGCGACCTGCAGTCCAAACTAAAGGAAAAAGGATTGCCTTGGGAAAAAGCCAAAGGGTTTGACGGTTCGGCAGTAATAGGAGAAGAGTTTATTAATAAGTCGGAGTTTACCTCGGTAGATGATATTAATTTTGAGCTTGTTAAAAACGGTGAAATAGTACAAAAAGGCAATACGCAAAACATGCTATGGAAAATAGATGAACTTATTGCCTATGTTTCGCAGTACTTTACGCTTAAAAAAGGAGATATTATTTTTACAGGTACGCCTGAAGGGGTAGGTAAAGTAAACCCGGACGATGTGCTGGAAGGTTCGATTGAAGGAAAAAAAATATTCAGGATACAGGTAAAATAATGGCATTACACTATAATTTATCTAAGGTTTATGCGATTTCTGATAACGATGTGGAATTTGCAAAACAAATAATGGTACTTTTTACAGAAGAGGTTCCGCCGGAGGTGAAAAACATAAGGCGAGGACTAAAGGAGAAGGATTATGAAATGGTATACCATGCGGCCCATAAAATAAAGCCAACGCTGGATATGTTGGGTATGGACCTGGCTTATGAAGAAGTGCTTGCTATAGAAACATGGAGCAGGAGCGAGGGTAAGAAAAAAGAAATTAAAGAGGTTTATAAAAGCCTTAAAGATAAAATAGAACACGCGCTTAAAGAGATAAAAAAAGATTACAGCCTTTAATATAGTATGAAAGCAGCAGTTGTTACCGTAGGCGATGAGATTTTAATAGGACAGATAGTAGATACTAACTCGGCCTTTATAGCAAAATCGTTAGATAAAATAGGCATAGGAGTAATAGAGATGCTCTCTATAAGTGATGACCGAGAGCATATACTGGAAACGCTTTCCTCACTTCAAAACCGCGTTGACCTTGTTATTATGACAGGGGGGCTTGGGCCTACAAAAGATGATATTACCAAAAAAACACTTTGCGAGTATTTTAATGATGAGCTGGTGGTAGATGAAACTGTACTGGAACATGTAACAGAGCTTATTGAAAAGGTAATGAAGCGCCCGGCTTCACAAATGAATAAAGATCAGGCGCTGATGCCGTCAAGAAGTACTGTGCTGTTTAACAGGGTAGGTACCGCACCGGGTATATGGATGGAAAACCAAAACACGGTTTTCATATCGCTTCCGGGAGTGCCTTATGAAATGAAGTACCTAATGGATAATGAGGTTATCCTGAGGCTTATTTCAAAATTCAAACGTCCTTTTATAGTTCATAAAACCATACTTACATATGGGCAGGGTGAAAGCCTTATTGCCGAGCGTATAGAGGAATGGGAAGATAACCTTCCGGAGTTTATCAGGCTGGCTTATCTGCCAAGTCCTGGTAGGGTAAGGTTGCGCCTAACTGCAAGAGGTATAGACGAAGATTTTTTACGCAAAAGCATTTTAGAGGAGGCTGAAAAACTAAAAGCAATTATAGGTGATATTATTGTTGGTTATGATGAGGATGAGACTCTTGAGGTAGTTTTAGCCAAACTTTTAACCGAAAAGAAGTTTACCATATCGGCAGCTGAAAGCTGTACCGGCGGAAGGATAGCGCAAATGTTAACGGCACAACCAGGGTCGTCTGCCTATTTTAAGGGTAGTGCGGTGGCTTATGCAACCGAAGCCAAAGTGAATATGCTGAAAATAGACCAACAACTCATAGATATATTTAGTGTTGTTAGTGCTAAGGTAGCTGAAGCTATGGCATCTCAGGCAAAGAAAATTTTTGGTACTGATTATGCTGTTGCCACTACCGGAAATGCCGGCCCTACAAAAGGTGACTCTGATGCCGAAGTAGGTACTGTTTTTATTGGTATTGCTACTCCAAAAGGGGTTTATAGTGAGAAGTTTGACTTTGGTCAACCACGTGAAAAGGTCATAGAACGTGCGGCAAACAAAGCTTTGGAAATTATTTATCAGGAAATTTTAAAAAACTGATTGATTATGTTTGTGTAATAGTTTTATTTTTTGTTACTTTGCACCCTGATTTTGAATAACGATATAAAAGCGATAAATAATGTCAAGAGTTTGTGCCCTTACTGGTAAAAAAGCGATGGTAGGAAATAACGTTTCCCACGCGATGAACAAGACTAAAAGAAAGTTTAGTGTAAACTTAGTGAAGAAGCGTTTTTATCTTCCTGAAGAGGACAGATGGATTACTCTTAGGGTGGCTGCTTCTACTATCAAGACGATTAATAAAAAAGGTTTAGCTGCAGTTCTTAAAGATGCTAAAGCTAATGGATTTATTAAATAATATCCTTACCTAATAAATATATAGCAAGATGGCAAAGAAAGGTAACAGAATACAGGTAATTTTAGAGTGTACTGAGCATAAAGCTTCAGGTGTACCAGGAACTTCTAGGTATATTACTACTAAAAATAAAAAGAATACTCCAGACAGACTAGAGATTAAAAAATTCAACCCTGTCCTTAAGAGAGTAACTGTACATAAAGAAATCAAATAATTATACGTCATGGCAAAGAAAACCGTAGCAACGTTACAAACATCTTCAAAAAGGCTTACTAAAGCTATAAAAATGGTAAAGTCTCCAAAATCAGGAGCTTATACATTTGTTGAGGCTGTTATGGTACCAGAACTTGTGGATGAATTTCTAAAGAAGAAATAATTATCCAATACATATATAGAAAAGCTACTTTCAGTAACGGGAGTAGCTTTTTTATTTTCTATATTTACCATCGGAAAAACGAGACTTAAAAGCATATGAACTTCTTTAAAAAAATATTTTCTTCTGAAAAGAAGGAGACTTTAGATAAAGGGCTTGAGAAAACAAAAACTTCTTTTTTCTCTAAGCTTTCCAAGGCTGTTGCAGGTAAATCTAAAGTTGATGATGAGGTACTTGATAACCTTGAGGAAATACTTGTATCGTCTGACGTTGGTGTAAATACTACCTTAAAAATAATAGAGCGTATTGAAGAGCGTGTGTCCAAAGATAAATACCTTGGGACAGATGAGCTTAACCAGATATTAAGGGAAGAAATTGCCGGATTATTGTCTGAAACCAATACGGGTGAAGCTACCGATTTTGAAATTCCTGCCAATAAAAAGCCTTATGTGCTTATGGTGGTAGGTGTGAATGGTGTGGGTAAAACTACTACAATTGGTAAGCTTGCTTATCAGTTTAAAAAAGCCGGACACAATGTAGTACTTGGAGCTGCCGATACCTTTAGAGCTGCCGCTATTGATCAGTTACAGGTTTGGGCAGACAGGGTAGGTGTTCCTATCGTAAAACAGCAAATGGGTAGTGATCCTGCTTCTGTTGCTTTTGATACGTTACAGTCGGCCGTTACTCAAAATGCCGATGTTGTGATTATAGATACTGCCGGAAGGTTACATAATAAAGTGAACCTGATGAATGAACTTTCTAAAGTGAAAAGAGTAATGCAAAAGGTAGTAGGCGATGCTCCGCATGATGTGTTACTTGTGCTGGATGGTTCTACCGGGCAAAATGCTTTTGAACAGGCTAAGCAGTTTACGGCTGCTACAGAGGTTACTTCGCTTGCAGTTACCAAACTTGACGGTACTGCTAAGGGAGGAGTTGTAATTGGTATATCAGACCAGTTCCAGATACCTGTAAAATATATTGGTGTTGGTGAAGGGATAGAGGATTTACAGGTATTTAATAAATATGAATTTGTAGATTCATTCTTTAAATAAAAACCAAAATTAATCAATTAATCACCTTACAAATAAATGAAATTTTATGTTCTGTTGGTGGCATTTTTCTTTGTCACTGTAGCTTCTTATTCCCAAGAAAATAAAGGCTATTATGTTACTAATGGCGATGTGAGAATTAACGGCTATTTTAAGTCGGATAATTTTTCAAATCTAAATGACATTGAATTTAGAAAAGATGATTCAGAGTCTTTTGAAAAATTAGAGCTTCAAACGATAAAAGAGTATGGTATTGATAATCGCACCAGAATAATTAAGAAAACAGTTGAAGTGGATAGATCACGATCTTCATCTGTAAAATTTTATTCTAATTTCAAAGATCCCGACTGGCAAAAAGCAACATTGTTCCTTAATGTAATAGTAGATGGGGATGCTTCTTTGTATTCTTGTATTTATAACGGAGAAAATAAATTTTTTTACGAGATAAATTCAAAACAAATAAGACTGAGTCAGTTAGTGTACAAAAAATACTTTTTTAATAATAACGATGTAAAAGAGAATATTACTTACAAACAGGATTTGTATAATAATGTTAGATGTGATGATTCAGATATTAACTATAATTCTTTAAGTTATACCGAAAGCTCTCTTAAAAAAGTATTTGTAGCCTACAATGAATGTCATAAAGGAGCTTATGCAGTGTATGAAAACAAAGTGGCTTCAAAAATTGAACTCTCAGTAAATGGTTATGCGGGTCCTACGCTTAATATGCTCTCTACAAAAACACAAGGAGGAAGTGGTAATGATAGCGGTTTCGGACTTAACATAGGAGCTGAGGTTGTTGTTGTGACATCTTCAGGTAATTTAGGAGGCTTTTTAAGACTTGAGTATGCAATGTTGGCATCCGAACTTGAAACAATCACACCTTCTGCCAGTACAGATAGGCTTGCAGAAGAGTCTAAGCTGGATGTTAGTTATTTTAGTATTGTTTTAGGGCCGAGATATTATTTTAACGAAAATAAAAACAATAAAGGATTGTTTCTTGATGCAGGTTTTGGGATGGGCTTTGCCTCGGGAGAGTTAGTGAAAACCAGGTATGGAACAGGAGAGTATTTTGTGGGGTCTATAACAAAGTATGATTTAGCACATAATTTTTACCTGAGTGTTGGGTTTGGTTATGCTCTTTCAGATAAAATGGGTGTAGAAGTAAGATACGATACTCCAAGGGAAGTTGTAGATTATAACAGTAATTATAAATTCAGTAAATTAGGACTGAATTTTAAATATACATTTTTATAAAAAGAAAAAGAGCCGCTTATAAAGCGGCTCTTTTTTTTACTCTATAACGGAGTTTATTTTTTGCCAAAGCTCATTGTCAAAGCCCGATAATGCAAAATTTTCACCATCGGCAGCATTACCCATTCGTATGACTACCATTTTTTTAGACGGAATCACATAAATTTTCTGGTCATTTTTTCCCAGTGCCATGTACATATCTGTTGGTCCCGATGGTATAACCGGACCGTTAAACTCAAACTGTGTTTGTGGTAGGTGGTAGCTTTCCTTTCCGTTTAACCACCATAGATATCCGTAGGATTTATTGATTTCCTGTGAGGTATTTATGGTACTATTAAAATAGCTGCTGTTTATAATTTGTGTCTCTTTCCATTTACCGTTATTAAGTGCCAGTAGGCCAAAGCGTGCCATGCTACGGGTGGTACTCCAGTATACACTCAGGTCTTCTCCGCTTTCCAACCAGGTACCTGTCATTCCTATAGGATCTCTTAGTTTGCTGTTAAAGTAAGTGCTCCACGATTGTCCGGTAGCCTGTGCTACAACACCCTGCAGTTTTACATATACATTATGATAAGCCCATCGTGCACCTGCATCTGCAATGTATTGTAGGTTGGCGGGAGAAACATCGTCCCCCAATGAATCATCCAGTCCGGATGTCATGGTTAGTAAATGCCTGCATGTAATAAGATTTTCTTTGTCTAATGTTGTACTGGTCCATCCTGTGCCTAAATAATCGGAGACTTTATTATTAGTATTAATAAACCCTTCCTGTTCGACTATGCCTGTTAATGTTGCTGTAAGGGTTTTACCAGCGCTTGCCCAATACCACGGAGTAGTTGCTGTGTGTCCGTTAAAATAGTTTTCCATTACAATACGTCCGTTAACAAGTATCATAAAGGATTTGGTATTTTTTGTTTCTAAGTATTCCAGTAGTGGCGGAATATTACTTTCGTTCCACTCCAGTGTAGCGGGAGACTTGGTTTCCCAGGTATCGGTTCCGTTATCAGGGAAGTACATGGCTTCCTCTGCGGGAGGGTTGGTTGTTCCTCCCGATTCGGTTGTACTGTCGTCTGATGAGCTACAGGCGAAAACCAAAAAGGAACTTAATGCTATAAGTGATAATTTTTTCATACGGTTATAGTAACTGATGCTAAAGATATTAAATACTTGTTTTCGTTAAACTCGTGTTTTAAAATTTGCAGACATTTTTAAATGCTTAAATTTGCTTGTTAATAACTAAAAACTAATCATGAAAAAATTATACCTTTTTTTATTTGTAGCGATTGCTGCTGTATCATGTTCGCAAAAAATTGAGAAGGACGATTTAAAAAAATTAAACGGTTACTGGGAAATTGAAGAAGTTGTAATGCCCGACGGAGAGAAGAAGGAATATAAAGTAAACCCAACAATTGACTTTTTTATGCTGAGTGGTGAAGAAGGTTTTCGTCAAAAAGTAATGCCTTTGCTAGAGGGGGGCTACAGGACTAATGGTCTTCGTGAGAAAATGACTATTACAGAAGAAGACAACAAAACCTATATTGCCTACAAAACCGAGCATGCTGAGTGGAAGGAGCAGATACTTGAGGTAAATGAGGAGAAGCTTGTTGTTAAAAATGAACAGGATATAGAATATCATTATAAAAGAGAGAAACCTTTTACTAATAAGAAATAATGGCAAAACGATTAAACGATTACAATTCGGTAAGCGATGTGCTTAAACAGTTTATTGAGTCTAATAATCTGCAAAAGGGTATGGATAAGATAGATGTTAGGGATGCATGGAAAAACCTTATGGGTAATGGTGTAAATAACTATACCCGTGAGATAATGCTGAAGGGTACTACGCTTTATGTAGAGTTAACATCGGCAGTGTTAAGGGAAGAGCTTAGCTATGGTAAGGAAAAAATCGTTAAAATGATTAATGAGGAAATGGGAAGGGAAATAATTAAGGAAGTTGTATTAAGATAAATAAAAAAGCCGCTTAATAAGCGGCTTTTTTTATGTTGTCAGTTCAGGATATTTATTAGAACTGCTCTCTTCCTGCAAAATGGAAGTTGCTCTCGATAGCAGCGTTCTCATCGCTGTCTGAACCGTGAACTGCATTTTCACCAACAGAAGTAGCATATTTTTTACGGATAGTACCTTCTGCAGCATCAGCTGGGTTAGTAGCACCAATTAATGCTCTGAAATCTTCAACAGCGTTGTCTTTCTCAAGGATAGCAGCTACGATTGGTCCTCTTGTCATAAACTCAACAAGCTCACCAAAGAAAGGTCTTTCTTTGTGTACTGCATAAAATGCCTGAGCATCAGCTAAAGTAAGTTGAGTTAATTTCAGAGAAACGATTCTGAAACCAGCCTCAGTTATCATAGATAAAATACCACCGATGTGTCCGTTTTCAACAGCATCCGGCTTAATCATTGTAAATGTCCTGTTAGTTGCCATAGTCTTTTTAAATTTTGTGCAAAAGTAGTAGTTTTTACATTAATAACTTTAATAAATTATTAATGTTTTTTACTTTTTACAGTACAACAATATTAAAGTTGTGTTCCAAAGGTTTAAGACTATCAAACAGTTTGTCAATAAGTTTACCGTCGTACTCCAGGTAAAACTGAGAGAAGTTGGCTTTTCGTTCCTGCAGGCTCCTGCTCGGGAACAGTTCGTTTTGTATTTCGGTTATACGTTCCAGCTTATCGGCATGATTGTGTTTTTCTGCCCTGCGGAGTTTTTTCTCTAAATTATCCAGTCCTTTTAACTGTTTTGTTTCCTGTGCTTTTACAGCTCCGCCAAAAGTAGCATCTGTTTTGGTTGCCATAGCATGAAGTTTGGCAAACTGTTGCTGTAAAAATTCTCTTTGCTCATTAAAGTCGAGGCTTAATTCTGAAAACTCAACCGTTTTTTTATTTACAAGATTATCCTGTTTCATAAACACATCGGCCCAGCTCAGGTTAAGTTTATCCAGTTTTTCGGCTTGCTTTTCGGTAGCAATCAGTACCGAGTTACGCAATAACAGCATAGGGAAAGTAACTCCAGCCGACTCAAAGTAGGATTTAAGTTCCAGCCAGTAAGCCAGTTCTCCACCCCCGCCTATGTAGCATAGGTTAGGCAGTATTACCTCTTCATAAAGCGGACGCATAATTACATTAGGGCTAAACTTTTCCGGGTTAGTTTCCAGTAAAGCCAGTATTTGCGTTTCGCTAAATTGAATTTCGGTATTGTTTACATAGTAAACGCCATCCTGTAAAATGATGCGTTCCCTTATGTTATCTTCTATATAAAACAGGTTTATTTCCCTTGGGTTTACCTGTATGTTATAATCTTTAAGGCTATCGGCTGTTTCGGCTACTTTAGTGTGCGATGTCTGGTTTAAAAGTTCTTCTTTAACATGAGGGGTAAACAGCCTTTTAAGGTTAGCGTTGTCGCCGTCAATAATTACCAATCCGTTTTTACCGAATATTTCATTTGCCAGATATCGGGTAGCATCGGCAAGATTGCTGTGTTTTATATAGGCTTCACTAAAAAGTTCTTTTAGCCATGCAGCGTTGTTGCCCGGGCCAAGTTCTTTTTCAAAAACCTCTAACACAGCTTCAAGTCCCAAGGTAGATAATCTCCCTACCGGACCTGTGCTTTCCCTGTTCCAGCTTATTTTTTTATCCTTAAAGTTAAAGTAGTTTATTTCGTCAAAGTCATGATCCTCGGTAGCCATCCAGTATACCGGTACAAAGTTGTACTCAGGGTAGGTTTCGCTAAGCTGTTTGCTAAGGTTTATGGTGCTTACAATTTTGTATAGAAAGTAAAGCGGACCCGTAAACAGGTTTAGCTGGTGGCCCGTGGTTATGGTAAAGGTGTTTTCCTGTTTTAGTAAATCAAGGTTGTGTTTTGTGGCTTCGGTAGTATTGAAGCCTGCATATTGTTTTTCTAAAGCATTGAATAAAACACTGCGTGAATCACTACTGTAGTTTTGCTGTTTTTCCTGTATTTGCTGCTTAAAGTTTTGCAGGGTAGGGAAGCGGTTGTATAACGGCTTCAGGTTTTCTTTTTGGTTAAGGTAATCGGTAATAAGCGGGGTAAAATATCCTGAACTTTGGAAGCTAATACAGTCTGACGGCATTGTAGTAATTTATTTTCCTGTAAAGTTAGGGAAAAAAGAAATACAAACTGTATTGTTGATTATGCCAGTTATGGAAGAGACAAAGTGATAATGATAGGCTGTTTTATTAGTTAACTTTTTTAAAATATTCACCATTAAATTTATAGCTGTCAAAGCTATTCGTTATATTACAATTTAATCTCAAATATTTTTTTGATGGCATTATAAAGTACGTCCAGTGCAGCATTAGCCGCTTTTTGCGCTATGGCTTTAGATATTATGGCTATAGCATGCAGTTCGGCTTCAAAAACAAGTTTTTCATCTTCCAGTCTTGATTTGAGTTTTTCTATAGGAAGGTCGCCTGTAAGGGTAAGTTCTGCTAAAAGCTCCAACCTTTCCTTGCGTCGGTTTAAAAACTCGTTAGCTACTGATTTTACTTCTTCCCAGTTGTCTGTTACCGTATCTTTAACGGTGCCCAGCATTTGAGCCAATACTTCGTTGATGTCAAATATAGGGTCGTTGGTTTGTAAGTTTGTCATTTTTATTCGGGTGGATTGTTTGCAATTTGTTTTCCTTTTTCAGCCGAAAGCATAGCGAAGAACAGGTCATCAAAGGTTTTACGATTCAGTTTTATTTCACCGTCACTTAAATAGTCCTGCTCTTTGTGTTCGGCTTTGTATTTCCTCCATAGCTGTAGTGTGATTTCACATATCCTTGCAGAGTGTTCGTTAACCGGCTTTACCTTGTTTTTGGTTAGTAAGGAGTTCAACTCGACTTCAAAGTTAATGTACTGCTCCTGGAATATTTGGTAAGCCCTTCCGTTTTCTTCTTCTGCTGTAACTTCAAGCATAATCAGGTAAAATCGGTCTATCTCTTTTGCGGTGGTTTCAATCTGTTGTACCATTCCGTCATCATAGGGAGCTACAAGCTGTACTTTGCAGGAGCTGAACGAGAGACTTAGTGCAAAAAGGATAAGTAACGACTGTATTTTGAGTCGGGATTGTAATAACATGGTTTTCATTTGCGGTTGGTTTGAGTAAATATACTTAAATTAGAGAGTGTAATAAAAATAAAAAACCAAAAATATCTCCTACTTTTGCAGGCTAAACCATTACTGTTTTGAGTACTAAAGTATTATTAATAACACCACCTTTTACCCAGCTTAATACGCCTTATCCGGCTACGGCATACCTTAAGGGATTCCTTAATACTAAAGGTATTAGCTGTGTTCAGGCCGATTTAGGTATTGAAGTGATATTAAAACTTTTCTCAAAACAGGGACTGGCAAATCTTTTTACCCGTATAGAGGAGGGGCTGGATGCTGGGAACCTGCAACCGTCTGCTAATTCAGAACGTATTATTGCGCTTAAAGACGAGTACCTTAAAACCATTGATGCGGTAATGCTGTTCCTGCAAGGGAAAAACCCTACGCTTTCCCATCTTATATGTCAGGAAGATTTCCTGCCCGAGGCGTCGCGCTTTGCACAGCTTGAGGAACTTGACTGGGCTTTTGGTAGTATGGGTACTCAGGATAAGGCTAAGCACCTTGCGACTCTTTATCTTGAAGATATATCTGACCTGATTGTAGATTGTATAGACCCTCATTTTGGGTTTAGCCATTATGCAGAACGACTGGGACGTTCGGCTAATTCGTTTGATGAGCTTTACGAGAGCCTGCAACAGCCTTATACTTATATTGACGAACTGCTTATAGATTTACTACACGAGCGTATGCGGGACTCTAACCCAATGCTGGTTGGTTTTTCGGTGCCTTTCCCAGGGAATTTGTATTCAGCTTTTAGGAGTGCACAGTATATCAAAAAGATATTTCCTGATGCAAAGGTGAGTATGGGAGGTGGTTTTCCAAATACCGAACTCCGGTCACTTACTGATGCCCGAGTAATGGAGTTTTTTGATTTTATTACTCTTGATGACGGGGAAGCTCCGGTGGAATGTCTTGTGGAGCATCTTGAAGGGAAAAGAGATGTAAATCAACTGAAGCGTACTTTTACTTTAATTGAAGGTAAGGTTACTTATATAGATAATTCAGGATGCAGGGACTACAAGCAAAGTGAGGTTGGTACTCCTGATTATTCTGATTTATTACTGGACGATTACATTTCGGTTATCGAGATTGTAAACCCTATGCACCGCATGTGGAGTGATGGCAGGTGGAATAAGCTTACCATGGCACACGGTTGCTATTGGGGTAAATGTACTTTTTGTGACATATCGTTAGATTATATAAAGATATACGAACCTATTGCTGCTAAACTGCTGGTAGACCGTATGGAAGAACTGGTAGAGCAAACTGGGCAAAACGGTTTTCATTTTGTGGACGAAGCCGCACCGCCGGCATTGATGCGTGAACTGGCACTGGAAATTATCCGTCGTAAACTGGCTGTTACTTGGTGGACTAACATCCGTTTTGAAAAAAGCTTTACGGCTGATTTATGCCGACTGCTAAAAGCATCGGGCTGTATAGCGGTTTCGGGCGGACTTGAAGTGGCTTCTGACAGATTGCTAGAACTTATCCAAAAAGGAGTTACTGTAGCACAGGTAGCAAGAGTTACACGCAACTTTACCGAAGCCGGTATTATGGTACACGCTTACCTTATGTATGGTTTCCCTACACAAACGGCTCAGGAAACTATCGATTCGCTTGAAATGGTAAGGCAGATGTTTGAACTGGGTATATTACAGTCGGGCTTTTGGCATCAGTTTGCCATGACGGCTCATAGCCCTGTAGGTATGTATCCCGAAAAGTTTGGTGTGCTAAAGGAAACCGAAGCAATAGGAGCTTTTGCCAATAACGATATTGTACATATTGATAAAACAGGAGCTAACCACGATAAGTTTAGTTACGGACTAAAAAAGTCACTGTTCAATTTTATGCACGGCATTTGTTTTGACTATCCGTTACAGGACTGGTTCGAGTTTAAAGTGCCGCGTACTAAGGTGAGTGAGGATTATATATATAACGTACTTCATGAAGATGATACGTTTACCGTTAAGCCTACTGCAAAAGTAGTATGGATAGGGGGTAAGCCTACGGTGTCTTACTTTACCAAAAATAAAAAAGGAAGAACTTTTGAAACCGCCTCACTAACCTTTCATGATAAAAAGGAAAGTTATAGCATACAGGTAAACCGTGAGCAGGGGGAGTGGTTGGTTAAATTACTAGCCCAAATTACTGCTAATCCGGAAAATAAGGTAATGGGTTTCCAGCAGGTGAAACAAAGTTATGAGGCTGAAGGAATGGACGATTTTGAACTGTTTTGGTATAGTAAACCCGTAAACACTTTACGTGAATATGGGCTTCTTGTATTGTAAGTTATAGTAGAATTGATTATTCCTTATTACGTTCGTCTATAATTTTTTGATAAGCTGTTTTTTGTTCTTCAGAAAGTAAAGGGAAAATCTCCTTATCTATTTCTTCACTTATTATCCTGAATTTATCAGTTATAACATCTCTGGTGTCAGCCTGATTTTGTGAAAGAGCAAGTATTTCATCCTTACGCTCATCATAAACTGATTTAACTGCGGCTTTTTGGAAATCGTCCAGTTTAAGCTCCTTAGCTAAATAGTCAGACATTAGCACTGATATGTCTTTAGGTTTCTCATCCTTATTCTTCCTGATGCTTTTTTTGTTTCTTTGGGTATCTATCCTTCTGTCTACACCCGGCCTGTAGCCTGAACCATAATAAGGATCGTAGTAACTGCCATAACCATATTGCGCCATAGACTCATATCCAGACAAAAGAAGGAAGGCAAAAACCAAAAGCTTAAAATATTTCATAACTGTATTGCTTTTAAAGAAATTCAAACTTAATCATTTTTTAAACAAAAAAAGCTAAAGTTGTTGAACTTTAGCTTTTAAGGTATTATTCGGCAGTTGTATTTGCCGGAGCGCCATACAGGTCAAACTCTGTAGCGTCGGTAATTTTTATATCAACAAACTCTCCTGTTTTAAGGTAGGTAACGGTAGCGTCAATAAGTACTTCGTTATCTACATCAGGGCTGTCAAACTCGGTTCTTCCAATAAAATAGTTTCCTTCTTTACGGTCAATAATACAACGGTATACCTGACCGATTTTTTCCTGGTTAAGTTCCCACGAAATTTGAGATTGTAACTCCATGATCTCGTTAGCGCGCTGTTGTTTTACATCGGCAGGAACATCATCTTCAAGAAGGTAAGCGTGGGTGTTTTCCTCATGAGAATAAGTAAAGCAGCCTAAACGCTCAAAACGCATTTCCTCTACCCAGTTTTTAAGTATCTGGAAGTCCTCTTCGGTTTCTCCCGGATATCCTACAATAAGGGTAGTCCTGATAGCCATTCCCGGTACCATTTCCCTAAAGTCTCTAAGTAGCTTAGTAGTCTTCTCATAGGTAGTGCCACGGCGCATTGACTTTAATACATTGTCGCTAATATGCTGAAGCGGAATATCTATGTAATTACATATTTTAGGTTCGCGTTTCATTAGCTCCAGTACATCCATAGGGAATCCGCTAGGGAAAGCATAGTGTAATCTTATCCATTCTATACCTTCAACCTTAGCAAGGTTTTCAAGTAATTCGGCAAGGTTACGTTTTTTATAAAGATCAAGACCGTAGTAAGTAAGATCCTGAGCAATAAGTATAAGTTCTTTAACTCCGTTTTTAGCTAAACCTTCGGCTTCCTTAACCAATTTTTCAATAGGTTGGGAAACGTGTTTGCCCCTCATTAAAGGGATAGCACAAAAACTGCACGGGCGGTCACAGCCTTCGGCAATTTTAAGGTAAGCGTAGTTTTTTGGGGTAGTGGTTAAGCGTTCCCCCAGAAGTTCGTGTTTATAGTCGGCTCCTAATGCTTTAAGCAGTAATGGTAGTTCGGTTGTACCAAAATACTGGTCGATATTAGGAATTTCCTTCATCAAATCAGGCTTATATCGTTCAGAAAGGCATCCTGTAACAAAAACTTTGTCTACAATTCCCTGTTCCTTCTTGTCAGCATAATTAAGGATCATGTTAACCGATTCCTCTTTTGCATTATCAATAAAACCACAGGTGTTTATTACAATGATGTTTCCTTCCTCTTCAGCCGGAGCTTCGTGGGTAACATCTTTGCCACTTGCTTTAAGCTGGCCCATAAGCACTTCGCTGTCATAAACGTTTTTAGAACAGCCCAGGGTTATTACATTGATTTTATTTTTCTTTAACGATTTGGTTCTCATGTATTTGAAAATTGGAGTGCAAAATTACGCTTTTTATTGATAAACAGGAGTATATAGCGTTAAAATTTATATGAGGGAGCAGTAATAAAAAAACCGCCCTTTATAAAAAGAGACGGTTTTTTCAGTATAAAGCAAGATGAAATTATAAGTCAAGCGTGTAAGACAGCGTTACGTTATTATTACTGCTGTTTATCCTTGCCGAATCGGTAAGAGCTGCAGTTAGTAACGGTGCGTTTGATTTTCTTTCAAAATAAGAATAAGCAAGATCAAGTCTTGAATTGTTGAAAGCAAAACCTAAACCGGCAGACCATCCTGTAAGGTCGCCTACGGTATAGCCGTTTTTATACGGACTTTGCTCATAGCGGTAACCACCCCTTAGGCTAAGGAATTTAATGCGGTACTCAGCACCTACACGAAATTCGCTTGCTGTGTCAAGGCTGTTTTCCAGTTCGCTGTTTATAGAGCCATAACCACTGCTGGTATATTTTGTTTGGCTGTAATCTTTAAGGGAGTAATCAAAACTTATTAACCCCGATCCGCCAAATATGTAAGCTAAACTACCTGTGTATTTGCCCGGAGTTTTTAATCCGTAATCGTCAAGAATAAATGTTATTCCGGGATCGGTAACAATATTGCTTCCGTTATTGCGGGCAATTATGTTTTGAGTTATCTCATCCTGTAATCTGTACCATGTTGGCGATTCATAAGCTAAACCAAAGCGAAGTGATTCGGTAGCCTTAGCAATGGCACCTACGTTAAAAGAGAAACCTCCGCCATAGGTATATCGTCTGTTGTTAAAACGAACCGCTTCTAGCCCAGTGGTCGGATTGGCATAATCTTCATACAGTGATGATGTTTTAATATAATCGGTAAAATGTGCATTAAGGTTAGCGCCAAGGTAAAGCCAGTTTTGAATTTGCATTGCAAAGTTAAAGGCTACCTTACCATTATATCCTCTTGTAGAAATGCTGTTTTCGTTATAATAAGGTCCTGCCGGTACATTGCTGGAATAGGTAGTATTGTCTGGCGACGAGGTATCCGGATTAAACATATAAGCGTTATATCCTAAAAAAGCCTGTTGGTCTATAAAGCTTAAATCTTCATAGTAAGAATTGTTTAGTGTGCTTAAATAAATTCCGCCTTCGTTGCCAATACCGTTAGCGTAGCGTAAAAAGTACTGGTCTATAGAATTGTTTGGGTTGTATCCGGCAGAAAAGAAACTGTTATCCAGATTATCGGTATTCTCGTAGTTAAATGCTATGGCAAACTTTTTAACTGTAGCATTTTCTTTAGTGTTGTTGTATACAAAAACAGCTCCCAGCTGGTTTAATTCCAGTGAGCTGTCGTTATCTTTAGTTCCTGTACCAAAGTAATCAGATTTGTTCCTGATGTTGTAATTGGTAAGCGATATGGTAGCTGTATTATAATTGAAAACAGCCGAACCCGCAGGGTTTACATTAATGGCAGACATGTCTCCTCCCAGTGCTCCAAATGCACCACTCATTGCTCTGAAACGTGCTGTACCGTTTAGATTTCCGGTCGCATATCTTACAGCATCTTCGGGAGTATTAAGGTTTTGTTGCGCGTGTAGTGCTGCTGCTGTTAGTGAAAAAGCAGCTATAAATAAATATCTTTTCATAGTGTAGTGGTTTTTTTAAGCCCCGCGTTACCACGGGGCTATGTATTGTGTAGTAATTAGCCTCTTCTTCCGCCGCCACCGCCGCCGGATCTTCCACCTCCGCCACCGGATCTTCCGCCGCCAAATCCGCCACCAGAACTTCTGGAAGGAGATGGGCTGTACGATCTGCTAGGTGAACTTGATCTTGTTCTTGTAGAAGGTGTATAGCTGTTGTTACTATTATTTCTTGAGTTTGTGGAAGGAGTGTAGTTTCTTGTACTTCTTGTTCTTGAGGAGTTGTTGTAGTAAGAGCTTCTGTCGGAAGCATTTCCTCTGCTTCTTACTGTAGCGCTGTTTCTTGATTGTGTAGTACCTCTTCCGGGAGTGTAGTTGCGTCCTGAAACATTACTTCTACCTGAAACATTGCTTCTGCCAGATACGTTACTTCTTCCGCTATATGGGCTTCTTCCTGCAATTATACTTCTGTTACCGCCATAAGAAGCGTTAGATCTGCCTCTGTTATTGTAGTAACCGTTATGGTTGTAGTAGTATGAGTGTCCGTAAGGGTAGTAGTACCAGTTATTATAGCCTCCCCAACCGTAGTATGGAGAACCCCAGCCACCGCCGTAGTATGGGTATCCCCATCCGCCGCCGTAACCCCAGCCCCATCCAAGGCCAACATTCCAACCGCCCCAAGAGTTCCATCCAAGGCCTATGCTCCATCCCGGGCCACCCCATCCGCCATAACCCCACCAAGGGTTATACCAGTTGTTGTAGTAACCGCCATATCCGCCACCGTAATAGTTAACGGTTATATCGCTTGGGTTTTCGCCCCATCCTGCATAAGAGTTTCCGTTGTAATTGCTGTTGTAATTAGTAACACTAACAACGGTGTCGTTATCATAATAAGCGTCATTTTGCTCATCGTATATAGGGAATTCGTCTTCAAGAGAACTGAAATATCCCTGGTAATTCATATTTTGACCAGAAACTTCTCCATCCCTGTATTGCTGTACGTTACCGTCGTTGTAAGTGTACACAGGGTTATTGTTGCTGTCTCGTGGTACAGATCCGTAAATGCCGTCGTTGTATGATGAGTTGTTCTGGTACGAACTGCACGACGATGCAGTTATCGCCAGAAGTCCCAATACAGAGTATAAGGAGATTTGACGTAATGTAAAGTAGTTAGTTTTCATAACGCTGCATTTTTTTTATTGTTGGACTACACAAAAATAGTTAGTTTTGCCAAACATAATTAGTAATATATTTATAAAAACAATATTTGTGCCAATTTATTAGAAATGAGTAAGAATTTAACTAAACGGTCAGAAGATTATTCCAAATGGTATAATGAACTGGTTGTAAAAGCAGACCTTGCTGAAAATTCAGGGGTTAGGGGATGTATGGTAATAAAACCATACGGCTATGCAATTTGGGAAAAAATGCAGGCAGAATTGGATAAGAAGTTCAAAGAAACCGGACATCAAAACGCTTATTTCCCCTTATTTATACCCAAGTCTTACTTTAGTAAGGAGGCAAGCCATGTAGATGGCTTTGCTAAAGAATGTGCAGTGGTTACTCATTACAGGCTGAAAACCGGTGAAGACGGAAAAACAATAGAAGTAGATCCTGATGCTAAGCTGGAAGAAGAGCTTATTGTAAGACCTACTTCTGAAACCATTATATGGGATACCTACAGGAAATGGGTACAATCGTACCGTGACCTGCCTATACTTGTTAACCAGTGGGCTAACGTAGTGCGTTGGGAAATGAGAACGCGTTTGTTTTTAAGAACTGCAGAGTTTTTATGGCAGGAAGGGCACACTGCCCATGCTACAAAAGCGGAGGCAATAGCCGAGGCAGAACAAATGATGAACGTGTATGCTGACTTTGCTGAGAACTTTATGGCGATACCGGTAGTGAAAGGAGTTAAAACTGCTAACGAGCGTTTTGCCGGTGCAGAGGAGACTTACTGTATTGAAGCGCTTATGCAGGATGGTAAAGCATTACAGGCAGGTACTTCGCACTTCCTTGGTCAAAACTTTGCTAAGGCTTTTGACGTGAAGTTTGCTAATCAGGAAGGGAAGCAGGATTATGTTTGGGCTACATCATGGGGGGTATCTACCCGTTTAATGGGAGCGCTTGTAATGACGCATAGTGATGATAACGGGCTTGTATTGCCGCCAAACCTTGCACCTATACAGGTTGTGATTGTACCGATACATAAAACAGACGAACAGCTTGCCGAAATTAGCGAGGAAGTAAATACACTTGTTGCTAAACTAAGAAAGCTGAATATATCTGTTAAGTTTGACGACAGGACTACGCACAAGCCAGGATGGAAGTTTAACGAGTATGAACTTAAGGGCGTACCTGTAAGAATCGCTATGGGGCCAAAAGACCTTGAGAACGGAACTTTTGAGGTTGCCCGTCGTGATACCCTTACTAAAGAGGTAGTCGCTAAGGATGATATCGTAAATTACATACAGGACCTGCTGGAAAAAATCCAGTCTGAACTGTTTAATAAAGCTCTTGATTACAGAAATTCGCATATTACCGAAGTAAATTCTTTTGAAGAATTTAAAGATATTTTAGACAATAAAGGTGGTTTTGTAGCGGCTCATTGGGACGGTACAAGCGAGACTGAAGAG
The DNA here is from genome assembly GCF_036347315.1 of Flavobacterium sp. C4GT6. Classification (NCBI taxonomy): domain Bacteria; kingdom Pseudomonadati; phylum Bacteroidota; class Flavobacteriia; order Flavobacteriales; family Flavobacteriaceae; genus Flavobacterium; species Flavobacterium sp. C4GT6. Next base: position 146,243 of record NZ_JAZGZU010000005.1, read on the forward strand.
AAGATAAAAGACCTTACTAAGGCTACAATCAGATGTATAGCTCTTGATAGGGTAGAAGAGGAGGGTAAATGTGTACTTACAGGCGCGCCATCAAAGGGACGAGTGCTGTTTGCTAAGGCATATTAAAAAAAAATAAAAATTTTTGTTTCAGCTATTGCGTAAATGAAAAATAGTTGTACATTTGCAACCGCAATAACGAAACAAAACGGTCCGTTCGTCTAGGGGTTAGGACGCCAGGTTTTCATCCTGGTAACAGGGGTTCGATTCCCCTACGGACTACAAAATTGAAGTTCTAAATTTATTTACTGATTTACTGAGAATAATCCAAAAAAAGGACTTCAGAGTAACAAACAATGGTCCGTTCGTCTAGGGGTTAGGACGCCAGGTTTTCATCCTGGTAACAGGGGTTCGATTCCCCTACGGACTACAAATTTTATATAACAAGATATTTAAGTTAACAAAATGGCAAATCACAAGTCAGCTTTAAAAAGAATCAGAAGCAACGAAAAGAAAAGAGTGTTGAACAAGTATCAACACAAAACTACTCGTAATGCTATTAAAGCAATACGTATAGCTACAGATAAGAATGAAGCTTCAGGAAAATTATCTACTGTTATTTCAATGATTGATAAATTAGCTAAGAAAAATATCATTCACGCTAACAAAGCTTCAAACTTAAAATCAAAGCTAACTAGACACGTAGCAGCTCTTTAATAAAAGAATAACTGCTTGTTAAGATATAAAATTAAAGCTCCCGACAACGGGAGCTTTTTTTGCTATGTTGTTTTTTGTTTCTTTTCATTAGCTTCAGCTATATCATCGCTGTCAGGTTTTTCACCATGTTGTTTAAACTGCGCTTCTTTGTCAAACTGTAGGCTTACATTTATAGGGAAATGATCTGAACCGCAGTTATTAAGTCGTTTCATATATACAAATTTAAAGTGCGGAGACGCAAATGCATGGTCTAAAGGAAACCGCATAAAAGGGTAGTGTGCATGGAAGGTGTTAAAGAAACCTCTCCCTATCCTTGGGTCCAGCATACCACTCATTTTTAAAAACAGTTTTGTAGTATAGCTCCATGCTACATCATTTAGATCACCCATTACAATTACCGGAAGTTTACTCTTTTTGCATAAATCTGCTGCAAGCAAAAGTTCCTTATCCCTTTCGGTAGATTGCACGTTTTCGTTAGGTACTGGTGGTGTAGGGTGCAGTGCGTATAACTGAATTTCTTCACCGCTTTGTAATATTACTTTGGTGTGTATAGAGGGTATATCATCCTCAACCATATATTTTACTTCAGTATTTTTAAGCTCCAGTTTTGAGTATAAAATCATTCCATATGTGTTTTCAAGCGGTAGAAGTCTGTTGTAAGGATAAGTTTCTTTTAACTGCAATGTAGCATCAGCCCAAAAATTATCGGTTTCTATAAGTAGTACAATATCAGGATCTGCATTTTTTATTTCTGTAAGGCATCCCCTTGCATTACGGTTTTCCTGATATACGTTTGCAATCACTATATTTATAGTATTAGCTTTGTCTGTGCGTTTGGCTGTAAGCATCTGTTTTTTTGAAAGAGGTGTAAACGGTAATATATGATAAAGCAGGTAAATAATATTAAGAGATATTATAGAAAGTATAATTGCATATTCTATTACCGGGCTATCATAATAAAATATAATTAGGATAATGCAGATAACAGAAAGAGTTAGCTTTTGCAGCCGCGGATAATCAAAAACCCTGAAAGTCCAGTAATCATTTCTTATAAGTGGTATAATGGTGAAGAGGATAATTAAGACTGTAAAAATTATTAAAAAAGCATTCATTTATTATGCGATAAGTTATGTTAAAACACTGAGCTTCTTCAAATATACTTATTTGCTTTTGTAATAAGAGGACTGTTAATTGTAATTTAACTATGTTAATTTTGGGTGTTATAAAGATTATGACAATCTTAAGTGTCTCGTTTTTAGTGTTTTTTATATCAAAATAAAGTGTACCTTTGCACCTTCAAAAAAATAAAAATGGCGTCTATAAGAAACATTGCAATTATTGCTCACGTTGACCACGGTAAGACTACGCTGGTTGACAAAATTATGTACCATTGCCAGTTATTCCGTGAAAACGAGAACACGGGCGACCTGATACTTGATAACAACGACCTGGAACGTGAGAGAGGTATTACCATTACTTCTAAAAACGTATCGGTTAATTACAAGGGAACTAAGATTAACATTATCGATACCCCTGGTCACGCCGACTTTGGCGGTGAGGTAGAGCGTGTACTTAATATGGCCGACGGCGTACTTCTTTTAGTAGACGCCTTTGAAGGACCTATGCCGCAAACACGTTTTGTACTTCAAAAAGCGATTGATCTTGGCCTTAAGCCTTGTGTGGTTATCAATAAGGTAGATAAGGAAAACTGTACTCCTGATGAGGTTCACGAAAAAGTATTCGATCTTATGTTTGAACTTGGTGCAGAAGAATGGCAGCTTGACTTCCCTTCAGTATACGGTTCTGCTAAGCAAAACTGGATGAGTACTGACTGGAAAAACAAAACAGAAAATATAGAGCCACTTCTTGATATGGTTATTGAGCACATACCTGCTCCAAAAGTATCAGAAGGTACTCCGCAATTGCTTATTACTTCACTTGACTTTTCAAGCTTTACAGGACGTATCGCTATCGGTCGTCTTCAAAGAGGTAACCTAACAGAAGGTATGAACATATCTCTTGTTAAGCGTGATGGAAAAGTAGTGAAATCAAAAATAAAAGAATTACATACTTTTGAAGGTCTTGGCCGTAAAAAAGTAGACAGAGTAGAAGCAGGAGATATTTGTGCACTTGTAGGTCTTGAAGGTTTTGAGATTGGTGATACTGTTGCTGATTTTGAAAATCCTGAAGCTCTTGCAACAATTGCAATTGATGAGCCTACAATGAGTATGCTTTTCACTATTAACGATTCGCCATTCTTTGGTAAAGAGGGTAAATTTGTTACTTCTAGGCACATTAAAGAAAGATTAAACAAGGAGCTTGAGAAAAACCTTGCTCTTAGAGTGAATGAAACCGACAGTGCTGATAAGTTTATGGTATTTGGTCGTGGTGTACTTCACTTATCTGTACTTATCGAAACGATGAGAAGAGAGGGTTATGAGCTTCAAATCGGTCAGCCACAGGTTATCATCAAAGAAATTGACGGTGTTAAATGTGAGCCGGTTGAGGAACTTACTATCGACTTACCGGAAAACCTTTCAGGACGTGCAGTTGAGTTTGTAACTGTTCGTAAAGGTGAGATGATTAGTATGGAGCCAAAAGGTGAACGTATGATTGTTAAATTTATCATTCCTTCACGTGGTATTATAGGTTTAAGAAACCAGTTGCTTACTGCTACTGCGGGTGAGGCGATTATGTCACACCGTTTCTTAGAGTACCAACCGTTTAAAGGAGATATACCGGGACGTATTAACGGTTCTCTTATCTCTATGGAAAACGGTAAGGCTATTCCTTACTCTATTGATAAATTACAGGAGCGTGGTAAATTCTTCGTAGATCCTAACGAAGATATTTATGAAGGTCAGGTTATTGGTGAGAACTCTCGTGGAGACGATATGGTTGTAAACGTGACTAAAACCAAAAAGCTTACTAACGTTCGTTCATCCGGTGCAGATGATAAAGCAAGAATTATCCCTGCTATCAAATTCTCTCTTGAGGAGGCACTTGAGTACATCCAGAAAGATGAGTATGTAGAAGTAACGCCTAAGAGCTTACGTTTACGTAAAATCTACCTGAATGAAAATGACAGAAAGCGTTTTAAAATCGCTTAATGATATATAAAAGTAAAGCCCCGCAAATGCGGGGCTTTTTTTATTGGTATATATACTCTGTTTCTTCTATCAGAATATCATTGTGATATTCTTTTCTGTTTGTTGGTAATCCTATATCGTTAAATATATAATCATATTTTTTTACAGATGATATTGGTCCGCTTTCAACAGTTATTTTTGTTAAATATTTATCGGTAATTGAATCTATGTCATCAAGAATATTGTCAGCCATTAAAATATTATTGCTTAAGTACAGGTTGTTTTTATTTCTGTCGTTTAATAATAACCTATTATGAAACTCATCATATTCATAAAGTATAGTATTACTTCCGTTTGTAGTTAATGTGGGATTTTGACCATTATACGTAATAGTATATTCTTCTAAATTTGATACTTGTTTGTATATAAGATTGTCACTGTTTAAGTAAAATGTTGCTGTTGATTCTCCTCCACCATTGACCATTCGTAGAGCTGAGATTGTATTGTCGTTGTTATAAGTGTAATCAGTATTGTATGATTGGCTTCCTCGATATTTTTTAAACGCGATTCTCTCATGTTCATCATAAATATATTCATAAGAATAAATAGGTGTAAAATTATCAGTACCGGTTTTAGTGATTCTAAGAAGGCTTCCGTTTGAATAATACTCGTATTTTGTTTTTCCGATGCGAAAGTTACTATTGTTGTAATGCATTATTTGAGTGATTTTTCCATCAGAATAAGAATAATGTGCTATTTCTGTTCGATTACCGTTACTGTATTTTTGTACAACAACTTCAGTTAGGTTAGATGATAGGTCATCTTTGGAACAAGCTGTAATAAGGGTAACAACACTAAACAGTGCTAATAATTTTTTCATAAGGTTATGGTTGATTAAATTTGTTTTAGTCAAAGATAAAATTATAATTAAAATAATTGTAAGTATTACCTTATCATACTAAAATGTCCTTTAACAACCCTTCCGTCATCAAGGGTAACCACATACCAATAGTCTGTTGAAGGTAACGGTTCACCATTATAGGTGCCGTCCCATCCTTTACTTTTAGGGTCTATACTGGCTAATAGTTTACCATACCTGTCATAAATAAATATGGTACTATTTTGATAGAACTTTAAATTCATACCTATAATGTCCCAGGTGTCGTGAACACCATCTCCGTTTGGAGTAAAGAATTTTGGGATAGAAAGAACAGAGAATTGTTTAAACACGGTACCACATCCGTTTACGTCGGAAACATAAACGGTATGTACCCCTGGTTGTACCCTTTCGAAAAAGTTAGATTCCTGAAACGGACCGTTAGGCATATCTATGCTGTATTCGTAGGTAGTATTAACACCTCCTGTAGGTGTAACATATACAGTTACCGTGTTATTGTCTACAAGATCAACTACATCTACACTTTCTATTTGAGCAACATCAGAAGGTGTTACCGTTATAACCTGAGTTTTTTTACAGCCGTTCTCGTTGGTTAGGGTAACAGCATAAGTACCCGAACGATTTACATGTATTACAGGAGTCGTTTCTCCGGTAGACCATTCGTAGGTGTATTGTGAGCTTGTAATGCCTGAGCTAAGTGTTATGTAGCTGTTAGAGTTAGCGCATATTCTTTCTTCATTAGCGGTATTAATAGCTGGTATAGCCATAGTACTTACCATAAATGATGTTATAGCATAACAACTGGTGTTACTTGTGTTTTGCACACGCGCATATATTATTTGAGGGTCACTACTGTTACTGAAACTATTTGGATTAACCGGGAGGTTTGCATTTTGGGCATTTTCTAATGAATCGTAATAAGTTACCTCATAATTATTAGGGTTTTGATCTCCTAGTATTATTTCGGTGTTGTTGCTTAAAACAAAGTTTTCGGTGCCGTCGTCACTAATATCACAAAGGGTTAGGTTAGGGGCATCATTAGCAACCGGAATGGCTGCTATAGTAACATTTTGTGAAAAAGTAAAATCTTCCCCTGCATAAGTTATGGTAGCAACTACATTATATGTGCCGGGACTGGTGTATGTGTGCGTTGGTATTGTGTCGGCTGAAGTAGGAGAACCATCGCCAAAATCCCAGGATATGGAGTCAAACTCATTGGATACAAGAAGAGTGAATTCTGAAGCTTCACCCAAGCAGGTATTTTCAACCTCAATGCTTGCAAAAAAGTAAGAGGTTATAAAAGGCGGAAGTCCAAAAAAACATTCGGTACCTGCAGGTAAAGTAACGGCATTAGTTTGGTAACCACAGGCTACACCTGTTTCTTCGGGGTTGTTTATCACATCAAGATTTTGTGATGCCACCACTGCTCTGTATATTTTACCATTAGGCCCTAACTGAAGCGTTCCTGATTGCGGAGTGTCTGAAATAAAAATTTCTGAGCCTGGAATATCAGCCGCTTCAAGATTATACTGATAAATTCCGCTAATAACATTTGCTGCATCATAAGATGCATAAAGTTTTTTGCCCGACGGAGAGAACTCAACTCCATAGGGCGATCCATTTTCTTTTATCAATAATGGATTTGAAACTACCCCTGTAGTGTTATTAAAATCATACAGGTATACCATACCGTTTGACTCTGTTCCTCCGGTTTGAGTTCCTGACTGCGTATGTGCTATGGCAAGTTTATTTCCTGTAGGAGATACCTTTAAACATCCTATTGCGTTTCGACGATAACCGGATGTAGGGATTACAGGGGCTAGCTCACTTATTACCGGAGTTTCGTTTACCCCGTTACTATCTATAAAAAAGGCGTAAAACTTATTTATAAAATGGGTTATAACCCAGTATCCGGTTCCTTCGGCATTTTTTACGGCAGTAATTTTTTCAGAACATTTGTATTTTAGTTCTTCAATATTAGTATCGTCATAAGTAACTAAATGTACGTTTCTGGTTGTAACATCGCCTATGCTGCCATTATCTCCCGTTACCGAAAGGTCTACTATAGAGTAATTGAAACCATTGTTTAATCCGTCGTCAGATGCCGGTATATTACTACCATCCTGATAAGGCCCGGGAAAAGGGTTAGGGTAGGTAGCAGCATTTTCATGATGGGGTTCATCAACCGTAAAAATATAATAGATATCAGGGTCGTCTGCCTTTGGTACTATAATGCCCGATTGTGTACTGGAAGGATCTCCTAATAACCCTGTGCCGGCAAGATAATTTGCATTAGGCATAATGACATGGTTACGATCCCAAACGGTACGGCCATCAGTGTAAAAAAGTAAGTTGCCCAGCTCATCTGATATGGAACTACAACCTTCATTGGTTGTCATTTGTCCGTCAGTGAGGGTTTGTACTGTACCGTTGTCTAAAAAGTGCAAACCGGCATTGTTGCCAAAGTACCAGTAGTTAGCTTCTTTTTGGGCAAAAGCATTTAATGATAGAAATAAAAGTAATAGTAAGGTAATTTTTTTCATAGCATAGCCCATATAACGGATTAACGTTAAAGGTTTTATAAAATTACAAAAAAAAATTACCTAACCATGGCAAAATGCCCTTTGATGTTCCTTCCGTCTTCTAATTCAAGTAAAAACCAATAATCAGTTGATGGAAGAGCTTCTCCGTTATACATACCATCCCAGCCTATACTGTCTCCCCAAAAACTACTAACCAGTTTGCCGTAACGGTCAAAAATGGAGATTTTTGATTTTGGGAGGAAGTAAATAAAGTACACCTGCCAGGTTTCGTTAATACCATCTCCGTTTGGTGTAAAGTATTTAGGATAGTTTAAAAGTACCACATCTTCCTGCTCTGTTTTACAGCCGTCTTTTGATCGTATGTATACTTCGTATAACCCCGGAGGGAGACTCCCAAAATAAGGTATATCGGTATAGTTTTCCCCATCCATAGAGTATTCAAAATCTTCCCAGTTCGGAATATCAATAGCGATGGAATTATCATATTGAGTAAAGTCTTCAATTCTTATGGAGTAGTCTATTACCGGTAGTTGTGCGACACTTATGGTAAACGATGTAATGTCGTACCCCAAACAGCCATTGGTGCTTTCAAGCCTCGCCCAAATGGTTTGACCTGTGTAGGGCACACTATTTTGATGTACATCGTTTAAGGGATTAGTTTCATTTTGAGCATCCTGGAGTGAAGGGTAATAAGTAACCTCCCTGTTAGATTCGCCATTTGCTATAAGCTCATCATTAACGCTTAGTATGAATAGCTGTAAACCGTTCATGTGAAGGTCACACTGCCATAAATCGGCAGGTTCGCCTGCTACAATAGGGTTGATGATTTCGATAGTGAAGTTTTGCAACGGACTGTAACAACCTGTTTCCGTATTATAGATTTGCGTATAGATTGTTTGCGGATTGGTAATATTGGCATAAGCCTGCGGATTGACAATTGCATTTCCCGAGTTAAAATCGTCTATACTGGCATAATAGTAATATGCCAAATTGGTTTGCTGTCCCGTAAACATTTCTTCGTGAACGGTAAGGTCAAACGCGTTCGACTGGTCGTCTATACCATCATCATCACACTGACTAAGGTCTAATAATATATCGTTAGGATTATTGAAAACCGGAAGGTTGAGTATACTAATCGTAAAAGATGTTATGCTGAAACACTCACTATCGTTGCTTCTTTCCATTCTTACCCAAATAGTCTCATCGGTATATGGCTGCTGGTTTTGATAAGGTAAATTAAGTGCATTCGTAGCATTAACAGCGTCTTCCTGCGAATTGTAATAGGTTATCTCGGTTGAAGTATCTCCATCCTGTACTAAGGAATCATTTACAGAAAGATCAAACTGTTGTATTCCGTTTTGGTTATCATCACACATAGCAAGATTTTGCGGAGTTCCGGGGCTTACTGTTGATGTACCTATGGAAAAAGCCTGTGTAGTATAACACCCGGTGTCGTTATTGGTCATCCTCACATATATCATTTGCGGATTAGCTGTGCTGAAATAACTTGTAGGATTGCTTATAGGATTATCATTTAGTACATCAGAACCCGAAGCATAGTAGGTGAAAGAAGTATTTGGAGTATTGCCCGAAAAAGACTCTTCATTTATAGTAAGATTAAAGGTGGTGAGTCCGTCATCAGTACCGTCACTATCACAAAGATTAATAGGTATAGGCGGAATTTCAAAGTTATAAACGCTTATGGTAAAAGGAATCAGGTCAAAGCAGTTTTCGTCGACTTTTTCCAGTCTTGCCCATATTGTTTCACTTTCATAGGGAGTGGTGTTTTCATATAAAGGACCAATTGCTCCTATGTCATTTTCGGCATCCTGCATAGAGGTATAATAACTTACAGAAGCATTAGGGGTATTACCAATAATACCGGCATCGTTAACCGTGAGGTCAAACTCCCGTATACCGTTTTGATTATCGTCACAAAGTGTAATGTCTTCAGCATCTCCGCTAATAACAGGTATATCAAGATTAAAGGTTTGTATATCATAACACCCCGTAACCGGATTTGTCATTCTAAGATATACTGTTGTTACAGGAGTACCACATGTAAACGATTGCGGATTAGTCATGGGATTTTCTCCTGTAATCATATCATTCATACTGATATGATAGGTAAGCTCAACATCGGTTTGTGTACCTATAAACATATCCTGATATACGGTAAGATCAAAAACAGCCATTTGGTCATACACTCCGTCATCACCATCACACTGGGTTAACCCAAGCGGAATGTCGTTTGGGTTGTCAAAATAAGGTACTTCATGAAAAGTGGCTGTACCAGTCCATTCTATAGAGAAGTTACTAAAACCGTGTGGTCTGTCTACCACTAAGTAATAAATTTCATCATCTTCAACATCGACCCATTGTATGAATCCGTTTCCGTCTGAACTAGGACCTTCAGATACGTCAATCTCGGTTTCGTTCATTCCGGTTGTATTGTAATCAAGGCCTGCCTGTAATGGGTTAGTGGTAGAACACCTTATAGGATCGCCAAGGTTACCGCATTCAAGATTAGGTCCAAAAAGCCAAAAATCAAAATCAACAACAAGATCATCTATTTCTTCGGGAGTAAGTACAAAACCCAGTGTACCGCCGTCTTTTATCTGGATTTTAAACCAAACACTAAAGTGCTCTTCACTATGACAATCGTTAGTAGCAGTACTTAGTTCTACTATATTACCTACTCCTCCTGCACTAAGCCCATAATAATCCATACCGCCACAAACAATTATGGCTTCGGGGCAGTCACTTTGTCCCCAAACAGAAATATTAAAAAAAAGGAGTAATAAATATATAAATCTCAATTTCACAGCAGCAATGTTAAGGTTTTTGTAAATTTATATAAAATTTATAAAACCTCCTTGCTGTTACTTTTATAAATCTCTCTTTTTCAAAATATTATATGATAATGTTATAAATATGGCAGTCCATGCTAAAACTATAACAATTTCATACCAGTGTACACCGTAAAAACGTACTTCACCAACACCGCTAACCTGATTTTCTATGGCATTATAAGTTTTAAATCTTGTAATGGGTTCTTTCATCATGTTATACATGGACTCTAAAGGCATAAAACCTATAGCCGTTTCCAGCGTCTTGTTGTTTCCAAATACATATTTAAACAAGGAAAAGTGTATAATTTTCTCTATTACATACCACACTGCTATAAAACCAATAGCAAAAGCCGAACGCTTTATTAATACGCCTGCAAATAAACAGAATGAAAAGAAAGCAACCAGTTTTAAAAAGTAAGATGGTATATAAAATAAATCAGAGAATACTATTGAAGCTTCTGTGTAAGAAGAAAAGCTGTAGCCTAATATAATGGTAATCGTAAATACAAAAAGCGTAGATACTGCCGAGAATAGTAAAACCGTAAGCATTTTTGAGGTGAGGAATTCCTTTTTACTCAATCCGTCAATAAGGTTTTGTTTCAGGGTTCCATAAGTGTATTCGTTAGACATCATGGAAACAATAACCAAGGCAAGGAAAATTTTAAGTAGCCCGGCAAAAAAGAAGTTAAAATGCCAAATGTAAGGGAAATCAAATATTCCCTGATCGGCAAGTTTTATTTCCTGTCCAAAAAGGGTTAGCTTAATACTTGACATCAAAGCCAAAAAGCTTAACAGTACGAAATAAGTTATGATGAGTACTTTACTGGATCTGTTTTTCCAAAGTTTTTGCAATTCTATATTTAAAAGTCGTTTCATAGTGGCGGTTTATTTTGCAGATGAGGTTAACTGGATAAATTGTTCTTCAAGGCTGTATTGTCGCTTAACTAAGTGACTTAGATAAATACCCTGTGCTGTTAGGTATTTATTTAGATTGTCAGCCTCAAGGGATTCTTTAAGGTAAACGATAAGTTTACTTTCGTTTTCTTCAATTTTATCGATAGCCGGGTGTTGCTGTAAAATAGTTTTTAGCGTTTGGTTATCGTTAGCCTGAAGTTCAAAAAAGCCTTCGTTTGAAATCATTCCATTAACGGTACCTGTATAAAGTACAACCCCTTTTCTAAGTACTACAACATGCGAACATACCTTTTCTACTTCATCGAGCAGGTGAGAGGCCAGTAGTATGGTGGTGCCCAGTGAGGCAATATGCCTAATAATATCCCTTATTTGTCGTATTCCCTGTGGGTCAAGTCCGTTTGTGGGTTCATCAAGTATTAGTATTTCAGGGTCATTAAGCAGGGCACTGGCTATTGCCAGCCTTTGCTTCATACCCAGAGAATAGGTTTTAAATTTGCTGTCTTTTCTTTCCAGTAATCCTACCAGCTCCAGCTTTTCATCAATTTTTTCCAACGGAGCCCCTTTAATGCCGCATACCAGCTTAAGGTTTTCGTAAGCTGTCATGTAAGGGTAAAAGTTAGGTCTTTCAATAATAGCTCCCACTTTTTTAAGGGCATCATGTGTTTCAAGGTCACCATTAAACCAGCTATAGCTGCCCGATGTTTTGTTTACAACATTAAGGATGATACCCAAAGTGGTAGATTTTCCGCTTCCGTTAGGACCTAATATCCCGTAAACATTTCCTTTTTTTATTTCAAAGGAAACATTGTTTACCGCATGTACATGGCGAAATTTTTTGTGAAGATTGTTGATGGTTAGTATGGTTTCCAAAAGCTTGTTGTTTTAGGTTACTGTGACAATATGACGAACCTTATAAGGTTTTGTTACCAATTTAAATAAAATTTTCAGGAAAAAGTAAATTAGTTAATTATAAGGTACCACCTCAGGTTTGCCAATCTGGAAATCAGGCAGCATAATGTCGTTGTTTTTAAAGCTATTGGTTTTGAATATGTTATCACCATTGCCCGGTATATTAGGGAAATAGGCAAACGATAACTGAAAGCTGCTAAATACAAGGTAGTCGTTAGTTATAAGCAGGCCTACACCAAACTTACTGTAAAACTTGCTTTCGTATAGTTTATTGTATTCGTCACCAATTACACCAACGGTAATATTGGCAAACGGATTTAAACGAAAACCAAGTACCTCCCAAGGGGCGTAACTTTGGGTTTGTAGTGTTAATATGAATTTTTTAGTACCCAGTGGCGTTGTGCTATCAAAACCCTGTATCCCTGTGTCATCGCCAAGATTAAGCCGATCTTTAAGGAAAGGCATCCTGTTATCACCAAAAACAACGCGGGGTTGTATAAAATGCCTGAAACGCCAGTTGCCCCATTCTTTCATATTAGTAAAGTAAAGCAGGTCAAACCGTAGTGTGGTCTGTTCGGTTTTATCCCTGTAGAAAAAAGATCCCAGTTCGGTACTAAGGCTTAAAAAGCCCCACTTAAAGTAGTTACCTATGGCATACCGCCCGCCCAGATAAATACGGTTTTCTCCGTTTTTTGCCTGGGTACCTCCGGTAATGGAGTAGGTGCGTCCAATTGGTATATCTTCTACAATATCATAATTGAAGAGAAACTTATCCTGAACGAATTTTCTTGAGGTTAAACCAATACTGGCCAAATAAAGCCTTTCGTTGGAGTAATACCCAACCGAGTCGTATGCAATAGTAGGTTTTTCTTTGTACCGCCTGTTGTTAAAACCTGCGGTCACTACAAGGTTTGTAGTACGGTCTTCTTCGGTAAAGCCTTTAAATATCTTGAAGGAGTAACCACCCCAAAATTCCTTATAGTCAGATTTCATATTCTGCATGGCATATACATTCTGTACATCGGGGAGGGAATCCCTAACCAGTTTTTCTTCCAGATAAATACCACCTGCCCAGCGGGTGTAAGCAGAGAAGAACTCTCTTTGCAGCCCAAAACTTTTAAGATAGCTTTCATCAGTATGTATCCTGTAGGTAAGCTGACCCTGCATGTAGGTATTAAGAATGTTAGGTACTGTATATTGGCCCAAATAGGCTGTTTGACCTGTGTTAAGTTCCTTGTCAAATTCATTGCGGAACTCATGCCCAAGCCCGAAGAAATTTCTTTCGGTAACCTCAAATGAAGTTTTTGAGGATGATGCCGAACCATTCGGTATAAGGCTCCAGGAGTCCAGTACTCTTACCACTACATCTATAGAGTCTTTTGTGCCTTCAATAGGTATGGCATTTATAATTACCCTACGGGTATAGCGTTGCGAACGTATTAAACGCTCGGTTTCTGCTACGATTAAAGTGTCCAGTCGTTCTTTTTCTTTAAACAGCAGCAGGTTTTTTATAGTCATTTGCTTTGTTTTAAGGTGCACACCATTACCAAAGCGTTCGGCCCAGTTTCTCGGTCTTCTGGCAGTATCGGTTATAGAATACCCAAAAGGATCGAGTGTTATTATTTTTATTTTTCTAATTACTTTGTCACTGTATTTGGTATAACGATCCTGCATTTCGGGAGCATTTTCTCTGGTTTTTTTACGGGTGCCCGATGCTTCCTGTTCGCGTACAGGTCTAAATATAAGCTTGTGCAAAAACTTGGTAAACTTTCTTTTTTTAGAATAGTTCTGTATGTTTTTGTACATCTCGTCCCGTTTTTGTTTTATGGTGTCGTTTAATTGGGGTACAGAGTCTTGGACAGGAGTGACCTGTGCAGCCATAGGGACAGCCACAAAGAGTAAGGTTAATAATATGAGGAACCGTAATGTTTTGGTCATTTCCTGCGAAAAGCTTTACAAATCGTAAGTTATAAAATTAAACTATAAGAAAACGCTAAATTAAGGGAGTATAGCGCGTTTTACCATTCATTTAACACAATAAAAAAAGAGGCTCAGGGCCTCTTTTTAGTATGCTTAAGCTAAGTAGTTTAGCTTTTTTGTTCTTTGTTAAAGTAAACAAGGTAGTAGTACATTTGTTTTTCCTCGTCCCATCCTTTTTCCACAAACTTTTCGGCACTTTCAGGATTTACAAAATCCATTTTAATCTGGATGTTAGTATCCAGGTTAATTACGTTCTTTATTTTCTTACGTGCATCGGTTACTGCTGAGTTAGCAATAGGGAAGGTAGTAACATCTTCAATACTGTATTTCGGTGCTTTTTCTACCTTGTAGTTTTTGAATTCAGGAATAAGGTCCGGGTTATCAATTACCTCGTTAAGGAAAGCCGTTTCTTCAAACTCGTCGTTTTTAGCGAAGTAGTTTACAGAACGGTTCATGAACATAACCTCTTCTTTTTTGTCTTCTGCCGGAAGTACTACATCTTTAGCAAAATCCTGACAGAATTTAAGGTACTTTTTAGTAACGAAGTTCTCGTCCTGGAAAGCATCTACCGAAAGGAAATGCTCCAACCAGTAACGGGCATCATACCTGTTACTGTCTATGGTTAATATTTTATAACCTTCTTCTTTTTTATAATTGAAAACAATACAACCCTTATCCAGCTTATTAAGGTTAATACCCTGCTGAAGTACTATATCAAGGTTACTGCTTTTTTCTTCAAACTGAAGGAAATCGGTTTTAATCTCACTTTTAAATATACCTACGGCATCTACCGTATTGTTATCTATAGACAAGTTAGTTAGGTAAGTCACATATACCTCTCCGTTTTTAATGTGCGGGTGGTTTGACTGATCAAAAAGATGCTTGGTTATTTTTTTAGAAACCTCGTGAGCATTACTCGGGTCGGTAAACATTTCGGTTACCAGGTTGTACATATCGTGGTAATCTAAATCTACCTCGTGTGCAAACTGGAAATAGTTTTCCTCTTTTTCCCTAAAAGGTTTAAAGAAGTACTCCTTTAAAAGCGGAGCAATCTCATCATTTAGGTTATAAGGCTGTTCTGATAAAAAGATAGCCTCATTACGGCTTTTGTTTCCTACCCTGTGTACAGAAAGGGTTTCAATGTGAGTATTAAAAAGGTTTATCATGGTGTAAAGATGCTTAGTTTGTTAGGTCCTGAGTTCTTGTTTTGATTTTGTTTTAGTGTATAGGTTTAATTCCACTGGTTGTCATCAAAGCTCATGTCGTCAAAATCTTCTCCGTCGCCAAACATATCAAGATCATCATCGTCATAATCGTCTTCAAAATCACCATAAATATCGTCACCTTCGGCACTAAAGTCTTTTTCAGGTGCAGTGTTAGGCATGTGTCCGTGAGAGAATAAAAGGTCTGGGTAGCTCACACCGTTTTCAGGCTCTTCAATAGCTCCCAGTTCCACAAAAAACGTCCACATATTAAGGAAATCGTATACGTAAATTATTTTTGTGTTCTCACTGTCTAAAATGGAGCTAAGCGGATAATCTGCCATTGCTTTCATTTCGCCCGGAACTTCGCCCGCATCAAAAAGCGGAATTTCATCCTGCTGTGTCCATTCGTCGTCACAGGTATAAAAAGAAGCTATTTCAAGTCCGTCAAAACCAAAAGCATTAACAATAGCATTGTGTAAATCTTCCAGCGTATCATTTTCCTGGATGGCAATATCCCTGAAAATATCTTCCTCAGCATCAAGTATTACTCTGAATTTGTAAACCATAGTTTATGTTATTTTTGAACCCCAAAGGTAAGCCATTAATTCTGATTTTGCTTTTTGGAATTTTAGATTTTTTAGATATAAGGGTAGCCTAAAATAGTAAAAAAACTATATTTCGTAAAGCTCAATAGGCAGATTATCAGTGTCTGAAAGGAAAGTAAATTTTTTTCTGGTAAATTCGTCGGTTCTTATAGGTTCCGTAGCAATATTATTTTGCGAAAGCCAGTTTACCGCTTTGTTAATATCATCGGTTTCAAAGGCAATGTGCCTTAGTCCGGCAGCTTCGGGACGGGAGACTCTTTGTGGTGGATTTAGGAACGAAAAAAGTTCTAAAGATAAATACCGTTTATAAGATTGCCTGCTTTCCCTGTAGTTTTCGGCATCAATAGTAAACCCGAGTATGTTGGTGTAAAAGTGTTTTGATTTTTGGTAATCACTGCAAATAATTGCTGAGTGATGTACCCTTTTATGTTAAGCACGCTATTTTATTTCATTAATCCACCAGTGGTTGCCAAAGGGGTCTTCAAACCCTGCTGCATAACCATATACCTCGTGCGTAGGTTTTTGCAGTGATATACTACCTGCTTCAATGGCACATTTGTAAACGGTATCTACATTTTCCACAAAAATAAATATACCTGATGTTTTCTGTTTCCAGTTTTCGTTACTGTTTGCAAACATAATCACGGCATCGTTTATTTTGAGTTCGCCGTGCATTATTACGCTGCTGTCTTTACCGTGAACAATCATTTGTTCGGTAGCGTTAAAGGTATGTTCACAAAACTGTTTAAATTCAACTGTCTTGTCCAGAACCAAGTAAGGCATAACGGGTAAGTAATTTTCAGGAATTTTCATAATGTAAACTTGATTGATATATAAAGTTACCGCGTTGTAACTGAAATGAAAAGCCTTTTAAATTAAATTTTACAATTCATCCCAAAAAAATTACAGTTGGGTACTATTCTTTATGATAAGAGAAATAACCGCTGCAAATTTGTCCCAACAAAACAACCAAACAATCAGTTTAATCATCAATCACATGAAACCAACAGTTATTATTTTATTTCTGCTTACAGCTTTAAACCTTAATGCACAGTATGTATTAAAAGGACATGTAACCGACCACAAAGGTGAACCTTTACCGGGAGCTAATGTTTATTTAGAGGGAACTTATGACGGAGCTATTACCGATGCAAAAGGTGATTTCTCTTTTGAGACCACTGCAAAAGGCGAACAGGTACTTGTTATTACATTTTTATCGTTTGAAGATGTAATGCAGAAAATAACTGTTGAGAACTACACATCACAAAACTTTAAAATGCGTGAAAGCGTTAATACGCTTGATGCCGTAGTGATATCGGCAGGAACTTTTTCTGCCGGAGACAACAGTAAGGTAACAGCGCTAAACGCTCTTGATATTGTAACAACAGCAGGATCGGCAGGCAATATCATCGCTGCCCTGCAAACCTTACCGGGTACACAAACCGTAGGGGAAGACGGAAGGCTTTTTGTACGTGGTGGTGAGGCAAACGAAACGCAAACTTATGTTGATGGTATACGCGTAGCACAGCCTTATGGCTCTACCACAAATAACCTGCCTACCCGCGGACGCTTTTCCCCATTCCTGTTTAAGGGAATGACATTCTCTACCGGAGGTTATTCGGCAGAATATGGAGAGGCCCTGTCTAGTGTTTTACTGCTTAATACTATTGAAGAACCCGATCAGCAACAAACCGAAATTTCGTTAATGACAGTGGGCTTAGGGCTTGGTAATACCCAAAAATGGGGAAAGAATTCGCTTAGTTTCAACATGTCTTACATTAACCTGCAGCCTTACCAGTGGGTAGTACCTCAAAATATAGACTGGAACAAACCTGTGCAGTCCCTTTCGGGAGAAACGGTTTATCGCCACAAGTTTAATAGCGGTATGCTAAAAATATATGCTGCGTTTGATTATTCTGACTTCGATATCAATCAGAAGGATATTAATGAACCAAATCCAGTAAGGGTTGCACTTACCAATAATAACTTTTACTTAAATACTTCCTACAAAGGTTCACTGGGTAATTACTGGACCATACAAACAGGACTAAGTTATGGCTACGGTCATAACGATATTAGACCAGCCGGGAACAAAGTGGACAATGCAGAAAACAGTTCACACATGAAACTGAAGCTAAGTAAAAAATTCAGTAACCGTTTTCAGTTGAGTTTTGGAGCAGATTATTTCCTAACTGATTTTACAGAGGATTATAGTGAGCCAACAGGTTTTGTTTATAATAGTGGTTATAACAATTCAATCGCCGCTACTTATGCTGAGGCTGATATCTTTTTCTCAAAAAAGCTGGCGTTAAAGGCAGGTGTGAGAGGATCGTACTCTGATGTGTTGGGTAAATCTGTAGTAGAACCGCGTGCATCACTAGCTTATAAAGCGGGTAAAAAAGGACAGTTTTCTCTAGCCTATGGTGATTTTCATCAAACACCTAATGCTGATTACCTGAAGTATTATAAAAACTTTGAATACGAGAAAACCAGTCATTACATTTTAAATTATATGTATAATGGTGATGGGAAAATGTTTAGGGCAGAGACGTATTATAAAGATTATTCAAGTCTTGTAAAGTATGATGGCGAAATGCCAATGTACAATTCGTTATACAACAGTAACGGTAGCGGATATGCACAGGGACTGGATCTTTTTTGGAGAGACAGCAAATCTGTTAAAAATCTGGACTATTGGGTGTCGTATTCCTTTATTGATACCGAAAGAGATTATAAAAATTATGAAAATAAGGTTACTCCAAGCTATGTGGCAAAACACAATTTTTCTTTAGTGACAAAGTATTGGGTAAACAGCCTGAGGTCACAGTTAGGGGTAACATACAGCTTCAACTCAGGTAGACCTTATGACAACCCTAATGATACCGAGTTTATGAGCGGACTTACAAAAAGCTACAACAGTCTTAGTGTAAGCTGGGCATGGTTGTTAAGTCAGCAAAAAATACTTTACTTCTCGGTGTCAAATGTAATGGGTAGTAAAAACGTATTTGGATACGATTATGCCAATAACCCCGATGTAAACGGGCAGTTTGCAAGACAGGCGGTAGTACAGCCGGCAGACAGGTTCTTTTTCGTAGGTTTCTTTTGGACTATTAGTGATGATAAGAAATCCAACCAACTTGATAATTTGTAACAAAAGAGCCGCTTTAAGCGGCTCTTTTATATTTAGGCAATTTTATCTCCGTTTCTTAATTGCAGTTCTAAAACCAGTAATTTGTATAGTTCATCAAAATCATCTCCCAGTGTGGTTTTTGGGATATTAATGTTTGTACCTTGGATAGACTGATTCATTTTCATCATCCATTTTTTAAAGAGGCCAGTGTTTTGCATATACTTCTCCGGATCTCTTACATAAATACTTATAAATAACTGATTGGTTACAGAGGTTATTTCAATACCAAGTATGTCGCTCCATTCAATAAGCCCGGCGCTAACTCCGCTAGCATTATCGGTTAATCCTTTATCATCAACAATGATTGCAGGTTTATTACGGGCTAATTTTAATATCATTGTGATAAAAACTGCACCAAAAAATAAGATACCTAATATTCCTGCAAGGTATTTTAATAGGCTTGGTATTTTTATTGGATAGCTAATTATAAATATGCTTGCAATTACAAATAGTAATGCCATAAGTAGTAATATAATTATTCGGACTTTATTAAACGTAATTATTTTAGGTTCCATTTTTTTATTGTTTTCAGGTAATTATAGATTGGTGTTTGTTATTACTTTTGGTTGGTTTAATTTGTTGAAAAACTGTTTTTTATATGCTTTAATGTGATAGGGTTCAGTAATGTGCCTTACCCTTTTCGGTAAAGATATTTTGTATCTTTAGCTCAATTAGAGTAAAAAGAATCTTAGAGCATGATGGTAAAAATAATTAAAATAACAATTCATCCCTTTTATTCTACAATTGGGTAAAACACTTTTTAACAGTTGTGTTTTTGTTAGGATATTTGTCTCATCAAAATCAAACAATTATTAATTAAAAAACCAACAGTCATGATTAGAGCAATAACAATTATAATTTTATTTGTGTGTCACACCGTTTGCGGACAGTCACAATATGAAACAGGAATGCAAAAAGCTTTCGGTCTTTGGAGTGAAGGTAAAAGTACAGAAGCATCGGCATTATTTGAAAGAATAGCCGCCGCCGAAAAAGACAACTGGCTACCTAACTACTATGTGGCACTTGTTAATACCACAACAGCGTTCCAGACAAAAGATAAAGAGCAGGTAAATGCACTTTTAACCAAAGCACAGGAGGCATATGATAAGGCTGATTTAATTTCGCCCGATAATGCAGAGTTACTGGTAATGCAGGCCATGATACACACCGCCTGGATAGCATTTGACCCAATGACAAACGGCATGAAGCTTTCGCCGGTTGTAAAACAACTTTATACAAAAGCAAAAACCTTAGCGCCCGAAAACCCGAGAGTCGTATTTTGTGCAGCAGAATTTGATATGGGAGGAGCCGCCTTTTTCGGTCAGGATACCACGCCTATGTGTGCTGAGGTAGAACGTTCTATAGAGCTTTTTAATAACTTTAAGTCCGAGTTGGCATTTTACCCACAGTGGGGACTGGACAGGGCGCAGGCTACACTGGCAAAGTGCAACAGCGAGAAAAAGGAATAATACGATTGATTTTCCTAATAGAATAATATAATACCGTAAACAATGAGATTAATAATTAAAGAGCTTTTAAAGGCCGTATCGCTGGGCGCAGTTGTTTTTGTGATACTGTATGTGCTAAAAACTATTTTAGGCAACGGATTTGCTACCGGTGAAGCACTGTTTACGGCCTTTTCATATACCATGCTTTACAGTGTGGTACTCTATATGGTAAACGTTTCGGTTTTCATAGGGCTGGATAGGGTGTTTGGTAAAGGAAAAACATCCGTAAAACGTATAGCTGTAGGGATACTGATATCGTTTGCCGTTAGTGGCTTCTTTGTGTTT
Source organism: Flavobacterium sp. C4GT6 (assembly GCF_036347315.1). Taxonomy (NCBI): domain Bacteria; kingdom Pseudomonadati; phylum Bacteroidota; class Flavobacteriia; order Flavobacteriales; family Flavobacteriaceae; genus Flavobacterium; species Flavobacterium sp. C4GT6. The sequence goes on from NZ_JAZGZU010000005.1 coordinate 166,936, forward strand.
CTGCTCAGGGTTTTTGAAGATGTAATAATAGAAGGCAGATCTTTTAGCCGGTTTTTTGAGAATGAAAGGTTATCTAATTACTACTTTGCTCTGGGTATTACCCTTATCGTTACACTTTTAATACATGCTTTTCATTTTTACAAAAGATATCAGGAAAACAGGGTTAAAAAGGAAAAAATAATTGCAGGTACGGCATCGGCCAAGTTTGAAACTTTAAAAAACCAAATTGATCCGCACTTCCTTTTCAACAGCCTTAATGTATTGAGTTCGCTTATAGAGGAAAACCCCGATAATGCACAACGTTTTACAACATCATTGTCAAAGGTATACCGCTATGTGTTGGAACAAAGGGATAAGGAGCTGGTAAGTATACAGGAGGAATTATCATTCGCTAAAACTTATATGAACCTCCTTAAGATGAGGTTTGAAAACAGCCTTTTTTATGAACCTCCTACAGATCTGGCTAATCCCGAAGGGAAGGTAGTACCGTTGTCACTTCAGTTATTACTGGAAAATTCGATAAAGCATAATATAGTGAGTCCGCAAAAGCCCTTACATATTCGTATTTATGAGAAAAACGGTAGCCTCGTTGTAGAGAACAATTTACAGAAAAAAGAGGTGTTACAGGACAGGAAAGGTGTAGGGCTGGAAAACATTGTAAGCCGTTATGCCATTTTAACCAGCAGGAAGGTAGAGATTGAGCAAACCACAGAATACTTTACCGTTTACCTGCCTATTTTAACCAAACAGATAGAAATTATGGATAGTATAGCGTATAGTGAGGAAGAAAATGATTACTACAAAGCCCAGAAGAGGGTAGAGGATATAAAAGGGTTTTACGGTAACCTAATGTCCTACCTTGTTGTAGTACCGGGGCTGGGGATACTAAACTATATAACCTCACCACAATTTTACTGGTTTTTGTTCCCGTTATTCGGATGGGGGCTTGGGGTTATAATTCACGGTTTAAACGTGTTTAACTTTATGCCTTTTTTAGGCAGGGACTGGGAAGAGCGAAAAATAAGGGAGTTTATAGAGAAGGAAAAATCCAATAAATGGCAGTAGGTATGAAGTATTACAATGAATTTGACGAAGATAGTGTTTTATATAAAAAGACCCGAAGGAAAGTAAGGGATTTAAGGGCCTTTTACATTCATCTAATCTGTTACCTAATAAGTGTTTTTGCAATGCTTATACTGCTTGATCTTACTTTTAAACCATTACTGTACTGGTTTTTAATTATAACAGTCAGTTGGGGTTTCGGAGTGTTTTTAAATGCCATGAAGGTATTTGGGTTTTATCCTTTTTTAGGAAAGAGCTGGGAAAAAAAGAAAATGAAGGAAATAATGAAAAAGGAGCAATCCGGTAAAAAAGAGTAGTTATGGACAATTTTTACAACAAATCAGAAGAAGAAAGGCTTTTGTACAGAAAAGCCAGAAAGAAAGTAAAAGAACTACGTGGGTTTTATTATCATCTAACCTGCTACTTAGTGATAATGCCGTTAATAATTTTTATTAACCTTACGTTTTCACCACAGTTTTTATGGTTCTTTTTCTCGCTAATAGGGTGGGGACTTGGATTAGGATTTCACGCGATGGAAGTGTTTGGATACAATCCGTTTTTAGGACGCGGTTGGGAAGAACGCAAAATGAGGGAGCTCATGGATAAGGAAAGACAGGAACGAACCCGATACGAATAATTATGAAAACAACTACACCACTGGAAAGGGCTCATAACAGGATAGAATGTATACGTAATTTTTATACCCACCTATTTGCTTATGTAGGGCTTAATATCGTTTTACTACTAATGTGGGGACTTGATTTTAATATAGCCGATATATTTTGGGAACGAACCTTTTTTATAACTGCAGGTTTAGGAGGATTGGCTGTTTTGACACATACTATCATACTGTTTTGGCACAACTATTTATTGCCGAAAGGATGGGATGAGAGAATGATTAAAAAGATACTATCTAAAACCAAAAAGAAAATATAAAACTTAAAATGGAAAATACATTTCAGGAGAATCTAAGAGTGGAGCGTGCCAGGAAAAGAGTGAAAGCAATAAAAGGATTTTACAGGCACCTTGTAGTATACATGTGTATTAATGCATTTATATTAGTTATGCATTATATTAATATGGATCCCGGACAGAGTTTTTGGGAATGGCATACCTTCTCAACAGCAATACCATGGGGAATAGGTTTACTTTTACACGGAGTCAGTGTTTTCGGGAGAAATGTTTTTTTCGGGAGCAACTGGGAAGAACGTAAGATTAACGAAATAATGGAGCAAAATAAAAAACGAAAAAGCGAAAACCGCTGGGAATAAACAATACAACCAAACACAAATAAACGCCAACCAATGAATGTTTTAATTATAGAAGACGAAAAGCCTGCAGCAAGACTCCTGCAACGAAAATTGCTAAAACTAAACCTTGAGGCTAATACCATGTTACACTCGGTAGAAGAGGCTGTAGAATGGTTTAGTAACAATGAACATCCTGATTTGATATTTTTGGATATTCAGCTTTCTGACGGACTTTCGTTTGAGATTTTTGATGCCGTACCGGTTAACAGTGCTATTATATTTACTACGGCTTATGATGAGTATGCCCTGCGTGCCTTTAAGCTTAACAGTATTGATTACCTGCTAAAGCCTATTGATGAGGATGATCTTGAAGTTGCTGTAAACAAATACCGCGAACGCATACCTGCAAAAGACAGTTTCTCTTTTGATTTTGATCAAATAAAACGCATGTTGGTAAACCCGCTGGATAAAAACTATAAGAAACGTTTTACCATTAAAATGGGACAACGCCTTAAAATGATTAATATTGAGGATGTAGAGTGTTTTTACAGTGAAAACAAAGGGACTTACCTGCATACTAACGATAACAGGGATTATTTACTGGACGGTACCCTGGAATTGCTTGAAGGTGAATTGGACCCTGCTAAGTTTTACCGCGTGAGCCGTAAGTTTATCATATCTGTAAATGCGATTAAGGATATTGTAATGTATACCAATTCCCGTTTAAAGCTGGTACTTAATACTTATGATGGCGATGAGGTTATTGTGAGTAGGGAGCGTGTTAACGACTTTAGAGAGTGGTTGGGGTAACTGCATAAAAAAAAACTGTTCTGCAAACCATTACCTGTTTACAGAACAGCTTCGAAATGTAGTATTTTGCTCAAAAAGAATTGAGTTTACTCAAAAACGGATAATATTTCTTTTTTTGCCTTACCCAGCTTCTTTTCTAGTTTTCCCCACATTTCATCTTCTTTGCCCTCTTCATACATCAAATCGTCATCTGTAAGTTGGGCATATTCTTGTTTGAGTTTACCTTTAAACTCGCTCCAGTTTCCGTGGATTTCTTCTTTGTTTGGCATAGCTTTTTTATTTTATGTTGATTTTTATTTACATAAAGGTACCAACATATAATGTATAATGCCAGAGGTTTAGTACAACTTTAACCCCGCCTTAAAGCTATGTGAAAATTTAACCTGGTTGTAGCTCTTTACTTCTTGTAGTTTCCAGCCAAATGTAATATTGTATACCAAAGAGTAAAGAAGCAGTTACAAGGTGTATGGTTTGTGACCCAAACGGGAAGTTTAGGTAATACATAGCAATACCCGAAGCTATTTCGACTAACAGTAATGCAATTACCCAGTTTACTTTGTTATACCCAAGTCTAAGTTTTTTGTTGCGTAGGTACAGCCATAGGTTTATACCAAATACAACAAACGAGAAAGTTCTGTGGATGTAAAAGGAAACTTCAGGACTGTTAAGTATCATATCCATATTGTCGTAGCCAAGTGATTTTATCTGCTCATCTACAAACTGGCGTACCTGTGTGCCCAGTACTACCTGTATTAAGGTTAGCAGTATGGCAACAACAAGCAGGTTTTTAAACAGTTTGTCCTGTTTAAATTCGGCAGTCGTTTCTTTAGCCTTGTGTATAATGTACAGGATAAACCCTACTATAAGCAGAGCCATAACCATGTGTACTGTAATTTTTATAGGGTTAAGTACCGAGTATACTACCGTAGCCCCAAGCCATGCCTGAAAGCCCATACAGAAAACGGTTATCCACGATAAGATAATAATGATTTTTTTACGCGTAGTGAACGACAGTAACGCCATTATAAACACAGCAACTCCGGCAAGTGCACCAACCAGTCGATTACCATATTCTACCCAGGTATGTACAGGGTTAAACTCGGCATAATCGTGTTTGGTGTAGGCTTCCCAGTTCCCTTCATTATAACTATCGTTAGTCGTAAAGGTTTCTTTAGCAACCCAAAGCTTTTCATCTTTAATGATAACCTGCCCTTTTTTAAACTCATGATCAGGACTCCAGGTAAGTTCGGTAACATCAGTAGGAGGTATGTAGTAGCCAAAACATTTAGGCCAGTCAGGGCATCCCATACCCGAACCTGTCATACGTACTAAAGCCCCTGCCACAATTACAAGATAAACTAGTATTAAGGCTATTCTTGCCGATTTTATAAAATTTATTTTCATGGTTTAAATACTAAGTCACGTTTGTGATGCAAATTTACATTTGGTTGCCCTGTGCTGTATATGATTTATGTCATACTTTACCATATAATCGTACAGGCATATAAACAAAATCTGCGGGGAGTCCCTACAGGTTAAATGTTATTTGGTAATAAGTCCCATTTTTTTTGCCTTGCTCATCATGAAATCATGAGCAGCCTGATACTCGTTAGGAATTTCTCCTTCCAGTATAGCTTCTTTAATAGCTTCTTTAAGCACACCAATTTCGCGTGATGGTTTCAGGTTGAATATCTCCATGATTTCCTCACCCGATATTGGCGGCTGGAAATTACGAACATGATCTCTTTCCTCAACTTCTACAATTTTTTGGCGTACAATATTAAAGTTGTTATGGTACTTTTTGAATTTTTGCGGATTTTTGGTTGTGATATCTGCAGAGCACAGTGTCATTAAATCATCTACATCTTCACCTGCATCAAATATCAGTCTGCGTACAGCCGAATCAGTTACTATATCCTGAGCCAGTACAATAGGGCGGGAACTAAGCATAACCATTTTTGCCACATATTTCATTTTGTGGTTAAGTGGCATGTGCAGCCTTTCAAACAGTTTTTTTACCATTTTACCACCTAAAAACTCATGCCCGTGGAATGTCCAACCGTGTTTTTTACTAAACTTTTTGGTAGGTGCTTTTCCTATATCATGCAGTAGCGCAGCCCATCGCAGCCATACATCTTCGGTATTTGGTACAATATTGTCTACCACTTCCAGTGTATGGTAAAAATTATCCTTATGGGTTTGTCCTTCCACTTCCTCCACACCTTTAAGTGCGGTAAGTTCGGGGATTATTATATCCAGTAGTCCTGTTTTTTCCATTAGTATAAAACCGATGGAAGGTGTTTGTGACTGCAGTATTTTATTCAGTTCATCTACAATACGCTCGCCCGATATGATTTTAATGCGCTCCTTATTTTTGGTAATTGCCTTTAGCGACTCTTCCTCAATGGTAAAGTTAAGCTGAGTAGCAAAACGGATGGCACGCATCATTCGCAGCGGATCGTCTGAATAAGTAATATCAGGGTTTAATGGTGTACGGATAATACCTTTGTGCAAATCACTCACCCCGTTAAACGGATCTACCAGTTCGCCATAATTGTTTTTATTCAGCGAAAGTGCCAATGCATTGATGGTAAAATCCCTGCGGTTTTGGTCATCTTCCAGCGTACCGCTTTCCACAAACGGGTTACGGCTTTCACTGCGGTAAGATTCCCTACGGGCACCTACAAACTCAATGTCTATAAACTCGCCTTTGCTCTCTTCATAGCGCAGCATGGCAGTACCATAGTTTTTAAATACCTGTACTTTTGGCTTGTTTGGCAACAGTGCAGAAACCTGTTTTGCCAGTTCTATACCGCTGCCCACAGCAACGATATCTATATCTTTTTTAAAGTTTCGTTTTAAAAGAAAATCCCTTACATAACCGCCTATCACGTAGCTTTCTAAATTAAGCTGTGCTGCGGCCTGAGAAATGATTTCAAATATCCTGTTATCCAGAGCTTCTTTATATGAAGTTTTGTTTTCCATTTAAGGTCGTATCACTTTTACCTGTAAATCATTGCCAAGCTTAATGATTGTTGAAGGCTTGGCGGCAACTTTATCGTGGTGCAAATTTACGATATAGTCTACTCCGTCCAAAATATGATGGTCTATTTCTTTAAAAGAATTAGGTGTAGGCATCCCGCTTATGTTAGCAGAGGTGGATACCAAAGGCCTTTTCATCCTCTCCATAAGCTTGTAGCAAAAGGGTTCTTTTACCAGTCGCATGCCTAAAGTATTATCTGGTGCTACAATGTTTTTTGCTACATTACGCGGGTTATCAAGTATTAGGGTAGTAGGTTTATCTGTCACATCCAGTATTTGCCAGGCTACCTCGGGCACTTCATTAAAAACATTGTACAGCATACGGTCGCCGTTCATTAAAACAATCATGCTTTTAGTTTCCTCACGCTGTTTAAGGGCATATATTTTTTTAATAGCCTCTTCGTTTGTAGCATCACAGCCTATTCCCCAAACCGTATCAGTAGGGTAAAGTATTATGCCTCCGTTTTTAATAACCTCATAGGCATTGTGTACCTCTTCATTTACATTTTCTGTGCTCATGGCTAACTTGTATAACTGTTTAGTGTATCTATAATGTGTTGTATCTCTTCGTCTGTAAGTACCGGGCTTATAGGCAGGCTTAGTACTTCGTTGTGTATTTGTTCTGTAATTGGGAATGACAAGTGGTTGTATTCCCTGTAAGCTTCCTGTTTGTAAGGTGGTGTAGGGTAATGGATAAGTGTTTGTATGTCATTATTAGCAAGATATTGCTGAAGCCTGTCCCTGTTTTTTGTCCTGATTACGAACAGGTGCCATACATGCCTGCTTTTTATGGTAACATTTCCTGCCTCGGGCAGTATGATTTCGGGGTTATTAACCGAATCGATATAACGTTGGGCAATTTCCCTTCGTATCTGGTTTTCGGTATCAAGGTACTTTAGCTTAACCGATAGCACAGCAGCCTGTATTTCGTCGATTCTTGAATTTAGTCCCTGATATTGATTTATATATTTTTGCTGTGAACCGTAATTGGCCAGTGTGCGTACAGCCTGTGCCAGTTCAGTGTCGTTTGTGGTAACAGCACCGGCATCACCTAATGCTCCAAGGTTTTTACCCGGATAGAAGCTAAAGCCTGCAGCATCACCAAGGTTTCCGGTTTTTACTCCGTTAAGATCGGCTCCTATGGCTTGGGCATTATCTTCAACAATCTTTAGGTTGTGTTTTGTTGCTAATTGTGTTAGCAAACCACTAAAAGCCGTTTGCCCGTATAAGTGTACGGTCATTATGGCTTTTGTTCTTTCGGTTATCTTTTCCTCTATTAATGAGAAATCAATGTTATAGGTATGGATGTCTGGCTCCACAAAAACAGGAACCAGTCCGTTATCGGTAATACTAAGTATGGATGCTATATAGGTGTTAGCCGGCACTATAACCTCGTCACCCGGTTTCATTACACCAATTTCAATATAGGCTTTAAATATAAGGCGTAGTGCATCCAACCCGTTTGCCACACCAATAGCATGATTACAGCCTATGTATTCACACAGCTGTTTCTCGAAAGCTTTTACCTCTTCGCCAAGCAAATACCATCCGCTTCTAAAGGTTTTTAGCAAACGTTCCTCTATTTCCTGCTGGTGTTGCAGGTTGATTTTTTGTATGTCGAGGAATTTTATCATTGATTCAATTTTGTATAAAAATACTATTAATCCTTAATATTGAGTAGTGTTTTAACCCAGTTTTCCTGACTGTACTTTTTATAGATGTGTTCCGGCAGCTCCTCATAAGGTGTATTTAAAAACGCTGCGGGGATTGATTTTGTCTCTGGAGTCCAGATAAAAATATTATTTGGATTGTAAAAATCATAACCCTTTATATCAGGATTGGTGGTAATCAGTTTTTTACCAAGTCCCATAGCTTCATACACCCTAAAGGATAGTCCGCGTTGTATATCCTTATGTATATCCAGTATAATGCGTGACTTTCTCATAAGCTCTTTTGTTTCGTTAAAAGAGATATGCTTGTCTATAAACTCAACCGATTTTGGCACATCTGTAACATCGGGTAATGTTTCGGCATATTGCTTTATTACCACTTTTTGATTTTGGGCTTCCAGCGCTGTAGCTATGGTAGCAATAAGCGGATACCTGGAATCGTATGATGCCAGAAAGAACAGATCATAATCATAATCAGTCACCCTTTCTTCATGGAAGTAAAAGTTAGTGATAAGGTTAATATTAAAATCTTTAGCGTCTTTTGGTTCAAAAGTAAATGCCTCGTCAAAATACTGTACAGTGTGTGCCGCCGGAATATGGTCAAACGAATCCCAGTAGTAAGCAACACTGTGACTGGCTTTTTGTGTTAGTTTTTTTATATGTTGAGGTAATACCAGTTCGGCAGAAATCATTACCAGATAATCGTAGTGATCTTTCAGCCCGTAAAGGTTCTGCTCACTTGCTTTAATTTTTTTAAGGTTTTTGTTCAGGAATATTTTGAAAAGGAAGTTTTGAACCTTTTCCCAGGTGTTTTTGTATTTATAGTTTTTATATAAAACGGTGGTTACCTCACAACCCGAATATTTTTTGAATCCCTCTTCAAAAACTTTGTACAGGTCATAGCGTCCGTTGCTTAAAAATAGTAGTTTCTTTTCCATTTATATAGTGTCACCTTTATCAAAAAATACAGTGTTGACCCAGTTGTCTATAGTGTATTTATAGTATATGTTTTCGTTTAACGGTTCATAAGGAGTTTCAAAAAAGGAAGCCTTAATTACAGGATTATCGGCATCTACAATCAAAATGTTATTAGGATTGTAAAAGTCATAGTCCTTAATGGTTTTGTTTGTTGTTATCAGTTTCTTTTGGTAGCAAAGGGAATCAAATACCCTAAAGCTGAGACCGGTTTGGTTAACCCTTACAATATCTACAAAAACCTGTGCATCGTTCATGTACTGGTCAAGCTTGTCCAGTTTTATAATATCCTTTTGGTGATTTATGTTTGGATTTAAGTCGGCAGGTTTATGTTTACCTACCAGCATAAAGTTGTAATTAATGTTTATACTGTCTAAGCTGTTTGCTATGGCGTTAAGCGCCTGTAACCTTTCGTCTATTGATAGTATCATAAATGCTCCGTAAGTAGCTTCGGTTGGCTGCTGTAACGGTTTTTTATCCATATAGATGTAATTGCTTATTGGCGAAAAACCATATTGGGCAACATCATCACTGTCAAAAGAGAATATCTTATCAAAAATATTGTCCAGTAAATGGTCTATAGGGTAGCGTTTGGAGCTGTCATACAGGTAGGCTATATATTGTTTGGTATGTGTTTTTATCTGCCTGTGTATAGCAACAGGTATAAGCTCTGGGTTTATAACCAGTATTTTGTCCTGTGGTCCCAGTTTTTTTAGTTCGTCTAAAATATATTGGTGCTGCTTTATCTTTTTAATATTCCTTTTAAGGAGTGTTTTGCTTAGACTATTGGTTATCCTGTGAAAAGGGGTAGGGTATTTGTACTTAAATTTCCCGGTATTAATATGGTGTGCCTCTATATTTTTGTCTTTAAGGACTTTTATTATATGTTGGTCGTATTCCCAGTGGTCAAAGCTGATGAGGCATATTTTCATTTGAATGGATTTTAAGAGAAAGGCTTATAACTCATAAATTATTGCAAAAATATTATTTTTAACGACGGAATTGTTTAAAAAATAATAATTTAAAACAAATTATGATTCCATTATTATTTTGGTATTTTTGCCCACTTTAACATTTGTAGGCAAGTTAAAAGTACGTTATTATGAAGAAGATTCACGTTGGGTTCCTTTTGTCCTATGACTATGAGAAGCTTAAACTGGCTATTCCTCCTGTATATAAGGGGGCAGACAGGATTTTTATAGCAATGGATGAGGAATTAAGAACCTGGTCTGGTAATACTTTTGAGGTGGATCCTTCATTTTTTGAATGGGTTAAGGAGTTTGATGTAGATAATAAAATAGAGTATTATAAAGACAATTTTTATATTCCGGAACTTAATGCTATACAAAACGATACCCGTGAAAGGCATATGTTAGGTCTTAAAATGGGTATAGGCAACTGGTTAATACAGGTAGATAGTGATGAGTATTTTATAGATTTTGAGCGTTTTGTGAAAAATCTTAGGAGATATGACTGCTACCTTAAAAATCCTGAAAAGAATCCTATACAGTTTGCCGGTTTCCACATCAATGTATACAAATACCTTGACGATGGATTGCTGTATGTAAATAAGCCTACAAAGCTGCTTTTGGCTACTAATTATCCTAATTATAAGAATGCCAAAAATACCAAAGAAAGAATAGTGTATCATGATACTTTTATCCTGCATGAAGGCCTTGCCAGAACCGAAGAGGAACTGGAACTTAAATTGGCTAACTGGGGGCATATGCATGAAGTAAATATGACTTTTTTGGATAAATGGAAAATGGCAAATAAAGATAATTACCATACCATTAAGGATGTTTTTTATCTTGAACCGGGAATATGGAAAGAGCTGGGGTACCTGCCTTCCAAATCCCTGACAGACCTTAAAAAACTGGTAGCGAATGACCCTAACCTGCAAATCCCGAAAATGAAACTCTTTTTCAGGAATTTCGGGCAGTGGTTTAAACATTCTAAAATTAAAAAACCAGGCTATAAGCCTTATTATGAAAAGTATTTTAACAGCTAATGGAAAAGTTTTCTGCCGCATTACTGATTTCTACTTACAACTGGCCACAGGCACTGGAGGTAGTTTTTAAAAGTATTAAGGAACAAACGGTACTTCCCGATGAGATTCTGATTGCTGATGACGGTTCTAAAGACGAAACCAAAAAACTGATAGATACTTTTGCTTCCCAAATAAAGGTGCCCGTAAAGCACTTTTGGCAGGAAGACGACGGTTTCAGGAAATCAAAAATACTTAACAAAGCTGTTGCAGGAAGCACATCTGACTATATTATACAGGTGGATGGTGATTGTATTTTACATCGTAATTTTGTGGAAGATCATACAAAGGCTGCCCGAAAGAGGATGTACCTTTATGGTGCCAGGGTTAATATTTTGGAAAGCGGAGTAGCACAGGTGCTTGAGAATAAGGTTACTTCATTCGGGTTTTCTTCAAAACTGATAAAAAACAAAACACGTAGCCTGCACATTCCTTTTTTAGCAGGTATGTATAAACCTCATAAAGAGTATTCAGATAAATTCAGGGGATGTAACGTGTCTTACTGGAAAAGTGATTTTATAGCGGTAAACGGCTATAACGAAGCTTTTGAAGGGTGGGGCAGGGAAGACTCTGATTTGGTTATACGAATGGGTAATGACGGAGTTATGGCAAAACGACTGCGCTATGCAGGTATTGTTTTCCATATACACCACAAAATAAACTCAAGGGATAACTTTGAAACTAACGACAGGATACAACAGGAAACTATTGCTAATAAAATAGTGCGTTGTGAAGAGGGCGTAAGCAAGTATTTGTAATTGTTAGCTTATTTTTCTGTACTTCATCCAAAGCTGAATGTAGCGTTTAAATACCGAGAAGGAGTGGATGTAGGCTAGAACAAAGCCTTCTTTACCATCCAGTATACCAAGCCTGTAAAAGTACTGCCAGCAAAAGCGGTAAAACGGCCTGAATAAAAAGTGATAGGCATTTGGCCTAACTTTTCTTCCGTATAGGTTTTCTGCCTGTAGTTTACTGTAAAGGTTTAGCTTATTGTTGTAGTTGTCAAAGCTTTTATAGCTGTAATGATCTACTTTTTCCTTTAGTGTACATACTCTTCCTTTTGCTGTAATCACTTCGTGTACAAGTCCGGTATATTTACAGTGTTTTTTATTAAAAACACGAACAGCCTTATCAGTTCTCCATCCGCCAAAGCGAATGTGTTTACCCATAAAGTGGAACTTACGCTTTACAAAGTAGGCAACAATGCCGTTTTTGTTTTCTACGGCTTGTTTTATCTCGGTTTCAAGGGCGGGGGTAACAATTTCGTCGAGATCAAAAAATAATATCCAGTCGTTAGATGCCTGTTCTATGGCAAAATTTCTTTGACTTGAAAAATCAGTGAATTCGTTTTTAATGAACTTTACGTTAAGTTCATTTGCCAGTTTTTCGGTAGCATCGGTGCTGTATGAGTCTACGATAATAATTTCATCTGCAAAAGACAGGCTTTCCACATACCTGTTTATATTCTCTTCTTCATTATAAGTAATGGCGAGGGCAGTTATTTTCGTACTCAAATTATTTTCTGGCATAAATGTTATATAATTGGCAAATGTAATAATTTTACACTTACTAAAATTTTAAAAATAATGACACAATTACCCGTTTTAATGTATCATAACGTGTGCGCTTTTAACGAAATGAGCAAAGGGCTGACAATTTCGCAACAAAAATTAGAGGAGCAATTTCAATATCTGGCATGCAATTATACTACTTTTCATTTATCTGAACTCGAAAAAAATGAAAATATTAAGGATAAGGGAATTGTGATAACTTTTGATGATGTTACAGTAAATCAGTTAGAGTTTGCTGTGCCATTGTTAGAGAAATATAAGCTTAAGGCAACCTTTTTTATTCCGTTTAATTATGTGGGTAAATCTGACTTGTGGAATAATGGTGCTGAACCTATTATGGATGTACAACAGTTACAGTCGTTAAATAGTGATTTGATTGAACTGGGGTATCATTCTTTTATGCATAGTCGTTATGCTCAAATGAGCGAGGGAGAGATAAATAACGATTTTGACCAATGCCGTACTTTTATTGACAAAAACAATCTTAATGTTTACCCTGCAGTGGCTTACCCATACGGGAATTACCCAAAAAAGGAACCTGCAAAAACACATTTTAAGCAATTGCTCGATAAAAACGGAATGAAAATGGGACTTAAAATAGGTAACAGGATTAATAAATATCCTTTAAGGGAAAACTACGAAATACAGCGCATTGATGTAAAGGGAGAAGACAGCCTTTTTAAATTTAAGCTAAAACTTAAGTTTGGTAAACTAAAACTATTTTAAGCCTCTTTGTAACAGTAATAGCTTTGCGTAGCGTGATAATACTCCATAGGCATTAATGCTGGCAAGGGCAAGCCCCGGTACACCGTCTAAAAAGCCTCCTTTAATAATATAGGTATGAAAAAAACGGTACATAGGCTTAAATATAAGGTGGAAAAAGGTTACCCTTTTTCCTTTTTTAAGGCTCATGCCAGCCTGAAACCAAGCGTAAGAATCCTTTTTTTGCAACCAGTTAAAAAAGCCTTTATAGGTGTAATGAACCATAAAGTTTTTAAGCTCACCTATACTGCCGTTTACGTTTAGCTTTTCGTGTACGTCGCCGGTAAACTTAACATCGTTGTTTTTTACCAGTCTGGTAACGCGGTCAATTTTATGGTATAAAAAGCGGTTCATGTAAAAATGCAGGAACTTAATTTTATAGCCCTGGTGTTTTGGGTTGGCTATAGTATCCTGTATTTCAAACCACAGTTTTTGGGTAACGCGTTCATCGGCATCCATAAACAGTACCCAGTCTCCTGTAGCATGTGGAAGAGCAAAGTTTTTTTGTGCCGAAAAATTATCAAACTTCCTTTCTATAACCTTGCATCCCAGTGCCAGTGCCTTTTCTTTAGTGCTGTCGGTACTGTAAGAGTCTATTACAATAATCTCATAAGCTCCTTTAACTGATTTTACAGCATCCTCTATATAGGCTTCTTCATTGTAGGTCGGGATAATTACAGAAAGTTTATTCATAAGCTGTAGCGCGAATTAGAATTACACAAAACTAAAAAAAATTGAATTATCTTTGCGGTATGATGCAAAAGAATATTTCTGTAATAATTAGTACATACAATTCGGTAGAATGGCTGAAAAAAGTGCTATGGGGTTATAACACTCAAACTTATAAAGAGTTTGAAATGGTTATTGCAGATGATGGCTCACGTGAAGATACAAAGCAAATGATTGATGCAATGAGGGAAGAGGTTTCTTATCCTATTATTCACGTTTGGCATGAAGATAACGGATTCCAAAAATCACAAATTTTAAACAAGGCAATACTTGCCTGTACTACAGATTATGTGTTAATGAGTGATGGTGACTGTATACCGCGACCTGATTTTGTGGAGCAGCACATTAAGTTTAGGGAAGAGGGGTATTTCCTTTCGGGAGGATACCACAAACTGCCTATGGAACTTTCTAAGTCACTTTCTAAAGAAGATATATATTCGGGCAGATGCTTTGATGTCGACTGGCTTAAAAAGAACGGTATGGCTACCTCATTTAAAAACAATAAGGTAGATGCTATGGGTATAAAGAGTGCTATACTTAATATGGTAACCACAACCAAGCCAAGCTGGAACGGTCACAACTCTTCGGGTTGGATAAAAGACATCAAGGCTATAAACGGTTTTGATGAAAGAATGCAGTATGGCGGACAGGACAGGGAACTGGGCGAAAGGCTGGTTAACCTTGGTATTATACCAAAACAGATACGCTACAGTACTATTTGCCTGCATTTAGATCACCCAAGGGGCTATGCAACTCCCGAATCGATAAATAAAAACAGGTCGATAAGGAAAGTAACCCGAACCGAGAAAAGAAAATGGACAGACTATGGCATCGTTAAATAACGATGCTTTTTTTTGTCTATAGGTTGCCTTTAAGGAAAGTTTCTAATTCCGGTAAAATCATTTCCGGGGTAAGTTGTTTGTAAAGTTCGTGCGGATCTTTCTCTATTTTCTTGCGCTCATCATAAGTAAAGCTATCAAACAGGTTAGGTTTCATTTCCAGCAGGTGCACGCTTTTATGAAACTTGCCATCTTCAAAACTTGCCCAGTGCGCCTTGTTTACATAAGGCGAGAAAATAGTAAATGTAGGTTTGCCTAAAGCCTTCGCGATGTGTACCGTTCCGCCCTCGTTTGCCACAAGGGCATCGGCCTGATACATTACTTTAATAAAGTCGCGTATGGTTTTAGGATATATATCCAGTATGATGCTCTCTTTGTGTTTGCACATCTCATAAATTTTCATGGCCTCGTCCTTTTGGTGCGGCGCATAATTGAAAAAGATGTACACGTTATAGTTTTCGGCAATAAAATCACATATTTCGGCAACATACTCATAAGGCATTGATTTTTGTGGTGTACTGCCCA
The DNA here is from genome assembly GCF_036347315.1 of Flavobacterium sp. C4GT6. Lineage (NCBI taxonomy): Bacteria > Pseudomonadati > Bacteroidota > Flavobacteriia > Flavobacteriales > Flavobacteriaceae > Flavobacterium > Flavobacterium sp. C4GT6. The sequence continues at coordinate 182,218 of NZ_JAZGZU010000005.1, forward strand.
GTACTCCCATAACAATAACCTTTTTGTCGCTGTATTTGCTTAGCCAGTTTTCTTTTTTCTCATCTTCCGAAAGGAATATATGCGGCTCATAATCTACCGTTTCAAAATTATCGGCTATTCTTAACAGGTGTATACGGTCTTCAATGGCTTTACCGCAAATGTGGCTGCCTTCCTTAAGCGGACGGGTAGGGTGGGTGTAGTACCCCCAGTTGCCCAGCTTTTTACGGCTTTTGTTACCAATGGTCATTTTAGCGCCCGAGAATTTACAGATAATCCTGCTTTGGGTTTTGGAGTAGGAGTCAAAAATAATATCATATTTTTCGGCTCTTACCTGTTGTATGGTTTCTATAAGTACAGGGAGTCTTTTTAACTCCTTCTCATTAAGCGAAATAAATTGGTCAATATTAGGATTGTTCATCACCACGCCTTCGGTGAAATCGTATGCCATAAGGTGGATTTCACTCTCGGGATATTTTGCTTTAAAGTTATTTGCAATTACCGATGCGATTAAAACGTCGCCTATTCGCTTATTTTGGATAATAAGTACTTTCTTCATACAACTAAATCTATTGCAAAGTAATACTTTTTTTCTACTTTTAAGGCAAAATTATCCTATGCCTTTAAACATCTATACCCATCCCGACTATGCTTCCCAAAAAGACTTAATACTCAGTTTAGTGCAGGGATTTCACAACGAGGGGCAACTGCTGGTTAAAGGCTCCCGAAACATTATAAAGATAAATACATTAGGCAACGAAAAAGTCAATATCAAGTACTTTAAAAGGCCCAATGCAATGAATTCGGTTGTGTATTCGTGGTTAAGACCCTCTAAAGCCAGGCGATCGTTTGAGTATGCGCAGTACCTTTTGGAGCATGATATACTTACGCCGTTTCCCATTGCTTATGTGGAAGAACGTACGGCAACAGGGTTAAAAGAGAGTTTTTACATCTGCAGGCATATAGATTATGATTTTACTTTTAGGGAACTGATACACGACCCTATGTTTGAAAACCGAAAGCTTATACTGGAGCAGTTTACCGAGTTTACCTTTAAGATGCATGAAAACAGGGTTAACTTTTTAGATCATTCGCCGGGAAACACACTTATAGTGAATAAGGGTAACGGGCAATATGATTTTTACCTGATTGATCTTAACAGGATGAAGTTTGAGGATATGGATACCGAGGCACGTATGGATAACTTTAAAAAGTTATGGCCGTCGCGTGCTATGGTTAAGATTATGGCTGATAAGTATGCCGGATTAAGCAATCAGCCTGCCGAAAAGCTTTATGCGATATTAATGGAAAAAACTATAGGGTTTAAAAAGAAGATTACCAAAAAGAAATATCTGAAGCGAAAGCTTAAAGGAAAAAAGAAATAAAAAAAGGGATTGTGAAAACAATCCCTTTTTTTATGTTATATAAACGGTATGATTATACTGCTACGTCATATTCCCTAAGTGCATTGTTAAGGGATGTTTTAAGATCAGTAGATTCTTTACGTTTACCAATAATAAGTGCACACGGAACCTGATATTCTCCCGCTGCAAATTTTTTGGTATAGCTACCCGGTATTACTACGCTGCGTGCAGGTACAATACCCTTCATTTCTACAGGAGTATCTCCTGTAACATCAATAATTTTTGTAGATGCAGTAAGGCAAACATTAGCGCCAAGTACGGCTTCTTTCTCTACTCTCACACCTTCTACCACTATGCATCTTGAGCCTATAAAGGCACCATCTTCAATAATAACCGGAGCGGCCTGTAATGGCTCTAATACACCACCAATACCTACACCACCGCTAAGGTGAACATTTTTACCAATTTGAGCACAACTACCTACAGTTGCCCAAGTATCTACCATTGTACCTTCATCTACAAAGGCACCAATGTTTACATAACTTGGCATAAGGATAACACCCGATGAGATATAAGCACCATGACGTGCCACAGCATTTGGTACCACACGAACACCTTTTTCGGCATAATTGCGTTTTAAAGGCATTTTATCGTGGTATTCAAAAATACCCGCTTCAAGGGTTTCCATTTTCTGGATAGGGAAATACATAACCACTGCTTTCTTAACCCATTCGTTTACCTGCCATCCGCCTTCAATTGGTTCCGCAACACGAAGCTTACCTAAGTCAAGCTGCTCAATAACCTCACGAATCGCATTTGTTGTTGTCTCCTCCTGTAACAGGGCTCTGTTTTCCCAGGCCTGTTCTATAATGGTTTGTAAATTGCTCATGTTCAAATTTTATTTTGCGCAAAGATAAGCATAGGTGTTACAAAACTGAAAACGAATAAACAAATATCACAAACTAATACCATTCTATTAAATTACTTCTTATTTGGTATCTTTACGGTATTAATGAGATTATAGTATGAAAGACAATTTTTCCACTCAGGCAGGTTTGTATGCGCAATTTCGTCCCTCTTACCCTAAAGAGATGATTGATTATATAATGTCGCAGGTTACAAATAAAGAAATGGCGCTCGATGTTGCTACCGGAAACGGACAGGTAGCCGGGGCACTTTCAGAGCATTTTACAAAAGTGTTTGCTACTGATATTAGTCAAAAGCAATTGGACAATGCCATACAAAAGGAGAATATAGTTTACAGGGTGAGCGCTGCTGAAAATATAGATTTTGATGCAGATACTTTTGATTTGATAACTGTAGCACAGGCAATTCACTGGTTTGATTTTGATCTATTTTATAAAGAGATACATCGTATTCTAAAACCGAATGGGGTATTTGCTGTACTGGGTTACGGACTCCTTTATACCAATGCCGGTGCCGACAGGATACTGCACGATTTTTATACAGATATAGTGGGATCATACTGGGATCCCGAACGCAAATATCTGGATGAAAACTATACTACAATACCGTTTCCTTTTGAGGAGCAGGAAACTCCTAAGTTTGTAAATGAATTTAACTGGGAGTTTGAACAACTTACGGGGTACCTGGAAACATGGTCGGCAGTACAGCATTATATAAAACAGCATAATTCCAATCCTGTCGACCTGATTAGGGAAGCACTGCGAGAAGCCTGGCAAAAAGGGGATAAAAAAGTTTATTTTCCATTACTTTTGCGTATTGGAAAGTGTAAGCTAACTACACTTTAAACAGCAAATTTTATAACATGGCAAGAGTACTGGCAATAGATTACGGACAAAAAAGAACAGGTATAGCAGTAACCGATGATATGCAGATAATAGCATCGGGTCTAACCACAGTTGATACCCCTAAATTATTAGACTTTTTAGCCGATTATTTTACTAAAGAAAATGTAGGAAAAGTACTTATTGGAGAGCCAAAACAAATGAATAACGAACCTTCACAAAGCGCGCCGTTAATTAACGCTTTTGTGGAGAAATTTAAGCTGCAATTTCCTGATATGGAATTAGAAAGGGTAGATGAACGTTTTACAAGTAAGATGGCCTTTCAAACTATGATAGATAGTGGTCTTAAAAAGAAGCAAAGACAGAATAAAGCCTTAATTGATGAAATTTCTGCAACAATTTTGCTTCAGGATTATTTATCAAGAAAAAAAATATAACTTTTTGTTAACATTTCGTAAAAATTAACTTTAACATAAGTATAGGTGCGGTTTATGATAGTTTTTTGATAGTTAAAAAGTAACTTTGCACTTTCAAAATTTACAAAATGTCCACTACTATACAGTACGAACCAGATGTGGTTCTTATTGGCGCTGGTATTATGAGCGCCACTTTAGGTATGTTCCTGAAGGAGCTTATGCCTGAAGTAAAGATTGATATTTATGAAAGGCTGGATGTGGCAGCTGCCGAAAGTTCTGATGCATGGAATAATGCGGGTACAGGGCACTCTGCTTTTTGTGAACTAAATTATACTCCCGAGCTTCCAAATGGCTCTATAGAAACTGTAAAAGCCGTGAAGATTGCCGAATGGTTTGAGGTTTCAAAACAATTTTGGGCTTACCTTGTAGAGAAAAACCGTATTACTAACCCTGAAGATTTTGTGAGGAGTGTGCCACACATGAGTTTTGTTTGGGGTGAAGATAATGTGGAGTACCTTAAAAAACGTTTTGAGGCTTTACAGAAATTCCCGCTTTTTAAAGGAATGGAATTCTCTACCGAAAGGGAAACTATCGAATCATGGATGCCTCTTGTTATGGAGGGGCGTGATGAGAAACAGCCTATTGCAGCGACCAATATGAAAATTGGTACCGATGTGAACTTTGGCGAACTAACACGCGATATGTTTGCATGGTTAGGTGAGCAGGAAGGAGTAAACCTATACTTCGGTCACGAAGTATCGAGTATGAGACGTTCAGGCCTTGGCAACGGAAAATGGAAGCTTAAAATCAAAAACCTTGAAACGGGTAAAAAGTTCAGGCAATATACGCCGTTCGTATTTATTGGTGCTGGCGGAGGATCACTTCACCTACTGGAGAAAGCAGATATCCCTGAAGGTAGCGGTTTTGGTGGTTTCCCTGTAAGCGGCCAGTGGCTTAAATGCGTTAACGAAGAAGTTATTAAAAAGCACCAGGCTAAAGTATACGGTAAAGCATCGGTTGGAGCACCGCCTATGTCGGTTCCTCATATTGATACCCGTATGATAAACGGTAAAAGGGAGTTGTTATTCGGCCCTTATGCTGGTTTCAGTACTAAATTCCTTAAAAACGGTTCTTATTTTGATTTGCCTACTTCTATCAAGGCAAACAATATTGGACCAATGCTTGCGGCAGGTTACCACAATATGTCGCTTACCAAATATCTTATAGAGCAGGTAACACAATCTAAAGCCGACAGACTTGAAGCGCTTAAAGAATATCTTCCGGATGCTAAGATGGAAGACTGGGTTCTTGAAAATGCCGGACAACGTGTTCAGGTTATCAAGAAAGATGAGGAAAAAGGTGGTAAGCTTGAGTTTGGTACAGAAGTTATTAATAGTGCCGACGGATCTTTGGCAGTGCTTTTAGGAGCGTCTCCGGGAGCATCTACAGCAGTATCTATCATGCTGGATCTTATTCAGCGTTGTTTCCCTGAAAAAGTAGCTTCGCCGGAATGGCAGGCTAAACTTAAGGAAATGATACCTTCTTTCGGGCAGCCGCTTAATGAGAACGAGGAACTTCTTAAAGAAGTAAGAAAGCATTCTGAAAAGATGCTTGGCCTTGTAAGCTTAGAAGATTAATACGGAATAGTATATACATAAAAAATCCCCTGCCATGCAGGGGATTTTTTTATTTGCTAAGTTCCAGTTGTTTTGTAGCGGTAAGTATTTTTTCCGATAGTCCGTTAAGCCAAACCAACTGCTCTATTATCAGGTTGGCTTCCTCCATTTTTAAACGGAATTCATTTTCATCATCAGGTGTACTTTCTTTTAGCTCACGTGCACGTATGTTTCTGAGTTCTGTAAAACGCATAGCCAGTTCTTCCTTGTCAGAACAGTAAGCCTGTGTTGAGGTTTCTGCAGAAAGCAATGCTACCGAATGATCCAGGTTTTTTATAACGGCATTAACCACCACATTAAAAGCTTCAGATGCTTTTGATGTTTTGTGCGATTGTATATAAGTACCCAGCGACGCCAGTGACGATACCAGTGTATGGTTAAGTACCGCCAGTTTGTATACCTGCTGTACCTGTTTCTGTTTTGATTTAGGTTCCTGTATCATGCGCTGGTAGGATGACATCAGGTTACCCAGTTCTACAAAGGCGCTTTTACGGGCTAGTTTATAGGCGGTGGATACGCTTCCTTTCTCGTTATAAAAAAGGGATATTTCGTTAAGGTAATTTCTGTTAGCCTCAATAGATTTTTTAATATATACCGGAAGACTCAAAAACTCCCAGGCAGGCCACAGGAAATAATTGGCTGCAAAAGCCAGTACTGCGCCTACGGCAGTATCGAATACCCTGTATTGTATTACCTCTCTAACATTTGGAGTAAGCATACCATACAGGAATACCACATATATAGTAACAAAAGTAGCCCCAATGCTGTAATTGATAGAGGTAAAGGCAAGTCCTAATACCATAGCGGTAACAGCCAGTATTGCAATTATCGATGTACTTTTTATAACACTTAACAATGCAAAGGCGATTACTGCGCCGGCAACCGTACCTATTATACGCTGAAAGGAACGCTGTTTGGTAAGTCCGTAACCGGGACGCATAATCACGATTATGGTAAGCAGTATCCAGTAAGGGTTTTGCATCTGGAAAATGAGTCCTAAACCAAAGCCTATTATCATGGTAACTGTTAGTCGTAACGAATGCCTGAAAATGGTAGACGATAAACTAAGGTTTTCCTTAAGTATCCTGAAAGGATAATATTCGGGAGTTAGGAATTTTTGAAGATCCTTATCTCTTTCCTTTAATTCCTTAAAGTTCATTGTGGTGGTAAAAGCCCTTTCAATAGTCTTGATTTTTTCAACCTGCTTCTCGGCATAATGCAGCATGTTTAAAAGCATCCATACGCCTTCGGAGGCTTCGGCTTCGCTAAGGGCATTACGGTAAGACTCTATGGCTCTTTGTACACTTTCCAAATCTTCAATAAGGTTGTGTTTGGAAATATATTTTTTTCGGTTCTCTATACTTTTGGCAATCCTTTTAAGTGAAGCACCTAAGTTATACGCCAGGTTTTGATAAGTATCAAGCACCTTAGGATGGTCGCTGAATTTATGCTGTAGCTTACTGTGGTCAAAAGAGGTAGAGAGTGCCAGTTCCAGTATATCTACCATCGATATAAAAACTAACAACATTTTACGGGTTCGGTTGGAGCTACCCGCTGTAGACCTGTTACGTATAAGTATTTCCCTTAAACTCTCGTGTATGGTGTTTAACTCCACCTGAAGGTGTAGCTGTTTCTCTACTATTTTTTCTCTGTCGGCATCTTTTTCCCAAAGGTTACCGCGCAGTTTCATGTACTTGGCAGTAAGCTTAAGGCATTCTACCATTTGGAGTTCGGTGTAGCGGTGTGGGCTAACAAGCTTGAACAGTACTGATATGGTGGTGTATATAAGTCCGCCGGCAAGCGAAAGTGCAGTGTATATTGCAATGTCCCATCCGTCACGAAGGTGCCCTGTTGCAAGTGCTATAGCAAGCAGCCCCGAAAACGATACCATAGTAGCCCTTTGTCCGTAAACTGAAATCATGGAAAGAAAAAATACCATTACTATGGCAAACGGGTAAAAAAGCAAGGGTACAGGGTGTAGCAGGTTTACCATAAGGGTACAGCCCGATACTATTAGTGTAGTGATAAGTAACCCTCTTACTTTGTGTTGCAGGTTACTGGGAATATCGGCAGGGTAAGTAAGAAAAGCGCCCAGTGCCACTGCGATACCATATTGAAAGTAACCCAGTTGCGTGAGTATAATAAGCGGCATTGCCGAAGCTATGGTTACTATAACTGCTTTAGTAAAATTGGTGCTGTCTGCAAAGCGTCTTAATCTCTCAATCATACGTGTCCGAATGATGTGCAAAGTTACTAAATGCTTTAAAATTTATGTTTGTTTACGAGTTAATTCTCACAAAACTTTAGCATTTGGCATTATAAGGGAGGTTGACAAAAAGAGTATCGTTTTTATTTACTATTTTTGCGCTCAGCCCAAAATAAATTAAAATAGATATGATTTTACCGATTATAGGATATGGCGATCCGGTTTTAAGGAAAAAAGGAGAAGATATACCACAGGATTATCCAAACCTTAGCGAACTGGTTGCTAATATGTTTGAGACGATGTATAATGCTTATGGTGTAGGTCTTGCCGCACCACAAATAGGGCTTGCTGTTAGACTATTTATTATAGATACGAGTCCGTTTGCAGATGATGATGAGCTTAGTAAAGAGGAGCAGGAGCAGTTAAGCGGTTTTAAAAAGGCCTTTATAAACCCTGTTATTACTAAGGAAGAAGGAGAAGAATGGGGCTTTAATGAAGGTTGCCTAAGTATACCGGATGTGCGTGAAGACGTATACCGTAAAGAAAGAATAACAATTGAATACTACGATGAAAACTTTAATAAGCATACCGATGTGTATGACGGACTTATTGCAAGGGTTATTCAGCATGAGTATGACCACATAGAAGGTATATTGTTTACAGACAGGATTTCTACGCTTAAAAAGAAGCTTATTAAGAAAAAACTGCAAAATATAATGGAAGGGAAAACAAGACCTGATTATAAAATGAAATTTGTTGCCAAAAAAGGCAGATAATTTTTGTTTTTATAGCCAAAGATTAGATATTTGTCTCCCTTAAAAAAAACAACAATAATGAGCATTCAGAAAATATTATCAATTTCAGGAAAACCGGGTTTATATGCCCTTAAATTACAAACCCGTACAGGGTTTGTTGCAGAGTCTTTAGTAGATGGTAAAAAAATTACTGTAGGTTTAAGAAGTAATGTTAGCCTTTTATCTGAGATCTCTATTTATACGTATGACGGAGAAGTTCGCCTAAGCGAAGTGTTCACTGCAATCGCTAAAAAAGAAGATAACGGTCCTGCTATTTCTCACAAAGAAAGCAACGATACGCTTACTGACTACTTTAGAGAAGTGCTTCCTGAGTTTGACGAAGACAGAGTATATGCTTCTGATATTAAAAAAATACTTAACTGGTATAACATGCTTCAGCCAAAAGGACTTGTTTCTAAAGATGAGCCTGCAGAAGGTGAAGAAGCTCCTGCTACCGAAGCAGAAGTTAAATCAGAGGAATAAAAATTTATCTTACTTAATTAACTAATCCTGTCGCTATCCCATACAGCGGCAGGATTTTTTATTTTACACGTATATAAAATATTGAATAGGTATAAACTCTTTTTATATTTTATCTTTGTTTAAAATATACTTCTTATGAATACAAGACAGCAGCAATTAGAGGCTTTTAACAGGTTACTGGATATAATGGACGATTTAAGGGAAAAGTGTCCGTGGGATAGGAAACAAACGCTGCAGAGCTTACGTCACCTAACCATTGAGGAAACTTATGAGCTTGGTGATGCCATACTTGATAACGACCTGCAGGAAGTTAAAAAGGAGCTGGGCGATATATTGCTGCATATTGTGTTTTATGCCAAAATAGGAAGCGAAACAAATGACTTTGATATAGCCGATGTGGCAAACGAAATTTGTGAAAAGCTAATACACCGCCATCCGCATATTTATGGTGATGTAAAGGTGGAAAATGAAGAGGAAGTGAAACAAAACTGGGAAAAGCTTAAGCTTAAAGAGGGGAAAAAATCAGTGCTTGAAGGTGTGCCTAAAAGTTTGCCGGCACTTGTAAAAGCCAGCCGTATTCAGGATAAGGCAAAAGGAGTGGGGTTTGACTGGGAAGAGCCCGAACAGGTTTGGGAAAAAGTACAGGAAGAACTTCAGGAACTGCATGATGAGGTACAGGGAAGCGATCAGGATAAAATAGAATCAGAATTTGGTGATGTGCTGTTTTCCATGATTAATTACGCACGTTTTTTAAATGTAAATCCCGAAGATGCCCTGGAGCGTACCAATAAAAAATTCATTAAACGTTTTACCTATCTTGAGAGTAAAGCTGGCGAAATGGGTAAATCATTAGCCGATATGACACTAGCCGAAATGGATGTGTTTTGGAATGAGGCAAAAAAATTATAAACAAAAAAGCCATCTCAGTAAGATGGCTTTTTTGTTATTCGTTATTCTCCTTTTGGATGGTTCTTATTTGTTTAAGTTTTTCTTTCCAGGTTTTTAACTCTTCCTTATGTCGGTCAATATTTTTGTGTATTTCTTTTATAAAAGGATTATCATCCTTAGCGTTAGAGATAAACTGAATATTGTTTTCCAGCTGTAGTATTTCGCTTTGTACCTCGTCAATTTTACGCATAATGAAAATCTGTTCGTTTTCAAGTTTGCGGGAATCATCGCTGTCTACAAGCTGTTCAAGTCGGTTATTAAATTTAACCATCTCCGCCTCTTTTTTAGACAGGCTCAGTTTGTCAAACAATGCATCCAGTATTTTGTTGAATTTACCTTCAATATGACGCCTTGATTGTGGTACACGACCCAGATTTTTCCAGTTGTCTATATGTTGCTTAATAGCATCAAGATCAGTTTTATGGTCGCCTGTAAGCTCAAAGTTTTTAAGGTCTTCAAGGTATTCTTTTTTCTTATCAAAAGCCTCAATTTCCTCTTTGTTAACTTCGTTTCTTACAGCGTGAAGCCTGTCAAAATAATGGTTACATGCAGCTTTGAATTCTTTCCAAACCTTATCAGAATACTTTCTTGGTACATGACCAATTTTTTTCCAGTCTTCCTGAATTTGTTTCATGATAGGAGTGGTAGCGCTGAAATCTTCACTATTTTTAAGTGATTCGGCCTTTTCAACCAGTTCCATTTTTTTGGTAAGGTTGTCCTGTTGTTCTTTCTTAATGTCTTTGTAGAAAGAGTTTTTGTTAGCGTTAAACTCTCGTACTGCCGACTTAAAGTTAGCCCAGGTGTCTTCGTTTACTTCAATAGGTACTTTACCCGCTTCAAAGAACGCAGATCTTAAAGCCTCAATTTTTTCTATTTGTCCCTGCCATGCATTGTGAGAGCTAACTTTTTCTTTAGCAATCTCTTCAATTTTGGCAATGATTTCTTTTTTCTTGGCAAGGTTCTCTTCTTCCTTACCTCTCAGTTGAGCGAAAAATGCCTCACGTTTATCATGTAGCTGTTTTGTAAGCTCGCTAAACTGATTCCATATTTCCTCGCGGTGTTCTCTGTCTACAGGTCCTATCTCTTCTTTCCATATTTTATGTAAAGACTGTAGTTCCCTAAAGGCTTTATTGATGTCTTCTTCCTGTAGCAGTTCCTCAACACGCTCTATGATTTTTTGCTTTTGCTCAAGGTTGTGCTTAAAGTCTAAATCACGGGCTTCCCTGTCAAGGTGAAGATGGTCGTAAAAACGCTCAATGTGGAAATGGAAGTTGTTCCAAACGTGGTTGTATTTATCACGAGGGATAGGTCCGGCATTTTTCCACTGTTCACGAATGGTGTTAACGTGTTTAAGCGAATCGCTTATACTCTCGTCGCCATCTATAACCCTTTTAAGTTCTTCTATGAGAGCAACCCTTTTTTCAAGATTGGCTTTAAGGTTGTTTTGTAGTGATTTGAAATGCGCATTTCTTTTATCCCTGTATTCGCTGTAGGCAGAATCAAATCTGCTTTTTAACGGGAAGTGATATTCAAACCCCGATGTGTCGCCATCATTATCATGGCTGTATTCATCTCTTTTCTCTTCAATGAGATGATTGTATTTAGAATAGAATTCTTTCTTTATTTCTTCAACGTGTTCTTTAACAGACATTACTTTCTCGTGAGCGACTAATTTTTCCAGCTCATCGGTAAGTTTTTCCATAGAAAAAGCTTCGTAGTTCTGCATAGGTATATTATGCCTTTCTGAAGCGGAATCATCTTCGCTGTCCTCTGCATTAGAATCTTCTATCGCTTCGACTGCTGATTTTTTCTTAGGAGTGCCTTCCTGCTCGTTTCCTGCACCCAATAGTTCTTCGGGAGCAAAAGGCATTTGCCCTTCTGTTTCATGAATATCACCAAATTCGTTAAGCCCTTTGTTTTCTTCATTGGGTACGTTGGCAAGTTCATTCTTGTCTATTGCTCCGTTTAGTTCCTTTAACTCCTTTCCATCTGCATCGTGCAGGTTATCATTCTTTTCTTCTAACATTTCTTTAAATGCTTAAGGTTTATATTGTTCTTTACTTCCCGAAGATAGTAAAGCCTGTTTAAAATTCAAAAAAAAACGCTATTTTATGTTAATTATAGTTTGGTTTTGAATATTTAGTTAAGTTTTTGATTTAAATAGGTTTAAATATTTAAATTTTTATTTATTCCATATCTTCCAGGCTTTCTCTGCCTGATATACCAGCATTTTGTATCCGTTAGATGTTTTAGCTCCGTGTTCGGCAGCCTTTCTCATAAAGGTCGTTTCTTCGGGATTGTATACTAAATCAAAAGCGATGTGCTTATTGGTAAACAGGCTGTAATCCAGCGGTGGACATTCGTCTATATTAGGGTGAGTGCCCAGTGGAGTGGTATTTATAATTATTTGGTACTCGTTAAAAATTTCCCTGTCAAGGTCGTTGTATGAAAATATCACATCGCTTTCCTTACGGGAAACAAAGTCGTATTCTATTTTTAGTTTACGCAGGGCATAGGCAATCGCTTTAGATGCTCCGCCTGTTCCCAATATAAGTGCTTTTTGATGATGTGATTCCAGTAATGGCTTTAATGCTTTTTTAAATCCGGTATGGTCGGTATTATAGCCTTTAAGTTTTCCTTTTTTGGAAATGGTTATGGTGTTTACCGCGCCTATTACACGTGCTGTTTTATGAAGCGAATCGAGCATGGAAATAACATCTTCCTTATACGGTATGGTAACATTAAGGCCTCTAAGCTTTTTGGTTTCCTCCAGTATGTTACGTAGTTCACCTATGTATTCAAGGTCAAAATTCTGATAGTAACAGTTATCCAGTTGCTTCTTAGTGAATTTATCATTGAAATATTTGGCAGAAAATGAATAACTAATCCCTTTGCCTACAAGTCCGTATATTTTTTTTGACTTCTTTTTCAAAATGTCCTTCATTTATTTGGCTCAATTTATAAAAGCTTCTCACAAAGATTGCTATTTCTTTGTTATCAGGCTGTGTTCTAATTGTTAATTTATGTGTTGGTGGGTTTTTGTAAATAAAAACTGGCAACAAAGATTATAAATTCTATGTTGCCAGCCAATATTACGGTATTTATTTCTCTGTTATTTCGCTCTGTTCTTTTTAATAGTTTCCTGTACGGTAGTGTTTTCCCATATGATAGGGAAAAACTCTTCTAAAAGAACATGGTTTTTAAAATTAAGCCTAAGCCCGTTGCTAAGGTGGAAAACACCTTTGTCTTCCTGATGCATCATAAAATACAATCCGGCAAGGCGGTATTCTACCTCATACTCTTCAGGATAGTATTCAGATGCCTGTAGTAGGGTATTTGCAGCTGTTTCATACTCGCCAAGGAACTGAAGTGTATCTGTCCAAAACAACCATGTATCTAACTGGTAATCGCCATACTCTACAGCTTTACGGTAACCCTCTTCGGCTTCTTCATGGAAGTTAAGCGCTTTGTTAATTACGGCATAGCGTTTCCAGTACATTTTATTTTCGTTGTCTATGCCTATTGCTTTGTTGGCATAGTAAAGTGCTTTCTGGTAATTTTGGCGACGGATATAAAAATCAGTTATAGCTATCCACGCCTTGTCCAGTAACGGATCTTCATGAACCGTTTTTAAATAAAACTTAAGAGCTTTTTCATGATTGCCAAGCTTTTCATAACACTTACCTACACGAAGCAGTGCAAAAGAGGTTGGGTCATCAAGCTCCATAGTAATATTGTAACACCCAATAGCTTCTTCATAACGTTTTAGTTTTTCAAGGGTTTTTGCTTTTTCAAGAAAAGCACCAAGGAAACTCTCGTCAATTAGGGTGGCATAATCAAACGCCCTTAACGCCTGCTCGAAATTGTTTACGGCATAGTACTGGCGGCCCAGCTGGTGCCATGCTACATCGCTGTATGGGTTTCGGTCAATAAAGCTGTTAAGGAAATCAATTGCTTCAAGGTTTTGATCTAAAAAGTCAAAGCAATACACTACATTGTATAATGCAGAGTGGTCGTCAGTATCTTCTTCAAGACACTTAATAAAACTTTCTTTTGCCTGTTCAAGGTTATCCATAAACAGGTATTCCATACCAATAAGTGAGTATACATCAGCATAATCATCTGTATACTTAAGGGCAACATTAAGCAACTCTACAGCTTTATCGTGTTGGTCCCTTTTAGAATAAATATTGGCTTTTTGGATGTAAATTTCTTCGTTTGTAGGTTCGATGGCATAAAGATCGTTAAGTAATCTTTCGGCAATATCAAGCCTGTCATCAAACACTAATAGTTCAACCTGTACTAATTTTAAGCCTGTTGATTTGGGGTGTTGTTCCAAACCTAATTTTAAGGCCTTCTTAGCTAAATTAATTTTTCCGGAGTCAAGATAATGAAGAATAATATCTTCAAACTCTTCGGAATCAAAGAAGAATACTTTGTTGGTTTTCAACATTGATTCGAACTTTGATAAGGATAAACTGCGATCTTCTTCTTCGTGGCTCAAATTCATACTCCCTTTAGTTTAAAATTATCCTTATTAAAGTTACAAAATGTAACACTCAATAAGAATATATCCTTATTTGTTTTGAACAATTTAATTAACAATTTTTTGAGGGTTTAATCTTGTTATTGTTCTGCTAAAATCTCATTTAATACTTCAATAATAATGCCACATCCCTCTTTAATCTCTTCGTTTGAGATAGTTAGGGGAGGAGTAATCCTTATGGCCTTGCCTTCAAACAGTAACCAGAAAAGAATAAGTCCTTTTTCCTGGCATCTTAAAATGGCTCTGTTAGTGATATCATCGCTTTTGGTCATTGCGGCAAGCATGAGTCCGCGACCTCTTACATCTTCTATTAAGGGGTGTACCAGTAGCTCTCTAAACAGTTTTTCCTTTTCCAGGGTTTGTGTCATTATGTCGGTTTCCGTCAGCTCCTGCAATGTAGCAAGACAAGCTGCTGCAATAACCGGATGTCCGCCAAAGGTGGTAATATGCCCCAGTTTAGGATCATGGCTAAGCAGATCCATCATCTCTTCCGATGCGGTGAAGGCGCCCACAGGCATTCCTCCGCCCATACCTTTTCCCATAATAATTACGTCAGGAACGATATCATAGTTTTGAAAACCGAAAAGTTTTCCCGTACGGCCAAAGCCCGGTTGTATCTCGTCGAGTATCATTACCGCACCCACTTCGTCACAGCGTTCCCTTACTTTCCTAAGGAAATCGTTTTGCGGCTGAATGAATCCTGCACCACCCTGAATGGTTTCCAGTATAATACCGGCCGTTTTTGTGGTTATTTTTAGCAGGTCTTCTTCGTTGTTAAACGTAATGAAGTCTACATCCGGAATTAAAGGTCTGAATATTTGCTTGCGCTCCTCAAACCCCATAACGCTCATAGAACCCATAGTGTTGCCGTGGTAGGCGTTAAAACATGATATTAGCTGACTCCTGCCTGTAACCCTGCGTGCCAGTTTTAAAGCTCCTTCGGTCGCTTCGGTACCCGAATTGGTTAGGTAGGTCTTGTTAAGCTTCGCAGGAAGGTTTTGGGCTAAAAGCCTACAAAACTCGGTGGCAGGATGCTGTGCATATTCGCCATATACCATAACATGCGAATACTTATTAAGCTGATCGATTATGGCATTGTTTACCCTTGGGTGCTGATGCCCCAGACTGGCTGCCGATACTCCGGCTACAAAGTCAAGATAGGCTTTGTTGTTAGTATCATATATATAAGAGCCCCTGGCATGTGAAACTTCCATCCCCAGCGGGTAAGGAGAAGTTTGTGCCTGGTACTTTAAAAAGTCATTAATCATATAATGTAAATGTGTTATTCTTTATTTACAGGAGGTTTAGGCTTAGGGTTGTTCTTGTCGTAATCAAGTGTTTCCTGAAGCACTTCCATAGGTGTGTCTTCTTCTTTTTTCTTTTCCAGACTTTCTTTTACGATTTGTTCGTGAAGTTCCTGTTCTTCAGGCGGGAAAATATCTTCCCGTTTTTCAATAATCTCATCGCCACGCCAAATAAAGCCCCTTAGTTTTTTAATATTATCGGGGAACATGCTGGGAGGATAAGTTGTAGCGTCTACGTTAGTAACCGAATACACCTCGGCCAACTGATTGTCTACGAAAGTCATGGTGATTTTACTGCTCACACTTTTGTCTATCCCTATTAGGTTCTCCTTGTCATAATTATAAAGTACCTTTTCGGTGTTTTTATTAAACTCTACATACGAGAGTTTGTTATCTTTAAACTTACCATACAGGTTTTTTCCTTTTATCTGGTTATAGTTAGGGTTGTTAGGTGTGTTTTTAGCCGATATAGTATCCAGTTGTATCATAAAGGCATTGTTGATTACCTTTAGAGAGTCCAGTTTCTCGGTTTTAGTGTCTGATATAAGATGCATAACATCGCCTGTAAGCTGGCTTTTACCATTCCATATCACAGGGCGACCAATAAGCTGTGTAAGTCCGGTTACCTCTTCAGAATGTATAGAATCACACTTACCACTCATATCTACTTTGTAGAAACGTGCATTGTTATAACCTCTTACAACTCTTTCGCCTTCCTTACCGGTAATTACAATTTGTTTGGCATGAGTATAAAGCGAATCTTTCTCTACCAGTGTAACCACTTCGGCTCTTTTTGTAAGGTATAGGGAATCCAGTTGTTTGTATACTTCGGCATAATGCCCTCTTGCTACAAATTTATTTACGGTATCGGTAACCCTTACATTATTAGTTGCCGATGAGAATTCCCTGTTCCTGTCATAATAAATGCTATCACCCTTTATAACCTGAGTGTCATATTTAATGTAGGAGTTGGTTAACAGGTGTGCAAAATTCTTTTTAGTGTCATAAAAACCTTTCTCGGTATAAATATAGTTCTCCTCACTGGTAATAGTTGTTGGTCCGAATACATAGGAGTGCCCCGAGTTGGTATAATAATCAAGATGGTTTGACTTTAATACATATTGCGGATTGGTTAATGTAACCGCTGTAAGGAACTGATATTTCTTTTGGTTGGCATAAAACCTTCCCGACTTACTTTTAAGTGTATTGTCTCCGTTTACTATGGTACCATACGAATTGTAATAAGCCTCCTGTTTGTTTCGGTCAAAATAAATGGTATCGGTAGTAAGGGTCATTTCCGGCGAACGCATCACTACATTGCCCGATGCAAATGCAAAGTTCTTGTTGCCGTTATATTCGGCATAATCACTATTCATATGCAGAGTGTCCCCCTGATTGAATTTTATGTTACCATAAGCCTTTAGGTAGTTTTCCTTTTCCAGTATATAGGCCTTGTTACACTTCATGATAGAACCGTTATGCTCTACTTCAACATTGCCTATAAGGGTAATAGCTCCCGGTACTTCGTTTTCGTTTTTATCGGTATAGTCAGTATGCAGTACTTTTATTTTTTCCTGAGCAAGGGCAGGGGAGCTGTAAAAAGCTAAAAATGAGAGCAGAATAAAAAACAGTTTTTTCAATGTGTAAAAATTTGTTGCAAATTTAAGTAAAATACAATTCACTAACCTTAATTGTTTATAACTGTTGTGTTAGAGCAATAACCGAACCAAAGTGTAAAAAAAAAAGCGCTTTAGAATTCTAAAGCGCTTTGCTATTATTTTATTATTGTTTGAGTTCTGTCCGGCCCTACAGAGATAACTTTGATAGGTACTTCCAGTTCTTTCTCAATAAACTCGATGTATTCTTTTAATTCTGGCGGAAACTCTTCGTAAGAAGTCATTCCGGTAAGATCGGCATTCCAGCCTTTTTTCTCAACATATACCGGCTCTACGTTTTCCGGCTCAATGTTGTAAGGAAGGTGGTCTATTTCCTGTCCTTTGTATTTGTATGCAGTACAAACCTGAAGGGTTTCAAAGCCCGAAAGCACGTCACCTTTCATCATGTAAAGCTGAGTTACACCATTAACCTGTACAGCATATTTAAGTGCTACAAGGTCTAGCCATCCGCAACGTCTTGCACGTCCTGTAACAGAACCGAACTCGTTACCCACTTTAGCCATTGTAGATCCAACTTCGTCAAAAAGTTCAGTAGGGAATGGTCCACTACCCACACGTGTAGTGTATGCTTTAAAGATACCGAATACATCTTTAACCCTGTTTGGTGCAATACCTAAACCGGTACATGCTCCTGCAGCAGTTGTGTTTGATGATGTAACAAACGGATATGTACCAAAGTCAATATCAAGAAGTGATCCCTGTGCACCTTCTGCAAGGATAGATTTACCATCCTTAAGTGCCTGGTTTAGGTAAGCTTCACTGTCTATAAAGGTAAGTTCTTTAAGTGCTTCTACAGCTGCAAAGAACTCCTCTTCCATTTCTTTAAGGTTGTATTGAAGGTTTACATCATAAAAAGAAATCATAGCCTCGTGCTTATCAGCTAAAGCTCTGTAACGCTCTTTAAAGTCTTCCAGCTCAATATCACCTACACGGATACCGTTTCTTCCGGTTTTGTCCATATAAGTAGGGCCGATACCTTTTAATGTAGAACCAATTTTTGCCTTACCTTTTGAAGCTTCAGATGCTGCATCAAGCAAACGGTGAGTAGGTAAGATAAGATGTGCTTTTCTGGATATAAGCAGTCTTGATTTAATATCGATATTGAATTTTTCAAGGCCTTCCAGTTCTTTTTGGAAAACAACCGGATCCATAACCACACCGTTACCGATGATGTTAACGGAGCTTTCATGGAAAATTCCGGATGGAATAGTTCTTAAAACATGTTTTATGCCGTCAAATTCAAGAGTGTGCCCTGCATTAGGCCCTCCCTGAAAACGGGCAATAATATCATATTTAGAAGTTAGTACGTCAACAATTTTACCCTTGCCTTCGTCTCCCCATTGTAACCCAAGTAGCAAATCTACAGTCATTCTGTGTTCTTGTTTGTTTATATTATGCTGATATTGTATGTTCTTAACAAAATAAAAACCAACTTCTTAGAAAGAGTTGGTTTATTATATCTCTTTATGCAACCGAATTAATTATCGGTAGCAGGTTGTTTTTTCTGGCCGTAAAGGTATAAAGAATGGTTATGAATTTCAATACCAAAAATTTCCTCTATGGTTTTTTTGATGCTTTGTATCCTTGGATCGCAAAACTCTATAACCTCTCCGGTATCTGTCATGATAATGTGATCATGTTGCTTGTCAAAATACGATTTCTCGTAGTGAGCCTGATTTTGGCCAAACTGGTGCCTTCTTACAAGGCCGCTTTCCAAAAGCAGTTCTATAGTATTGTATAGCGTAGCACGGCTAACACGGTAGTTTTTGTTTTTCATTTTGATATAAAGTGACTCTATATCAAAATGCTCCTGGCTGTTGTATATTTCCTGAAGTATAGCATAACGCTCAGGGGTTTTGCGATGTCCCTTATCTTCAAGGTACTTCGTGAAAACATTTTTTACAATCTCCTGGTTTTTATTCTCTTCCATCAGTTTGTGAATCAAAGTGCAAAGATAAACTAAATTTTGTGAAGTAAAAGGTTATTGGCTAAAACTGATTTTACTCTTATCATAAATAACAGCCTCATTTCTCCCAAAAGCAGGAAAAGCCACATTTTGAAACCAAGCCAGACTTATTTGTACATTATCTTGGAGTTTTTTCATAAACTCATTGTATATTGATAAATCTTCATGTAGGGTAAAAGCTATATTGTTTTCCATCTCAATATTTACATGTATACAGTCTACAGTTATGAGGTCTTCCTTATAAGCTGTTACCTTGCGTATTTCGTTCCATTTAATGTGTTGGTCATTAAGATTAAATCCGCTTTCATGATAAGAAAGCGGATTTACGGGGTCTTTATGTTTTTTTCTAAACCACATTAATTGTTGGTAATTCTTGTTACTTTATCAATACCGTCTATCTTTTTAATATTTTCCATTAGTTTTTTAAGTATGGTGTTGTTTTGTACAATAACCGATACCTGTCCGTTAAATATTCCGGCATTTCCGCTAAGGGATATGCTTTGTATGTTTACATGCATGTTGTTTGATATTACCTTGGTAATCTCGTTGGCAAGACCCAGTGTATCCATACCGGTGATTTTAAGGGTAGCCTTAAATTCTTCCTGAGAAGAGTCTATCCATTTTGCAGGCATAATACGGTAAGCATAATTAGACTGTAGCCTTATGGCGTTTGGACAGTCTTTTTTATGCACCTTGATTCCTTCATTTATGGTTACAAAACCAAACACATCGTCTCCCGGTATAGGGTTACAGCAGTTGGCAAGTTTATAGTCCAGTTTATCCTGATCTTTACCAAATACCAACAGGTCATAATTCCTGCTGATTTCATCTTTATGTACCTGCTCCTGCGGATGGCTTGGCGTACGCTTAATTTTATTGCCCTTAAAGAAGTTCATAAAGGTATTGCTCTTAAGCGCAGCAAACTCTTTAAGCTGTTGGTTATCTATAGTACCTACACCCACGCGGTAAAATAAATCCAGACTGGTTTTTAGCTTAAAATAGTTAACCAGTTCGTTAACCACACTCTCATTAAGTGTAACCTTAAGGTGGCGTAGTTTACGTGTAAGCAGTTCTTTACCTTCTTCGGCAATCTTCTTGGTACTTTCGTTAAGTACGTTCTTTATTTTGTTTCGGGCACGTGAGGTGGTTACATAGTCCAGCCAGTGTGGATTCGGTTTTTGGTTGGCAGAAGTAATAATCTCTACCTGATCCCCGCTGTTAAGCACGTGGTTTAACGGAACCAGTTTACCATTTACACGTGTACCTCTTGTTTTTATACCGATTTCAGAGTGGATGCTGAAAGCAAAATCCAGTGATGTTGCCCCTTTAGGTAATGATTTAATATCTCCTTTTGGTGTAAATACATAAATCTCCTTAGAGTAGAGGTTCAGTTTAAAATCCTCCACAAAATCAACAGCACTGCCCGATGTGTTTTCCAGCGCCTCTTTTAAAAGGTTAAGCCATGTTTCCAACCCGTGTTCTTCACCGCCATTACCTTTGTATTTATAGTGTGCTGCATAACCTTTTTCGGCAATCTCGTCCATACGTTCACTACGAATCTGTACTTCTACCCATCGTCCTTTAGGTCCCATTACGGTAATATGCAGGGCTTCATATCCGGTAGATTTAGGTGAAGATATCCAGTCCCTTAACCTGCTGGGGCTTGGCCTGTAATGATCTGTAACAATGGAGTATATTTTCCATGCCAGGAATTTTTCTTCCTGTGGTTTGGCTTTATAAATAATACGAAGGGCAAATTTATCGTAAACCTCGTCGAAGGTAACGCCCTGTGCCAGCATTTTTCTCCTTATGGAGTATATGGATTTTGGTCTTCCTTTAATATTGTATTCAATACCTTCACCATTTAAGGAATCCTTAAGCACATCTGAAATAGATTTGATATAAGCATCCTGCTCTTCCTTGCTCTCCTTCATTTTACTCACAATATCATTGTAAGTTTCGGGCTCTGTATACTTAAGGCCAAGATCTTCCAGCTCGGTTTTAATGTTGTATAAACCAAGACGGTGTGCCAGTGGGGCATATATGTAAAGGGTTTCCGATGCTATTTTTGCCTGCTTATAGTCAACCATCGATTCCATAGTCTGCATATTGTGCAGCCTGTCGGCAATTTTGATAAGTATTACCCTAACGTCATCATTAAGGGTAAGCAGCATTTTACGGAAGTTTTCTGCCTGTATTGATATTTCCTGATCGGTTTTTACCTTGGCAATTTTGGTAAGTCCGGCAACAATTTGTGCTATTTTAGGGTTAAACATCTTCTCGATGTCTTCCACGGTAATATCGGTATCTTCAACCACATCATGCATAAGGGCACAGGCAATAGAGGTAGCACCTAAACCAATTTCGGCAGCTACAATTTTGGCTACGGCAATAGGGTGGAAGATGTATGCTTCTCCCGATTTCCTTCTTTGGTCCTTATGGGCATCTACAGCCACGTCAAAAGCCTTACGTATCAGTTTTTTGTCTTCCTCTGTAAGGGTTTGGTAACTAATGCGCAGTAGCTCTTTGTACTCTTTGGCAATTGCCTTGTTTTCCTGTTCTATATCTATCTCTATCATATATCTGTAACACTAGCCTTAAAAATAGTCAAATATATTAACATTTACAATAGGGTTACATCACATTATCTTATAATGGTATAGCCTTATTTTATAGGGATTAACGGCAGTATTTGTTTTGCAGTTTAGTATCGGTTTTTGTAATCTTAGCCAAAAAATATGCCAGTCCGGCAAAAGGGGTAAGGAGGTAAAAAAACGGATTTTTTAAATAAGTATCACCCCAGCGTAATAATAGTGCCGCGTGCAACGGGTTTTTAGGTGTTTGCCTTTTGGTTGTTTTGCCGTCGTTTACCAGCCCGAAAAGGGTTTTTATAAAGTTCTCAAAACCGGGTTGACCTTTGCGGAGTATGATCCTGAAAACAATTTCTTCATCGGTATCATTAAAAAAACGATGCACGGTGCGTATGGGTACCAGCCTGCTCTCACCGGGTTTAAGGTGAATATCCTGTTTTTTGTACTGTATGCCCAGCAGCCCTTTTACAGCAATAAACTCTTCGGTAAACTTAGTGTGGTAATGTGGCGGATTCCCTCCTCCCGGCATAAGGCTTACTTCAAGAAAGGTATATTCTCCATTAGTATCGGCAGCGCTTTCCAGTATTTTGGTATATTCCCCGTTTATGGGGTTATGATAGGTTTTTGGTGTACCCATTACATGCAGTTTTCTACATATTCAATAGAGGAGAGTTTTCCGTCTTTAAAATTGAAATTCCATTCGTAGTCTGCCGAAAGGTTTCTCGGGAAAATCACTACTCTTTGGTACTCTTCGTTAGTTGCTTCGTCATAAAGGTCTTCTATGTACTGAGACTGTTCGGGGAAAGAACGGCCAAAGCTTTTTAGTTTTGTAGTATGGTCAAACCAGTCGTCATCTGTAGCAAAATACATTGCTTTTCGAGCGGTAAAATCAATATTTCTAAAGTGCAATGTATCGTTAACCAACTCAAAACCTACACCTTTGTAGTAGTAAAATTCGGTTTCTTTTTCCTGCATATCAGTGCACGAATATCTGTAAACAGTAGCAGTACTATCGGCACTTTTATAACGATCCTGAAACTCGCTAAGCGGGATGCTGAGTTTTATTTTGTCGTTTATGGTCGACTCGTCCCAGTTAATACCCTCGTTTTCCTGAGCATAAACAGTAAAAGAAATAAGTGTAATGAATAAGGCTAATAGTTTAGTGTGCATTTTTTATTTTGTTGTTTTTACTGATTAGGCGTCCTGACAGATAAATGACTGATGATACTATTAATGCAAATATAAAGCCTGTAATGAAAGAAAAGTTTCTTCCGGAGTCATTAATTAGGTTTTGCATAGCTTTTTTTTGATCCTCGTTAATTTCGTTCCCCGAAAATATTCCGTCTTTATTAAGATCGTATTGATTAAGGCTCCACTCGTAGTAATAAGTGTCGTATAATGCGCTACCCACAATAAACAGGTAGATAGTAAAGAAAGCAATAGCCGCTATCCAGAATACTTTATTTCTAGCTAGTAATTTTTTTAAATTAAAGCATATAATACAAAGCCCTATACTACAAATAAGACTTGGAATTAGTAAATGATAGGATACGCTTATATGCTCCATAAATTTATACAGGAATAAATTTAGTAAAGTAACGGTTTTCCCGGTATTTATAGTATAAAGTTGAAGTTAAAAACCTCTCTGTCTTTTCGCTTCAAAAATAAGTATTGCAGCCGCTACAGAAACGTTCATGGAATCGATTTCGCCCTGCATGGGTATAATAATATTTTTGGTAGATGCATCCCTCCATTCCTGTGTTAGTCCCGTAGCTTCGGTGCCTACAACAAGTGCGGTAGGGGTGGTGTAGTTTTGTGTATGGTAGTAGGTAGACTCCTGTAAGGTTGCACAGTATATGCTTATCCCTTTGTTTTTAAGGTATTCAATTACTTCGGTAGTACTACCTGTGGCAATTTGATTTGTAAACAGGCAACCTACGCTGGAGCGTACAATATTTGGATTGTACATGTCGCTTTTAGGATTGGCAATAATAACCGCATCCAGGTTAGCGGCGTCAGCAGTACGAAGTATAGCGCCAATATTACCCGGTTTTTCGGTAGCTTCGGCTACCATTATTAAAGGATTGTCACCTAGTTTTAAATCATCAAGGCTTAATGTTTTTGTTTTTGCAACAGCCAAAATCCCTTCGGTAGTATCACGATAGGCTAGTTTTTGGTATACGTCCCTGCTTATTTCAATTAATTCGGTATCAGGCTGGCTTAGTTCCCTTACCTGAGATTCGCTAATCATATCGGGTACAAACAAAATTGTTTCGGCAGTATAGCCGCCTTTTGCAGCAAGCATTATTTCTCGTTGCCCTTCAATAAGAAAAGTTCCGCTTTGCCTGCGGGCTTTGGCTTTGTCCTGAAGTTGTACAAGCGATTTTATATAGGGATTTTGTGTACTTGAAATCTGTTTCATGTAAGCAGGGTTAAAGGCAGTAAAGGTACAAAGTATATTAATTATAATATACCCCTTGCTTTTATCTCTAAATACTTATTGATGCTTTCTATAGTAAGGTTTTCGGGTTTTGTTAGTACCGAATGGATACCGTATTTCTTTAGTTCGCTTACAATAAGCCTTTTCTCAAAAGCAAACTTTTCGGCAATCACCTTGTCATACACTTCCTGTATATCATCCGCCTTTTTATTGATAAACTCATCCAGCTCGGTATTTTCAAAAAATACAACCACAAGAAGATGGTTTTTTGAAATAGCTTTTAGGTAGGGTAACTGCCTTTTAAGCCCGTCCATAGTTTCAAAGTTGGTATATAAAATAATAAGGCTCCTGTGGTTGATATTCCTTTTAATATCGGCATACAACCTGCCGTAGTCACTTTCAAAAAAATCGGTCTCAACATTATACAGGTTGTCCATTATTTTTTGCATTTGGGAAGTACGCCTTTCAGATGCAACACGGTTTTCTACCTTTTTGGAAAAGGAGAACATACCTGCCTTATCCTGTTTTTTTAAGATAACGTTAGAAAGTACAAGGGTTGAGTTAATGGCATAATCCAAAAGGCTTAACCCGTTAAAAGGCATTTTCATAACACGGCCTTTATCTATAGCCATGTAAACGTTTTGTGATTTTTCGTCCTGAAACTGGTTTACCATAAGCTGTTTTCTTTTAGCAGTGGCTTTCCAGTTTATGGTACGAATATCATCGCCCGATACATACTCTTTAATTTGTTCAAACTCCATAGTATGACCTATGCGCCTTATTTTTTTTAATCCATACTGCATAAGTGTATTAGAAAAAGCGATAAGGTCGTACTTTTTAAGCTGAATGAACGAAGGGTAGGTGGGTACCATTTTACCTTCGTCAAAAATAAACCTCCTGCATGCCAGCTGTAGCGGAGAAGAGATGTAAATATTTAGTTTCCCAAAGTGGTATTCGCCCCTTTCTAACGGTCTAAGCTGGTATTTAAGGGTTTCTTCCTTATTGGTAGAGAGTTTCTTTTTAATTTCAAAATTACGTTCCTGAAACTGAAACGGAATCTCATCTATAATTTTTGCATGTACCGGGAAATTATAACCGCTTTCCATGGTTACTGTAACAGGGTTTTCATCTCCGTTAGAGAACTTTTCGGGCGTGTTTCTGGATGCCTTAAACTTTTGGTTGGTAAAAAGCAATACAAAATCAATCGCCGTAAAGGCAATAAAAATGTAAAACAAAATCCAGGTTACATGGTATAGTGCAGGTATAAAATAAGCTACTGTGAAGCTTATTAGTATGCCTATAAATACATAGAAAAAGAAATTGTTAAGATATATTTGCTTAAGCCACTTTTTCATTAACGCGGAATTTCTACAGTGTCAATTATCTGTCTTATTATCTGTTCTCCGGTAAGTCCTTCCATTTCTCTTTCCGGTGCTATTACAACACGGTGTTGCAGTACAGGTACAGCAGAATCTTTAATATCATCAGGCGTTACAAAGTCCCTGCCTCTAAGGGCTGCATATCCTTTTGCAGCATTTAGTATGGCGATCGAGGCGCGTGGAGAAGCTCCAAGGTAAAGGAAAGCATTGTCACGTGTGTTTGCTACAAGCTTAGCAATGTACTCTAAAAGCTGTGGCTCTATAACAATTTGTTTTACCAGTGACTGGTATTTTATGATGTTTGCCTGAGAAAGTATGGTTTTTACATCCTGTAATTTCTCTTTGTTTTGTAATGCATTTTCTCTTTGCAGTATAGCAATCTCTTCTTCAAGTTTTGGATAGTCTATTGTAATTTTGAAAAGGAAACGATCCAGCTGTGCTTCCGGAAGACGATAAGTACCTTCCTGCTCAATTGGGTTTTGAGTCGCTATTACAAGAAACGGAGATTCCATTTTATAGCTATTTCCTTCAATAGTAATTTGTCTTTCTTCCATCACCTCAAAAAGCGCCGCCTGTGTTTTTGCCGGAGCCCTGTTTATCTCATCAATCAGTATGAAATTAGAGAATATAGGTCCTTTTTTGAAATCAAAGGATGATTTAGACATATCAAATACCGATGTTCCCAGTATATCTGAAGGCATTAAGTCGGGCGTGAACTGAATTCTGCTGAAATCAAGAGAAAGGGTTTTTGCCAAAAGCTTGGCTGTAATGGTTTTTGCAACTCCCGGTACACCCTCAAGCAATACGTGTCCGTTAGACAGTATGGCGACAAGCAGCCTGTCTATCATTTTGTGTTGCCCCACAATAACATTGCCTATTTCCTGCTTAACATCGTTTATGCTTTGTTGCAGCTCGTTTAAATCAAGCCTCATACCAAAGTTAATGTTGTCGCTTTGCGTTTCGGTATTATTGTTTTCCGGTGTGTGGTTTTCTGTATTAGTAAGGTTCTCCGGATTGTTTTCGGTGTTATTATTTTCAAATGATTCCATTATAGTATCAGTTTTTCTATTGCTTTATTAATCTGTATCACATCAGCCTCGCTACTTTCAAAGCTGTTTCGGTGTCGTTTTATCAAACTTACGGCTTTTTCAATATCTTCAAGAGGCTTTCCTGTTTTTTGGTGTAGTTTTTCTACAAACTCATTATTCAGGCTGGAAGTATCTATAAGGTAAACCGTTCTTATATGTTCCAGGAAATAAATAATTTTCTTTTGGATTATGGTATGATGGTTTCTCTCCTGGTAATAAAGGTTACCTATGGTTTTGGTAAAGTCTATAGTTGTGTTTTTTACCGGAGGTATATCATGTACAATACGTTGTTTTCTTCGGGCATTAAAGAATATAAATATAAACAGGCATAATAGTCCTAAGCGATATACAGCTTTAAAGGCAGGTTGTTTTAAGAAATATCTTAAAGCTGAGCCTTCAAGTTGGTCATCTATTAACGATTTTGAGTGCCAGTATATATTACCTTGTGGGAGGTATGACAGTACCTGTTCTGCATAGTGGTAATGATTATTTTTTAAAAGGTGGAAATTAGTAAATGCCGCAGGTTGTGTATGTAATATAAAAGCTCCGTTACCATAAGGAACCTTAATGAAATTGACATCTTTTTTCTTATCCAGCCTTTGGTAACCCAGTATTAGGGTGTTTAAAGTATCCAGTTTATCAAAATAGGTAAACCCAACCCCTTCGCTATAATATAACTTGTCGATATTTTTAGTTTTATCGGCAAGAGTAAGCTTTAACGAATCGGTACTGTAATAACGATAAGATGTTTCTATTTTCAGTGAATCAAGAATAGCCTTAGGGAAGTCCTGCATACTAAGGAATACCGTACTTCCGTATTCGGCAAAATACAGTAGTTCCTGTACCGACTCGTTGTCAATCTTATTGGTTACATCAATATTTATAAAAGTACCCTTTTCGGTATAATTGTCAATATCATAGTCGTATAGGGGAGTAATATATTCATAAGGTGTAACGCTGAATTTTTTAAGTTTACTGTCCTTAAAAATAGTTTTGGCTTCTTTATCGAAAACATATAGCCCTAAAGGGATTTTTTCTTCGGTTTTATAACTTGGTCTCCAGCTTATAGGTTCGGGTTTGTTAGCATCAACCACCATTATTAGTGCTATAACCAAGGCGAACAGCACCATATATATGATAAGGCTTTTTTTCATGGTTAAAGAGTATTAATGGTTTTAGTAAATGCTTTTTCTGCTTTGATAAAAGCGTCATTTTTTATTTCAAATTCGCCATACCATATATAGTCATAAATGTATGATAGGTATTTAAAATTTTCTTTCAGTTCTGTATTAGTTATTTCATACAAATAATCTGTATTGGTTTTGTCAGGATGCCACTCTATTATTTCCCTGTATGTAAGCAGTTTTAGTAACCACAGGTAGTAATACCTTGTAGCCAGCCTGTAATCGCCTTCCTGTTTTGTTTTTTCAATTAGCTCTTTAAAGTTTGCCTGAGACAGTTTTTCTGTCATTATTTCTTCGGCGGTTATCTTTTTGCTCGAACGTTTAAAAATCCAGTATTTGTCTTTTCCAAGCAGCGCTGTTACTATTAGGTAAATTACAAACCCAATTAAAGCTATCGCTATTGTCCTTAAAGTATAGATAAGAAAATAGGAGTTTGAGGCTTTATCGCCTGCCCCTAAAAGGTCTCTTATAAGGCGTCCAACCCATTCCCAAAAACGATCCCATGCAGTTTTAGCCCTCGGTTTAACCTCATACACAAAATCTTTACCCTCATATTTATCTTTAAAGTTAGGGGATAATTGTCTTTGAGTATACTTAACCGTATCTGCAAGCGGAAAGTGCATTTCGATTTTCAGGGTGTCTTTTTCAATAGTATCGGCAAAAACAGGCTGGAAAAATGAAATACAAATTATATATAATATTGCAAGCTTTTTATTCACTTTCACCTCCAATTAAGTCTATTTCTGAATCCAGTGAATTGTTATGTACTGATTCTTCATAGCTGTAATAAATCATTCCCTGAGAAATAACAGTAAGATTGGTTAATAAATAACTTATAAATACTGATAAAATAGTGCTTATTATAGCAATAATTACAGATACAGAAGAAATGTCGGTAGTTTCAGTTAACAGGGTGAATTTTAATAATAACTCAGGAATCAATGAGAAAAATAAATTAGTACAAAATACTACAATGGCTATTATTATTGTTACACCTACGTTTTGCCAAAAACGGTTTGTTAATATGGTTATTCCTTTAGAGAAAGAAGTGAAAAAACCGTTATCGGTAGTAATGTTGTCGTAAAAAGAAAGCATCATCCAACTTGCCATTGCTGCTATTATGATACAGGCAACCGGAATACCAATTATTGTCACGATAAAGAATCCCGATATAAGAGCAATTATTGTAAATAAAGGTATAAAACTTATTAATGAAGCAATAGGGAATAATATTATTTTCCCTGCGTTTGATTTTAATAGCGTTACTATATCCTTAACAGTAGGTTTTTGATTGTTTTGCAGGGTTTTAAGGTATAGTACAGGGTAACTGTAGTTTAATAATGAAAGTATCATTAATAGTAGTACTATAACACCCCCTACGCCAATAAAATACCATAGATTGTTATCAAAATAATCCAAAAGCATTTCCTGTGCTCCCGGTGAATTAAGATCACCTATAGATGTAAAAATAACATTAGTGGTAAGGTAAGTAAGCAGTGCTATTACAACAAGTATTCCCCCATTTATAATGAAGTAATTTTTAAAATAGTTTTTCCCGTGATATTTAAAAAAAGAAAAGCTGTCGTTAATAAGAGCGCTAAAATCACGAAGTCGGTATAGTTTAAACATTTTTCAGGTGTGTTTTTTTATGTACAATGAATGGGTAAATTAAAAAGTAAAATGATATAAGTGCTAAAGTAGCCAGTATAATAAATACATTTAAAAAGCGGGGCATATCCGGCGAATATCGGGTTACAAAACCTTCCAGTATACCTGCCATTATAGTAAAAGGCATAGTGGCTAATACAATTTTAAAACTGTTTTTAAAGCCCATTTTAAGTGAGGCTTTACGTGAGTAGGTTTTAGGGAACAGTAATGATGCACCTAAAATTAAGCCTGCTGCGGCTTCTATTACCATAGCAAATATTTCCATGGCGCCATGTATCCATATACCGCGAACACTTTCCCAAAAAACACCCTGTTCCATAAAAAAGTACTGGAATGATCCCAGCATAACACAATTTCTAAATAGTATATAAGCAGTACCCAGGCCACCAAATATCCCAAAGAAAAAGGATTTAAGCCCTACCTCCAGATTGTTTTTTGTAATAGAAAACCACATTCCCCAATTACTACCGCTTTTATAAACAGCTACAGGATTTCCGTTTTCTATGTTTTCAAGAGTCATGTTTACATAGTGGTCGCCCAGTATTAGTCTTACAAAGGTGGTGTCGTTCATGGCAGATATAACTCCAATGGCTGTGAAAACAGTAAAAAGTATAAAGGCATATAAAACATATCGCCTGTATTGATATACTATTAGGGGAACTTCTGTTTTAAAGAAGCTTATAAACCTGTTGCTTTCTTCCCTCTTTGTTTTATAAATTTTTTGATATGTGATAGATGCAAGATGGTTTAAATAGGTAACAGCTTTGCTTTTAGGATAGTAGGTTTGTGCGAATGAGAGGTCGTTTACCAAATGAATATACAAACTCGCTAATTCATCAGGATTTTTTTTAGCTTTACCAAAAATAGCCTGTTCAAATTCAAGCCATTTTTCTTTATTTTGTTTTATAAATGCTACTTCTCTCATAGGGAAGCTAAAATAAAAAATATGTCAGAATTATCCATAACCACAACTCAAAATGTTAATATAAATTTTACTACGGCATCTATAGGCGAAAGAGTACTGGCGTATTTGCTTGATTTAGTAATTATTATTTCCTACTATACGGTAATTATTGTATTGTTTTTCAATATTTTCAATATTGAAAATTTAGCCGAAACAGACGGGGCTTCTTTAATGGCGATTTATGGATTAATATCTCTGCCTGTGGTTTTTTATGCACTCTTTTTTGAAAATTTGATGGAAGGGCAAACTGTAGGGAAAAAGATTTTGAAGATAAAGGTGATAAAAATAGACGGCTATCAGTCCAGCTTTGCCGATTATCTTATAAGATGGCTTTTCAGGATAATCGAGGTAACGCCACCCCTTAGTTTTATAGGACTTATTGTTATGATAATAAGCGATAAAACACAACGAATAGGTGATATGGCAGCAGGTACGGCCGTAATTACACTTAAAAACAAAATTAATATTGACCATACCATATTAAAGGAGCTTAAAAGTGACTATGTCCCTACTTATTCGCTGGTTATAAAACTTAGTGATAATGATGTGAGGATCATTAAGGAAACGTATGAGACTGCAGTAAAATCTGCCGATTATGAAATTATTGCCAAACTGGTTAGCAAAATCGAATCGGTAACCGGGATAAAATCGGTTTCCAGTAGTCCTATGGCTTTTGTGGATACTATTATAAAAGATTATAACTACTACACTCAAAACATGTAATGTTTTTTTACCTTCTTGATATTTTAGGGACTATGGCTTTTGCCATATCGGGGGTGCTAACGGCGCTAAACAAAAAAATGGACCCGTTTGGGGTATTTGTCATTGCCTTTGTAACAGCTGTTGGCGGCGGTACTTTGCGTGATGTACTTATAGGCCGCACACCGGTAGGGTGGATGCAGGACCTTAACTATATGTATGTGATTACTGCCGGGTTTATACTGGCCATAATATTCAGGAAAAAACTGGATAAGCTACGCACATCCCTTTTCTTTTTTGATACTATTGGACTTGGTGTTTTTACTCTTATAGGGCTTGAAAAAGGACTGGATGTTAACCTGCATCCTGTAATTTGTATTGCTCTGGGTACCATGACGGCCTGTTTTGGCGGAGTGACCCGCGATATATTATGTAACCAGATACCTGTTGTTTTTAGAAGGGAAATATATGCCACCATCTGTATTTTAGGTGGTGGGGTTTTCTTTTTACTAAAAGTGCTCGATGTTTCAAACGGACTCCTTTATATACTTACATCGGGGGTTATTATTATCGTTAGGCTAATGGCTGTGATGTTTAAATGGTCGTTGCCATCGCTGGGTAAAAATTAGATAGCTTCACTTTTTATATAATCCATACTTTCAAGTTTATCTGTCAAAGTAGTTAACAGGTCATAAAAGGCTTTAAGCATTTCAAAATCGGTTATGTCATCATAGGTATAGAGTGTAAGTTCTGTTTTGCCTTTAGGAAGTTTTTTGCCCCAAATACCCTCTTTTTTTGAGGTTGTGATATAAATTCCTTTAAGTTGTTCCAAGGATTGCCTTACTTCCGGATTGTTTAAAAGCTGCTTTATTTTAAAACCATTATTACTTTTTATAATAAAATCCCTGTCGAATTTAGTATGTCCAATTTCTATGTCCTGCATACCAAAGAGTTTGCCTATATTGCTTAGAAGGCTTCTTCTGTACACTTCAAAATTGAATTCGTAGTTGGTGTTTATGGGAATAGTTACCCTTGTGTAAATTTGTGTAGTTGTCGTGTTATTAACCGTTTGATAAGCTATATGGTTATCAAAAACCACTATATGGTCTTTATACTTTTTAATGGCCTTAGCAGAGTGCCAATTATTTTCTTTTATAAACTCACCATTAATGTATTCGGCAAAATCATTCCATTTTTCAGGCTTCATAGTAAGGTTTTTTGTTCAGAGACATCAATGTTATTATGCTATTAGTAGCTTGTATAAATGTATTGTTACTTATTTATATAAGTATTTATATTGTTTTCTTGTTAAGAACACCTATTTCTTCTAACTGATCTAATACTGTAGTTATGAGAAGGTAAATTGTTTCAAGCTCCCTGTAATCATGAATGTCTCTTTCCGTTATAAACTCAAGCTCATAAGCCCCTTCAGGAAGTTTTTTCCAAAGTTTCCCGGGTTTTGAGAGTTTTAAATTTATACGTTTAAAGTTTTCAATTTCATGTTTTACTTTCGGGTCTCGTAGTAACTGTTTTACCTTAAACCCATCATTACTTTTTACAATGTAGTTTTTATCAAAAACAGGATCACCGGTTTCTATATCCTGCATGCCGAAATATTTTCCTATTGAGCTGAATATGCTGCTGTTGTATATATGAAATTCAAAATATTTTTTTGGAATAATGTAGGTGTAAACCTTTGTACACGTTACAGGTGCTTCGCCACCTGTAGAGTAATTTTCAAATATAACGGAATGACCATTATGTACTTTTTTAACTTTAGGCGGGTACCAAAATCCTTTTTTAAAGTATTCTCCATTAATGTGTTCTGCAAAACTTTTCCAGCCTTTTGAATTCATAATAAGTTGTGTGTTATTTGCTTACATATACCCAGCCTACTATAGGTTGCGGATAATCAGGTTCGTTAAGCTCCAGTACAAAGTAGTACGTGCCTACAGGTACAGTTCTGCTATCGGCTCCTACTTTGGCTTCGCTGGCTATTCCGTCCCAGTCTTCCTTACTGTGGTCACCTATCCATACCAGTGCTCCCCAACGATTATAAATGCTCATTTTAAAGTTAAGGAAGATGTTACGCAGCCCTCTTACAAAAAAAGTGTCATTTATGCCATCGCCGTTTGGAGTAACATAATTGTAGGTTTGTGGCGGACAGTTTTTGGTATAGAGCAAAAATGATGCTACACTGTAGCAAAACTCATCGTTTAACCTCACAAAAATTTCCTGAGGGTTATCGGTAGTTATAAATTGTGAAGTATTAGTTATAGGATTAATTCCTTGTTCGGCATCCTGTTGGGTAAGGTAAAAAGCTACAATGTCATCGGGGTTTTGTTTCAGGCTTTGTTCATAATCAGAAAAATCAAAAGTACCCAAACCAAACCCTTCGTTACAGGAAATTATATCTTCCAGTCCAGTAATTACAGGAGATGATACCAGCGATACGTTTATGCTGTAGCTGTTATTAGTTTCATCAATCTCCTGTACAATTCCGTTCCCTGTACCATCGTCATCAACCACAAAAGTAAGTTCAAAATCCATAGGTATACCACCGGGTATGGTAAGTACAATTACATCGTCCTCACTTCCGCCTATGGCGATGTCTAATAGGGTTTCGGTATACTCGATAAACTGTCCGTTGGCATAAATGGATATTGGTGTCCCTGCCGGCAGTATATCGTCGCTGTCTAAATTGTAAACCGTAAAGGCAACTTCTATTATTCGTGAGTCACACGATTTTTCAATATTGTTTGTAGATATAGTAGCATCGGGGAAAAGGCAGTCTACAGCATGCAGCGCAAAAGCACCTATACTGTAACATCCGTTCTCATCCTGCAGGCGGGCATAAATAATTTGTGAAGGTCCGTTTGAAGTATAGTTCTCGGGGTTGGTAATATGATCGGTTTCGTTTTCAGCATTCTCCATAGAAGTGTAAAAACGGACTACATCAGTAGGAGAGTTTTTAAGTTCTTCCTCATAAGCCGAAAAATCAAAAATACCAATGCCGCTGCCATTAAATGTTTCGCAAACGGTTATGTCTTCCAATTGTTGAAATGGCGGAGACATCCATAGGCTTACATCTACACTAAAGCTGTTGTTATTCTCATTAGTTTCAGTAATTGTACCTGTTCCCGTACCATTATCATCCACAACAAAAACAAGTTCAAAATCGGTTGGAGTTCCTGCGGGTAGAGTAATAGTTATAGAACCACTTTCATTTCCGTCAATAGGGAGTTCGGTTTGTGTTTGCGTTGTAGCTACCAGTACACCATCGGCATATATAGCTATGGGAGTACCTGCAGGAAGCAGGTCGGTACTGTTAACGTTGTATACAGTATAGTCGGCCTCAATGACTAATGAATTACAGGCTAGGGTAATATCATCTAACTCTATGGTAGCATCGGGCAGCTGACTGTTAAGTTTGGTAATAATGGCATTTACCATTACAAAATCCTGACCTGATTCCAGACTAATATCTGCCGACTCATCACCAATCTGTATAAGGTTTTGGATGTCGTAAATATCCAAATCCATGTTGTACATGTCACTGGCTCCTGTTACGCTATTAGTACCGTTAAAAGCATTGTTTGATGGGTTTAACGGAGGGTTGCCCAAAACGTTTCCGTTTATGGAAAGCACTTCATTATTAGCAATGTTCTCATCACCTTCCCAGGCTATAAAACCTATTTTGGCACCTATGTTATCAATAACATTAAGGCTTGGGAGTTCAATATCTATTGAGTTTGGTACAAACTGTAAGCCGTCATAAAGGTTAAGCTGGTTAAGCGGAAGATTGTCATTTTCATAAACCACAAAAATAGCCCATCCTCCAAAGTTGGTTCCGTTTACACAGTAAAGGTTTTGTGTGGGCGGTACATCGTTATTAATAACATCGGTAAGGTCGAGATCAGACACTGTATAAGTACCGTTTCCGGTAGTTTGCACCAGTGTAGTTACATCTGCAAAGGCACTAAAAAAATCACGGGGTATAAAATCAGTACTACTGGTAAATACTACAGGGAAGGTACGTGATGCCACTACATCCTGTCCGTTTAGCTGAATTTCAAAATCTCCGCTGCCCGATCCTGCCCAGTACAGGTAAGCTCTAAGTATCGTGTCATCGGGGTTAAGTGTAAGTTCTGCCGACGATGAGGTAAGTATACTACAGTCTACCCCTGCACCATTAGGTTGCAGGTTTAATGTGTTACCTACAAAGGTGAAATCATACCTGCCGTTAAACTGTTCGTATAGCTCAATATCTACCTGGCTGTTTGCGGTTAAAGTATAAAGTAATAATAGTATAAAAGGAAGTAGTTTTCTCTTCACTGCTTGGTTTTTATTTTTTGCTTAAAAATAGAAAATATTTACCAAAGCTGCTGTTTTTTACCTAAATAGGTAATAAAAAGGATGTTTTTAGCGATTAGGTATGATTAATTCTCTATATGCCGCAGAATTTTTTATTTTTACCAGTTCAAATTACAATTATGAGTCATATACTTTTATATTTCGATCCAGGTACAGGAGCACTTATTGTTCAGTTTTTAGTAGCGATAGGGGCTTCCATAGCTTTATTTTATAAAAGGATAAGCCTAAAGCTTAAATCGATTTTCGGTAAAAAGCAGGGAGAAGATCTTTTAGGTGATATTGATATAGAAGAGAAATCAGATGCAGACAAAGAATAGGCATTCTTCTTCCTTCAGGGATCCGTCCGGTTATGTTTTTACTAACCAAGGGCAGGTTTTCAGGCAGGTAAACCCCATTTATTTTGAGCAGTACAACTCGCTTAAGGGTAGTGGTTTTTATGAAAAGCTTTTTAAGGCAGGACTCCTAATCCCGCATGAGGAAACAGAGTCAACACAAACAGGGGTAACCCTAAAACCCGAAAATATATCTTTTTTTTCCTATCCGTATGAGTGGAGTTTTAATCAATACAAGCATGTGGCTTTGCATACCTTAAAGCTGCAAAAGTATTGCCTGCAAAATGGTTATAGTCTTAAAGATGCAACAGCTTTTAATATAACTTACCATAAAGGAAAGCCAATATTTGTAGATACGCTTTCGTTTGATTTTTACAACGAAGGTGAACCCTGGAGAGCCTACAAGCAGTTTTTAATGCACTTTTTCGCTCCGTTACTTTTAGCAAAATACTACGGTAACGATATGCTTAAAATAATGTTGCAGTATATTGATGGGGTTCCGTTAGATAAAGTGGCTAAAATGCTACCGTTTAAATGCAGGTTTAGCCCTGTACTGTACACTAATATTTACCTTACTGCAAAATATGATTTAAAATACAGCAGTAATAAGGAAAGCGGTAAAGAAAAGAAAGTTAATATACCTAAAGAGTCGCAAATCAAAATACTCGATTCTTTATATAACTATATAAAAGACCTTGAACTTAATGAGAAAACAGAGTGGAAAGATTACTATAGCGTAACTAACTACGATGCCGACTCGTTTGCTTATAAAAAAGACCTGATAAGGAAATGGTATCAGGGTATTAATGCCGATAAGCTAATTGATTTTGGCGGTAACGACGGTACTTTCTCAAGAGTTCTTAAAGATTTAGCCAAAGAGATACTGGTAACAGATATTGACCCAAATGCGGTAGATCAAAACTATGTTGAGGTACTAAAGCAAAAGGAAACTAATATTTTACCGTTGGTAAGTGATTTGGTTAACCCTGTACCGGGCATAGGGCTAAACAATACCGAAAGAGATTCATTACTGGACAGGATTAAAAATGCCAATTATGATGTGGCTATGGCACTAGCTTTAATACATCATATCTCCCTTACGGGTAATGTACCTTTTGATATGTCGGCAAAGCTGTTTGCTTCCTTAACGCCATATCTTATCATTGAGTTTCCCGATAGGGAAGACTCGTGGGTTGATTTCCTTTTAAAGAGCAAACGTGAGTTTAAAAATCACTTTGACGGTTATAATCTTACCGACTTTGAAAAGGAATACAGTGTGTATTTTGATGTTTTAGAAAAACAGAAAATACCTAACACACACAGAACAATGTTTTTACTCAAAAGGAAATAAGTATGATAGAAAAACTAAGGCAGCGTATTTTAGATTTTATTAATTCGGATAAAGATACTCCTGTACTGGCAGGTTTGGCTGTTGGGTTTTATCTTATGTTGTTTTATTACTCCGGTAATTTTGCCTTAGCGAATTCGTTAGTTCAGTTTTTATTTTTTACGGCTTATTATGTGCTTGTTCCTGTTGTGGTTTTGTATGCCGGATACAAAATACTGCCGCTGTTTAAAATGGAAAACTACAGGAAAAACTACCTTTTTGTAGTGATGCCTGTTTTGTTTTTTTACTACATTTTTGAACTGATTGCTTTACCGTTTACAGAGAAAGGAACACTTGTGGCTATAATGCTTGTTAGCTGGTTTATTTCTAAAAAATACAGAAAGTATTATAAGCTTTTTATTGTACTGCTGTTTTTTCTTTCGGTTTTTAACCTGCCGCCTATTTTAGAAGCTGCTTTTACCAAACGAAGTACCCAATGGCAAAAACAACCTGATACTATTGAACAGGTTACTTTTAAAAAGAAACCTAATATATACTACATTCAGCCCGATGGCTATACAAACCCTGTAAACCTTAAAGATAGTATCCATAATTTTGATAACAGTACTTTTTGGACATATCTAAACAATAATGGCTTTACAGTATATCCAAACCAAAGGTCTAATTACTATTCTACATTACTGTCTAACTCGGCAACCTTCTCCATGAAACATCACTATTGTGCAGGCGATATTGAGGAGTATAGTGCCAGAGATATTATTGTGGGAGATAATGCTGTGTTACGAACATTAAAGCATAATGATTATAAAACTCATTTTATAACTGAAAAGCCTTACCTGTTAATAAACAGACCTGATTTGGGATATGATTTTTGTAATGTGGCTTATAGTGATATTCCGTTTTTAAAAGATGGTTGGTCTCAAAATTATAATGTCATAGAGGACTTAAAGCAACAAATGCAAAATACATCTCAGGGAGGGAATTTTTTCTTTGTAGAAAAGTTTACTCCGGGGCATATTAGTGTTTATAAAAAGCTTTTGGATAATGAGCTTGAAAAAGAAATAGACACCGAGAGAGCTACATACCTAAATGGTATTAAGGATGCTAACGTTTGGCTGGAAGAGTTAATAGGCTACATTACTAAAAACGACCCTAACGGTATTATCATTATAGGTGCAGATCATGGTGGTTTTGCAGGTTTTGCCTATAGTTTACAAAGTCAGTATAAAACAAATAATAAGCTTAAAAAGAACTCAATGTTCGGGACTTTGCTGGCTATTAAATGGAACGATGATAATGCTAAACTGTTTGACAAAGATTTAAAAACAAATGTAAACCTGTTTAGGGTTGTGTTTTCATATCTTTCTCAGGACAAAGCATTATTAAACAACCTGCAGGAGGATGCAAGTTATGTTCATCTTAAAGAACCTCAGGAAATATATATTTATATTGATGCCGAAGGGAAACATGTATTTGAAAAGTTAGAAAATGTACAGGATTGAGAAATATAATACTACCCATTACTCGCTTTGGAATGATTTTATAGCTGAGTCCAAAAACGGTACATTTTTGTTTCAAAGAGATTTTATGGAATATCATAGTGATCGTTTTACCGATTATTCACTACTGGTATTTCAGGAAGATAAGCTAATTGCTGTGCTTCCTGCT
Organism: Flavobacterium sp. C4GT6; assembly: GCF_036347315.1. Lineage (NCBI taxonomy): Bacteria > Pseudomonadati > Bacteroidota > Flavobacteriia > Flavobacteriales > Flavobacteriaceae > Flavobacterium > Flavobacterium sp. C4GT6. Next base: position 221,098 of record NZ_JAZGZU010000005.1, read on the forward strand.
AATGTGGATAATGGTGTTGTGTATTCACACCAGGGGCTTACCTATGGCGGACTCATTTATACTCCTAAAACTAAGCAGCTAGCCATTACAGAGATTTTTACTACACTTATCACTTTTCTAAAGAATGAAGGTATAAATAAGCTTTGCCTAAAGCAGGTGCCTGCTATATATCATAAATATCCTGCTCAGGAGGCCGAGTTTACTTTGTTTAATTTAGGAGCAAAATTGGTAAGGCGTGACGGGGTATCTGTATACGATCAAGAAAATCCGCTGCCTTTTACAAGAAAGCGAAAAGAGGCTATAAGAAGAGGGGAGAAGAACAAGCTTACCATTGTTGAAGAGCCCGAATTTGGCTTGTTTTGGGGTAAGGTTTTAATACCTAATCTTAAAAGGAAACATGAAGCACGCCCTGTACATACGCTTGAAGAAATTAAAATGCTGTACAGCAAGTTCCCTCAAAACATAAAACATTTTAATGTTTATCATAATGGGGAAATCGTAGCCGGAACAACTATGTTTGTTACTGATACGGTTGCTAAGCCGCAATATATATCGGCTACACCCGATAAGAATGAACTGGGGAGCATTGATTATCTGTATTCGCAGTTAATAACAACCCTTTTTAAAGATAAGAGATACTTTGATTTAGGACCTTCTTTTGGTGACGACCGCAAAACTATAAACGAAGGTGTTTTGTTTTGGAAAGAGAGTTTTGGTGCCCGCATTGTGGTACAGGACTTTTATGAGTTGGAAATAGGATAAAATTAATCTTGAAAAGAATAAAAAAAATATTCGAATCATCGCTTTTTAAAGTCTTTTCACTTAACTCTGTTAGTGTAGTGATAAGGGTATTGGGCGGACTTATAACTTCTAAAATTATAGCTAAGTTTTTAGGACCTTCAGGCTTAGCTCTTATAGGAAATCAAAGAAACTTTCTTTCTATAACCGATTCGGTTTCTACCCTTGGTTTTCAAAACGGTATAATTAAATATGTTGCAGAGTTTGAAAAAAATGAAACAAAACTAAATGAAGTTTTATCTACGTTGTTTTTTTCCATTCTGGGATTGGTGCTTATTTTGGGTACTGTCCTGTTTTTTTCGGCAGATTATTTCAGCTTATTTTTTTTAAAGAATCCTGAGCATCAGTGGGTGTTTAAGGTTTTGGCTTTTGCACTGCCCTGGTATGCAGGTAATATTGTAATTACTTCTGTTTTAAACGGACTTAGTAAGTACAAACAGGTTATAAAAGTAAATATAGCAGGTAACATAACAGGTGTATTGCTTTCTGCATTTTTAACCTGGCAATATAGTATAGAGGGGGCGTTACTGGCTGTAACCCTTACGCCTGCAATTATGTTTGTTTTTTCATTTTTAATGCTAAAAAAACAGCTGCCGGGCTTTGGTTATATTGATTTCTCTTTTTTTAATCCGGGAGTATTAAAAAACTTTTTTTCTTATAGCTTAATGGCTTTGGTTACAGTAGTAATGGGAGCTTTGGTGTCGTTGTATATCAGGAATAGTATTATTTCTCAGTATGGCGAGAATGAAGCTGGTTACTGGGAGGCTGTAAACCGTATTTCTACTTACTATCTTATGTTTGTCTCTACTTTACTTACGGTATATTTTTTTCCTAAACTCAGTAAAGCTGTAACAAATAAGGAAACCCAAAAAGTTTTTTTTAGTTATTATAAAACCGTAATACCTTTGTTTGGAGTTGCGCTGATTTTTATTTTTTTGATTAAACGTTTCATAATTACCATTTTACTTAGTGATGAGTTTTTACCCATGAGTGAGCTATTTGTATGGCAATTAACGGGAGATTTTTTAAAGGCATGCTCTCTTATATTGGGCTATGAGTTTTTTGCTAAAAAAATGACTAAGGCATTTATAATTACAGAGCTGTTGTCTTTTGCAATACTTTATATCACGGCTACTTTTTTTATACAAAGTTTTGGGGCACAAGGTGCTGTTATGGCACACACATTTACCTACGCTATTTATTTATTGATTTTAACATTTTTCTTCAGAAAAAAGATATTTTCTTGATTTTATTTCCATGCCTCAATATACTTTTCGGCTATATTAATGTAGTTGTGTTCCCGTTCTATAAAACTTCTTGCACTTTTACTGATAACTTTAATCTCTTTGGGATTCTCGATTAAAAACGAAAGTTCTTTTGCAATGGCTTCGGCATCAGGTAATGCATTTACAGCAACTCTTTCGGTAAGATTATAATGTTGGGTAAATTCGGTTTCTGCACCTGTAAAAACCACTTTTCCTTTAGCCATAGCCTCAAGGGCATTATATCCCTGGTCGTAACCATAAACCTGATCCAGTAAAATATGTGCCCTGTCATACAGCTTTATGTATTCTTTGTACGGGATATTCTCGGTTACAATAATCTCTATTTTATCCTCATACTTTTGCTTTACTATATTGAGTGCTTCCTCAAAAAAGCTGATTCCTTTTTTAGTGTAACTCATTCGGTTTATCCCTAAAAAAATGATAATCTTATCGGTAATTGCAGGTTGATTGTAAGTAATCAAATCAGTATTAATAGGGTTAGGTATAAAGCGTGTAGTGTAACCCTGAGCCTTCATAGGGACTTCATAATCCAAATCAGATGTTACAAGGCAAACCGAATTATCTTTAACCCAATTAAATAGCACGCGGTAAGCAGGGGTAAGGTACTTTAGAGAATAGTTGTAATATTGGGCCGTTGCCCTTTTTTCAATATAAGGTGTGAGTATGGAGTATTTAAGGTCTCCGTTAAGGCAATAGTCTATAATAGGGGTGTCGTCACCACAAACAAGCAAACTCATTTGCCTGTTTTGTTGTAATAGTTTTTTGTACAATTTTATCTGAAAACCGGGTTGGGTTTCAATGGCGTTTGAGTTAATTAGCTGTATATGGTCAAACCCTTTTAGTTTAGGGAGTAATTTTTTGAACCTATATCCTTTTTCGGTTTCTTCAAAATTGTAGCCGGTAAGCTTTTTAATAAAGTTTTTAGCCTTGCGTAATAACAGGTAATCACTAAAGTATTTTGGATGGATGGAGTAGTCGGTATCATATTTTTTGAAATGATCTCCTGTACCAACTATGGTTACCTCATGCCCCAAAGTGGTTAAGCCTTCCTTTAGGGAGTTATGAAGCCTGCTGTATTCGCCAACCAAAAGTATTTTCATTAGTGCGTAGGGAAATTTTTATATTTGTGTAAATATATAAACAATTGCAGGAAGGATTTAAAAAATCGGATATTGAAATTTTGGTTTCTACCATGAACCGAAGTTCGCTTGATTTTTTAATCCCGATGTTTCCTAACCATTTTTCGGGCTATTCCATACTGGTTATTAATCAAACCACCAGCGATGCTATAGCAGAATCAAACTATCCCAATGTTAGGGTTATTAATTCATTTGAAACAGGGCTCTCTAAAAGTAGGAATTTGGCTCTTAGTAAAGCCACAGGTAAAATATGTATTATTACCGATGATGATGTGGTTTTTAAACCACAGTTTGAAGAAAAGGTACTGCAGGCATTTAACGCCGAGAGAAATGCTGCCCTGATTGCTTTTAGGACAGTAAAGCCCGATGGTTCGTTATTTAAAAAATATCCTTCTAAAAGAATTACTACTCTTACTGATTTTAATATGCTCAGTATTATGTCGGTAGAAATGGTGATTAATAAAGCCGTTTTAAAGGATTATGTTAAGTTTGACGAACGCTTTGGTCTTGGAGCACAATTTAGTATGGGAGAGGAAGCTATATTTATCTATACCCTTAAAGATAAAGGTTATATTATAGCTATGGAACCCGAGGTTATAGTGCAGCACCCTGAAGTACACTCGGCGCTGATACAAAGCGTAAAGAAAAAGTATTATGTACAGGGAGCTTTTCTAAGCCGTGTTTTTAAGGGGGCTTATTTTAAATGGCTGTTTTTAAAAGTATTTTTTGACCTGAAACAGGGAAAACTTAAATTTGGAGAAATATATACTGCACTTAAAGCAGCTTCTAAAGGAAGAAAAGATCTAATTGAAACAAAATGAACACCAACACTACCATAAAAGATATACAAATAATTTCACTTCCGCGCATTGAAGACAGGCGTGGTAATTTATCTGTTATTGAGAAAGAGGTACTTCCTTATGAAATGAAAAGGGTTTACTACCTTTATGACGTACCCGGAGGTGCCGAAAGGGGAGGGCATTCACATATAGATCAGCAGGAATTCCTTATCGCACTAAGCGGCAGTTTTGAAGTGGTTTTAAACGATGGAGAACAGGAAACTACTGTAACCCTTAACATCCCTAACAAGGGGCTCTTAATTCCTAAAGGGATATGGCGTGAACTGAAAAACTTTTCATCGGGAGCGGTATGCCTTGTAATAGCGTCAGACGTGTACCTTGAAGAGGATTACATTCGTGATTTTGATGACTTTACTAAGAGTAAAAACTCTTAGCTGTAAATGTCAAAATGAATGTTTGATTTTTTTAGTTGCTGTTTTAACTGATAAAATATTCGTAATAAAGGTGCAGGGAGTTTTAAAAGCAAAGCTGTTTTGCCCGATATATTTTTTAGACTGTTTATGGATTTGTAATAATAACGGAATGTATTATCATCACCTGCAAGCTTATGCTTCAGAGCATAGGAAGCGCGATATAAATCAAGAAACTTTTGCAATGAAACATTATTTTTTTCCTCTTCCTTAAACTTATCCAGCTTAGCAAATACACGTTTTAATGTTTGGGCATGTGAAACCCTATTTCCGCCTTCAAGCCTGTAGGTGGCAGTAATGGTATCATTATAGGCAATGGGATATTTTAAAGCTATGCGTGTCCACATGTCAGTATCTTCACCGGCACCCAGTGTAATTTGAGTATCAAAATCGCCTATCGTTTTAAAAACTTCCTTTTTAACCGCAACAGCAGTAGTCCATATTAAACGGTATTTTAGACTTGATTTAAAAAAGTCATTTACGATTCCCGTATATCCTGTGTCAATATCGTTAAATAACGTGTTTTCTATATATCCGCCGGGATGTAAAAATTCATAATTTGTAGTAACTGCGCCTGCTTCAGGAAAAGATTTGCAAAGTTCATGCAGTACTTCAAGGTGGTTAGGATACCAGTAATCATCGGCATCTAAAAAAGCAATATAAGTTCCTTTAGCCTTTTCAATTCCTAAGTTTCGGGCTTGAGAAACACCACTGTTTTCAGTTTTGATATAGACTATCCTTTCATCTGTAAGTGAAAGTACGTGTTTTTCACTATCATCTGTAGAGCCATCGTTAATAACAATAAGCTCAAAATCCCTGAAACTTTGTTCAAGGGCACTAAGCAAAGTTGCTTTTATGTCATTTTGCTTATTGTATAATGGTACAACTACAGAGAAAAAAGGCATATGTTAATCTTTTAAAGAACAAATATAACCAAGCCTGTATAAGTCAAGGCAAAAAAGATTAGGATTGTCGTTTAATATTTTTCGTTTAAGGACTGGTTCTGCTGCTTTAAACCCTAACGAAACCAAAGGTTTTAACCCGTATTTTTTTAGTTTTTTGTAATGTTTTAGTAATGAGTTTATGTTTTCAATACCTTCTTTATTTACTAAGATATCTTTTCTGGACTTTACTGCATTTAGTGATTTTTTAAAAAAGACTTCGTTACTCTCCAGTCCAATATGGTAAACAGGATTGTCTATGTGTAGTAGGGGGGTGTGATTTTTGTAGAGATTGTAAGCAAAGTAAATATCAAGTCCGTATAAGTTAGCTTCTTTTGAAAAGTTGTTTTCCAAAAACACCTGTTTGTCAATCAATAAATTTGCCGAAAGTACATTTCCATACGGGTTAAGGCTTCTTACCTGTGCTGGTTTAGACTCTCTTTCAATCCCGTATTTCAGCCTTAAAGAAGTGTTTGGGTCTTTTGGTTCAGTTTTATAAGCTATTCCTCCCAATATTACCTGAGCTTTATCCATAACTTTAATGTAATTGGCTATAAAATTATCAGAAACAGGAAGTGTATCTGAATCCAAAAATAAAAGCGATTGGTAACGTGCCTCTTCCGCAAGTTTTTTTCGGGTTTGTGTACGTCCTAAGTTAACTTTGTTTTCAATGAATTTGCAATTTAGCAGTTCAGCCTGGGTTTTGTTTTTTTTCAGGAAAGACTTTTCAGATTTGTCATCTATCACAATTATTTCAAAAGGTATATTTAATGAAATAACCTCAGTATGTATCTTTTGAAGAAGCTGGCTAATATCATAGTTATATACAGGAATTAATATAGATAGCATAAACAGAGTTTTAGCAAAAATAACAAGATTATGTTAGTTTGAGCTTTTTTGCGAAAGTGAGCAGTATAGTTACCATCATTAAAAACTCGAAGGGATAGCTAAACCTCGAGTTAGTACCATAGGTTGCCATAGCCTGTAAAAGCGAGGCTGCAAAAATAACAGTTGTGATTATAACTACTGCATTTATCTCTTTTTTACGCAGAAACTGAATTAAGTGATAGGGTATAAGTAATACAAAGAGTACTTTAATTAAATACAGTATAAAACTTTGTATGTACCAAATTACAACCAGTCCCTGATTGGCGTGTGGTACTTTAAATTTTTTATAGTTCCAATAAATAGCAGTATCCCAAAAGTCTCTCCATGATACAAACACCTGCTTAGTATAATCTAAAGGATTTTTCTTTATGGTGGCCTTGCTGTATTGACTAAGTTTGGCAGAAAAGTCGGGTAGGGAAGACAGTTTGGTTATGTGCATAAGTTCGGGTCTTGCATACCAAATGGTCATAGCTACATCCTTATCGGCAGCAATAATTCTTTCCCTGTAATTGGCATATGCATCTCCTATCTCTTTATATTCTTCAGGGCACTTTTCGGCAAAATACACACAGTTTTGGGCTATGTTTATTCCCCAAAAAGTAGTAGAGACAAAATACCCTGTATTCATCTTATTTACATAAGACCATCCTAAAAAAGAAACAAGAGGGAACAGAAGTAGTGTAAGGCGAGTATTTATAATGTTTGAAAGCCTGAAGTTTTTTAGTGTGTAAAAACCGTAAATTAAAAAAGGGAGGAAAATATAAAAAGGCTTTACAAGTACAAGAAAACCTATTAGCAGACTTATAATTATACTGTTTTTAAGTTTCTGCTCTGTGTTTATTCCTTTAATGGTAAAGTAGAATACAAGGGTTACAAAAAACAATGTGAGGCTTTCTGTTAGAATGTTTGTTTCATAAAAAATTACATGAAGCAAACAGTTAAAAACTACTGTAAGGGTAAATGATGTTTGGGTAGTAAAATTAAGCAGTCGTAATGTTTTGTATTGATAAACAGCATTTGCAATCCCTATAATGAATTGTAAGGCTATAGTGATAATTAATGAGTTTCCGGCTAAGGCAATTAGTATAGGGTAGCCGGGGCTGCGTGTTCCGTCATAATCTTTCAGGTTAAAACCGGCAATGCGTTCTGCAAGCTCTATATAGCCGGATGAGTCGGGGAAAATAGTTATGTTTTGATAGAGCAGTACAATAATAAGCCTGCTTATTATGCAAAATGCAATAATAGCGGTAATGGGCTTTTTAGTAATAAAATTTATTATTTTACCTGCCATAAGCAAAGTATATTTTTACCAGCTGATAGGGGAAGCCTAACAAATCTTTAAATGTTATTTTACTGTCTCCTTTTTCAATCCAGATACTAAGGTCGTACTCAAATATTTTATGAAGGTAATGCTTTTCAATTGCCTTGAATCGCAAAAGAAGTTCTAAATCAAAAATCCATTTGGTTATAAAAGGTTTTTCAAACAGTGTTATTGCCAGTTCATAGTTTATGATTTTTGCACCACACTGAGTGTCATAAACAGGGGTTCTAAGTATTAGTTTACTGGCAATGGTTGCAAATATCCTACCGGAATAATGCCTGTAGGAGTAGCGTGTTATATCGCTGCCCAGTTTTTTTATCCTGCTTCCCATTACAAAGCTGTAATTAGAGTTTTTCTGTGCAAACTCCCACATTCTGAAAAACTCATCAAACGGAGTGGCTAAATCGGCATCAAGATATCCTATGTGCGTGTAGTTTTTATTTTTACTGTGTAGTACAGCCTGTCTTATAGCTTCAGCTTTTCCTCTGTTTACTTTTAAATCAAGAGTAGTTGCATTAGGGTGTTTGTTACTTAGGTCTTTAATAACCGAAGCAGTATTGTCGCTGCTACCGTCGTTAACTAACAGGAAGTCACAGTCGGTATAATGTTGAAATGTGTTATTATAAGTGGCTAAGTCAATTCTGGACGCTTCATTATAAAACGGAATAATAAGCAATAGCTTTTTGTTCATAATTATACCGTTCGCTGTACCACTTCAAAAAGGGTACCGCTGTCACATTTAAGTGTTTTAGAAGGGAATTTCATTAAAAGGGCATAATCATGCGTTGCCATAATAATGGTTTTACCGTTTTGGTTAATTTCCTTAAGAAGCTGCATTACCTCTACGCTGGTTTGCGGGTCAAGGTTTCCGGTAGGCTCATCGGCAATAATAACCTCAGGGTCATTTAGCAGTGCGCGTGCTACCGCAACCCTTTGTTGTTCACCACCTGAAATTTGGTGAGGCATTTTGTATACGGCATTTTTCATTCCTACCTTATCCAGTACCTCGTTTATCTTAACGTCCATTTCCCTTTTTTCGCTCCAGCCTGTGGCCTTAAGTACAAATAAAAGGTTGTCATACACGTTTCTGTCGGGTAGGAGTTTAAAGTCCTGGAAAACGATTCCTATTTTTCTTCTCAGGTAAGGGATGTTTCTTTCCTTAAGGGTCGCAAGATCATAATCTACAAAAGTACCCTCTCCCTGTTTTAGCTTAAGGTCGCCATACAGGGTTTTCATAAAACTACTTTTACCAGACCCGGTTTTACCAATAATATAAATAAACTCTCCGGGAAAAACCTCAAGGTTTATATCGGTTATTACGGCATTGTTATCCTGATATACATTTACGTTTTTTAACGATAATACGGGTTGGGACATAGTCTTAGTCTGTTTATTTGGTAAAAGTAATAAAGTAAACGGTTTTATTCAAAAAATTATTCTTTAAGGTGGTTGAAATTTAACCTTTTTTATGCTTTTGAGGTTTTTATTAAACTAATACTAAATCTGTATTAAAAACCGTTTAATAGAATAAGAATTGATATATTTGGCTACCCATAAAATAAAAAAACCAATATGCGCAGACTAAACAGGTTACTATTATTTTCAGTACCGTTATGTGCCCTTAGCCTATCGGCACAACAATCTAAAATTTACACACACGACCTAAAAGACTTTGATAAGGCTGTGACGCTTTATGGTGAAAAGCAATACCAGGCTGCACAAATTCTTTTTGAGAAAACCAAAACCGAAAACAAGGAAATGGAAGTGCAGGCCGACTGTGCTTACTATATAGCAAACTGTGCCATAAGACTGGAGCAAATGAATGCCGATATGCTTATGGAAAACTTTGTGGAAGATTACCCAACCAGCACTAAGCAAAATCAGGCTTATGTTGAGGTGGCGGGCTACTACTTTAATCAGGGTAAATACCCACAGGCCTTAAAATGGTATGATAAGGTAGACGAAGCTTCTATGTCTAATTCAGACAAGGAAAGATATAACTTCCAAAAAGGATATAGTTACTTTAATGCAGGCGATAAAAAACAGGCTGAAAAATACCTTAACAAAGTAATCAACTCTAAAGAGTTTGGTTCTCAGGCGAAGTACTATTTAGGGTATCTTGCTTACGAAAGTGATAACTATAAAGATGCCAATGAGTATTTTGACCAGGTAGAAGATAAGGACGAGTACAAAGAGAAAATGTCCTACTTCCAGGCTGATATGAACTTTAAGCTGGGTAATTTCCAAAAAGCAATTGATTTAGGCGAACCACAATTGGCCAAGTCTAATGCTATGGAAAAATCAGAGCTTAATAAAATTATAGGAGAGAGTTACTTTAACCTTAAACAATATGATAAGGCTATCCCTTACCTAAATGAATATAGGGGTAAGCGTGGTAAATGGAATAATACCGATTATTATCAGTTAGGTTATGCTTACTACAAGCAGGGTGATTATGAAAACGCCATTGCGCAGTTCAATAAAATTATTGAAGGTAACGACTTTGTGGCACAAAATGCCTACTACCATTTAGGGGAAAGTTACCTTAAAACTGATAAAAAACAACAGGCACTTAATGCATTTAAAAATGCGTCGGAGATGGATTATGACCTAAAAATCCAGGAAGATGCTTACTTAAACTATGCAAAGCTGAGTTATGAAATAGGTAACCCGTACCAAAGCGTACCGGAGGTGCTTAAAGGATTTATGGATAAGTATCCGCAAACGCCGTTTAAGCAGGAAGTTCAGGGATTACTTATCGACTCCTACATTACTTCTAAAAACTACAAGGAAGCATTAAGCCTGCTTGAGAAAAACAAATCTCCTGAAAATAGGTTGGCTTACCAAAAAGTAGCTTTCTATAGAGGACTTGAATTATATACAGACGGTAGCTACCACGATGCACTTGATTTGTTTAAAAAATCGATTGCCGAGCAGCGTGATCCAAGGTTTACGGCAAGGGCAACGTTTTGGAAAGCAGAAACCGAGTATGTACTTGGTCTGTTTAACGAATCGCTATTGAGCTTTAAGCAGTTTATGGGCTTTGATGAGGCGAAATCGACTCCTGAATATAAAAATGTAAACTACAACTTAGGGTACACTTACTTTAAGCTGAAGGAATATGAAAAGGCTGCCGAGTTTTTCCAGAAATATGTAGAGACCGCTAAAGACGACAAAGTAAGGCTTAATGATGCTTACCTGCGTTTGGGAGACAGTCACTTTGTTTCTACAAAATACTGGCCGGCTATGGAAGCCTATAATAAGGCTATTGATATGAAAGGTATTGATGCCGATTATGCTTTCTTCCAAAAAGGAATTAGCTATGGTTTTGTAGGCAGAAATGAAAGAAAGATTGAAGATTTAACCAAATTCGTACAATCGTACCCTAAGTCAAAATATGCCGATGATGCCCTTTACGAGTTAGGTAACACTTATGTGGCAGAAAACAATACTACTAAGGCGCTACAAACGTATGACAGACTTATAGGTGAGTATAAAAGCAGTTCGTATGTATCTAAAGCCATGATGCGTCAGGCACTTATTTACTACAATGCTAAAAACGATAAGCAGGCACTTGATAAATTCAAGAAAGTGGTTGCCGACTTCCCTAATACACCAGAGGCTATGGAGGCTGTTAGTACAGCACGCCTTATTTATGTGGATAGCGGAAGAACTGAGGAATATGCAGCATGGGTTAAAACACTTGACTTTGTTGATGTAAGCGATGCCGATCTAGACAATACTGCTTTTGAGGCTGCCGAAAAACAATACCTGCAAAACAATACTAAAGGTGCTATATCTGCACTAACAAGTTATTTAGCGCAGTTCCCTAATGGTATATCGGCACTTAAAGCTAATTTCTACCTGGCGCAATCTTACTTTACCGAGAAGCTCGAAAACAATGCCGTGCCACATTATGAGTACGTGATTGGTAAATCAAGAAATGAGTTTACCGAATCATCCCTTGCAAGGCTGGCTGAAATACACTTGAAAAATAAAAATTATGAGAAAGCCCTTCCGGTACTGAAAAGACTGGAGGCTGAGGCCGATTTCCCGCAAAACGTAACGTTTGCACAGTCTAACCTTATGAAGTGTTACTATGACCAAAAAGATTATGCCAATGCAGTGGTATATGCCGAGAAGGTTATGGCTAACACTAAAACGGAAGACAGGGTTAAGAGTGATGCGCAAATTATCATAGCGCGTTCGGCTATTAAAACTAACGATGAAGCAAAAGCAAAAACGGCTTATGCCAAGCTGCTAACCATTGCAAAAGGTGAACTTGCGGCAGAGGCGTTGTATTATGATGCTTATTTTAAGAACAAGGAAGGGAAATATGAGGCTTCAAACGCAGCAGTGCAAAAGCTTTCTAAAGATTATTCGGGTTATAAATATTTTGGAGCCAAAGCTCTTGTGGTAATGGCTAAAAACTTCTATGGCTTAAAAGACAGTTTCCAGGCAACATACATACTGGAGAGTGTAGCCAAGAACTTTAAAGACTACCCTGATGTGGTAGAGGAAGCTCAGGCAGAGCTTAAAAAGATTAAGGATGAAGAAGCAAAAACCAATTCATCTATCCAAAATTAAGTATAACCCAAGCCTCTTAAAATTTAGTTATGACAATCAAATTTCAATATAAAATAGCTTTTGTTTTAGCCTTGGCAGGGTTTCAGGCTGCCACGGCTCAAAAGAAGGACGAGAATATAGGAACCGAAGTGGTAAACGTAGTTAAACCATATACTCCTACTATTTCAGATGCTTTTAAAGTAAAAGAAACTCCGGTTGTGGAGGACGACGATAATGCCCAGAAAAAGGAAATAGAATACAATATATTCTCTTTTCCGGTAGCCTCTACATTTACGCCTGCAAAGGGTAAGGCAGCAGGGGTTAAAAGAGCGAAAAAAGAATCACTTTATAATAATTATGCGACTCTTGGTGCAGGAAACTACGGTACTGTTAATGCCGAGCTTTTTGTTACCGAAAACCTAAACCGTAATGAGTATGTAGGCGGTATGCTGCGCCACCTTTCCTCACAGGGAGGTATAAAGGATGTGGTGCTTGATGATAAGTACTACGACACTTCGCTTGATTTAACCTATGGTAACAGGCAAAAAGCCTATAGCTGGAATGCCGATTTGGGATATCATAATCAGGTGTATAACTGGTATGGACTGCCATTGGAATACCAGGTGTTTACGGATGAGTATATAGCAACTATAGATCCGCAGCAAACTTACCATACATTTTATGTTGGCGGTAAAGTAGCAGCCGAAAATAGTTTCTTTAGAGATGCTACAGTTCAGTACAAACGTTTTTGGGATGCATTCAATTCGGCCGAAAACCGTTTTTATGTAAAGCCGTCACTGGATATCGATGTGCTTGACGAAAAAATAAAAGTAGATTTTATTGCTGACTATGTAGGTGGTAACTTTGAAGAGAACGGATTATATTCAGCTATAGACTATAATTACTTTAACGTAGGTATTCAGCCAAGCGTATTGTTCCAAAGAGATGATCTTTCGGTACAGCTTGGAGCCGGACTGTTTTACAGTATGGGTAAACTAATGGGAGAAAGTGATAATAAGTTTTATGTATATCCGCAGGTTAAGGCTTCTTACAAAGTTGTGGGTGATTTAATGATTGCCTATGCCGGTGCCGAAGGTACATTGAAACAAAACTCATATGCTGATTTTGTAGAACAAAATCATTTTATGATGCCAAACCTTATGGTTGCACCAACAGATCAGCAGTATGACATTTATGTTGGTTTAAAAGGTAAGCTGGCAAGTAATGTGGCTTATAACATTCGCGGATCGTATAAAAATGAAGACAACAGGGCTTTCTTTGCAAACTATAATCCTGCTCTTGTACCACAGCCACAACCTGATGTTGAAGTACCTGCTTATGCAAATGGTAACTCTTTCGGGCTGGTTTATGATAAAATGCAAACCGTTAGTTTCTTTGGCGAACTTAAAGCAGATTTCTCTAAAAGCGTGAGCTTTGGTGTAAATGGTACCTTCAGTAGCTATTCTATGGGAAATCTTCAGGAAGCATGGAACCTTCCGGCTATACAAATAGGTGCTGACCTGGATGTTGATATTACCGAAAAATGGTATGCCGGAGCTAATGTTTTCTTTGTAGGTGAAAGAAAAGATTTTGTAGCGGTTAGCAATCCTGATTTTGTTGATCCTTTAGCTACAGAAGCTGTTGTTACACTGGATAGTTATTTTGATGCTAATGCTCATGTAGGGTATAAATACAGTGAAAGGCTTACAGGGTTCTTAAAACTAAATAACATTGCAAGCCAAAATTACCAACGTTGGGTAAACTACCCGGTACAGGGCTTCCAATTCCTTGTAGGGGCTTCTTACAAGTTTAATTTCTGATAATAGAATCTATAAACAATATATTACAAACCCTGCCATGTGGCAGGGTTTGTTTTTATAGGGTTGTAAATGTTAAAACTTTGGGTATATTTGGCAGGTATATAAATAGCTTTACCTTATGAGAAAACTATACTTTTTAGCTGTATTTCTTTTTGCTTCGGTGCTATCGGCACAAACACTTCAGGAGTTTTCAGCTCTTTTACAGGCTAATGATACTATTGGTCAGCAGGAACTTTTAAAAAAATGGAAAAAGAAAGGTGTAAATGATCCTGATTATTATGTTGCTGCCTTTAATTACAATGTGAACAAAGGGATGGTTAATGGTGTAGGGTTTCGTGATGAACCTGAAGGAGAGGAGTATTTAGAGATGGTTAATACCGAAGACAGCACTCAGGTTTTTTATATGGTAGATGAAAGGTTTTATGAAAAGGATTATATCAATGAAGCACTTATTGTTATTACTGCCGGGATAGAAAAGTTTCCCGACAGGCTGGATATGCGTTTCGGTAAAATACATGTTTTAGGAGAAGCGGAAAATTATGATGCTTTTACTAAAGAAGTAATAAAAGTTATAGATTATTCATATAAAATCAATAACAAATGGAAATGGATAGGTGGTGAACTTATGGACAACGGTAAGGATTTTATGCTGGAAAATGTTCAGGCTTATACTGCTAAGCTGTATGATACTAACAATGATGATTTGTTAGTTAACATGGTACAGATATCTGAAACCGTGTTGAAGTATTATCACGATAGTGTTGAAAGTCTGAGTAATTTAGGTGTTGTAAGTGTGATAAACGAAGACTTTAAAACGGCTTTACAGTGTTTTTTAAAAGCGGAAAGTTATAGGGAAGATGATATTATAGTTTTGGCTAATATAGCTAATTTGTATGTTAGGGAGAAGGATTATGATAATGCCGAAAAATACTATGGGAAAATTGCAAAATACGGCAATGATGAAGATGTGGCTTTTGCACATGATGCTATTAGGCAAATACAGGAATTAAAAAAAGAAAAGAAATAAATATTTAATAAGAATACCATTGCAATCATTAAAAATTAAAGTGCTTGCTTATTACAGGCAGCAGGTTCAGGATAAAGAAGATGCTTTTAGGGATATGATAGATGCCCTTACAGAAGGAGCTGCTAACGATGCTAAAGGTTCGGCTGGTGATAAGCACGAAACAGCCCTTTCCATGATGCACCTGGAGCAGGAAAAACTAAATCATAAATTAAAGGAAATACTGGAACAAAAATCGGTATTAGATAAAATTGAGACCGATGCGGTTTCGTCAAAAATTATATTAGGCAGTTTGGTAAAAGCAAATAATATGTATTTGTTTTTAAGTACGGCGCTGCCAAAAATTGTGGTTGAAGGTACTACCGTTTTTGCCCTGTCGCCACAGTCTCCATTGGGTAGTAAATTGCTTGGGGGAGAGCAAGGGCATGAAATTGAGGTTAATAATACAAAATATATTATTGAAGAATTTTGTTAGACTTTTTTACAGAAAGAATAGTAAAGCCACCTCTACAGGTGGCTTTTTTAATTTGTAAGTAAAAAGGGGAAGTTTTTTTGGTTTTACTTTTAAAATGTTTTTAATTCTTTGTTTTTTATTTCAAGGTGTAATCTTTTTTAGTGTATATGTTTTTAAAATGAAAGTTAAAATTCAAATTTGTCTTATAAAAAATAACCAAAAGGGTTAAAATGAGATAAAATTTAAATACTATGTGCGGAATTTTAGCAATCATCGGAAGAGGGAAAGATGAAGCCCTTGTTAAGCAGCTGTCAAAAAGAATGTCCCATAGAGGACCGGACGAAAGTGACCTGCATGTAACAGAGAAAGGGCATGTTTTAAGTCATGAACGTTTATCAATTATAGATTTAACAACAGGTAAACAGCCGATACAGGGTACTAATACAGCCTGGATGGTGCATAACGGCGAAATATACAATCATCAGGAACTTAGAGGTACGGTGCTAAAAGACCACATATTCAGGACGCATTCAGATTCAGAAGTTATTGTGCATCTGTATGAAGAGTTTGGCTATGAATTTTGTCATTTACTGGATGGTATGTTTGCCTTTGTTGTTATTAAAGGGGACGACTTTATTGCAGGGCGTGATCCGCTTGGGGTAAAACCATTGTATTACGGACTGGATGAAAGGGGGCGCATATACTTTGCTTCCGAAATGAAAGCACTGGCCGATCAGTGCCAAACATTCTCTACATTTCCGCCGGGGCATTACTATACACCCGAAACGGGATTTGTAAAGTACTACAAACCAGAATGGGAAGATGCTGCAACAGCAGTAGAAGAAGTAGCTTTAGAAGCTTTAAGGGAGGGACTTACACAGGCGGTTGAAAAAAGACTGATGAGTGATGTTCCGGTAGGCGTGTTACTAAGTGGCGGTCTGGATTCTTCTTTAATATCATCTGTTGCATCAAGGCTCGCAAAACAAAGAGGGCAGGAGTTGCATTCGTTTTCTATAGGGCTTGATGCCGCCGCACCCGATGTGGTAGCTGCACGTAAAGTCGCTCAGTTTTTAGATACAAAACATCATGAAATATATTTTACCATAGAGCAGGGAATTGCTGTGCTGGATAAACTGATATGGCATCTTGAAACTTACGATGTAACTTCGGTAAGGGCAAGTACACCTATGTACTTTCTGTCGGAAGCCATTACGCAAAAAGGTATAAAGGTTGTGCTTTCGGGCGAGGGAGCCGATGAGGTTTTTGGAGGTTACCTGTATTTCCGTAATGCGCCAACTGAAAAAGATTTCCAGAGAGAACTTATAGATAGGGTGCAAAAGCTGTTTACAGCCGATTTGCTGAGAGCAGATAAGTCGACTATGGCTCACGGTCTTGAAGCCAGAGTTCCGTTCTTAGATAAGCAGTTTTTAGAGGTTGCTATGAAAATTAAACCACAGGAAAAACAGCCTAAAACCTACTGCGGAGTTGAG
This sequence comes from Flavobacterium sp. C4GT6, assembly GCF_036347315.1. NCBI lineage: Bacteria > Pseudomonadati > Bacteroidota > Flavobacteriia > Flavobacteriales > Flavobacteriaceae > Flavobacterium > Flavobacterium sp. C4GT6. The sequence goes on from NZ_JAZGZU010000005.1 coordinate 238,095, forward strand.
AAATATATTTTAAGAAAAGCATTTGATACTCCGGAACAGCCTTACCTGCCGGATGAGGTGTTGTGGAGGCAGAAAGAACAGTTTTCAGACGGTGTAGGTTACGGTTGGATATATACACTTATTGAGTATTGTGCCTCGCAGGTTAGCGATACAGATATGGAAAAGGCAGAAGAGCGTTTCCCGTATAATACTCCGGCAACAAAAGAGGCTTATTATTACAGGTCGGTTTTCCATAAACACTTCCCACAAAGGAGTGCGGCACAAACCGTAAGGAAATGGATACCTAAATGGCAGGAAAATACCGATCCCAGCGGTAGGGCTAATGCAGCTCACGTAATGGCCGATACGGCTATTGCACAGGCTAAGGTTGAGGTGTGACAATGTTGTGTTTTTTTGAATTTTTAGTTTGTTTGTTTATTAAAAACACCATGAAGCAATGCATGGTGTTTTGTGTGTTTAAACAGGTTGCTTTTTAGCTTGTTAAATGGTTATTTTATGGGTTTAGGAGGTGTATTGCTGTTTATTTACATTAAAAATCAAAATTTAATAAATTGTTAATAACTTAGTTGCTAAAAGCGGGTATTTGGTAGTAATATAGGTCGCGTTTTCATATATTTGTTCGTTAACTTAAAAATTCATTAAGAATACAGATTATATGAGTGAAGAGGTAAAGCAAAACAATTATTCGGCAGACAGTATTCAGGCCCTGGAGGGAATGGAACACGTAAGGATGCGTCCTTCCATGTACATTGGAGATGTGGGTACAAGAGGTCTACACCACCTTGTTTATGAGGTAGTTGATAACTCGATAGATGAGGCTCTGGCCGGGCATTGTGATACTATCTATGTTACTATTAATGAAGATGATTCAATCACTGTAGAAGACAACGGTCGTGGTATACCGGTAGACATGCACAAGAAAGAAGGTGTGTCTGCACTTGAGGTAGTTATGACAAAAATTGGTGCCGGTGGTAAGTTTGATAAAGACTCTTACAAGGTTTCCGGTGGTTTACACGGTGTGGGTGTGTCGTGTGTTAATGCGCTATCCGATCATTTAAAGGCTACAGTGTTCCGCGAAGGAAAAATATACGAACAGGAGTATGAAAGGGGTAAAGCTGTTTACCCTGTAAAACAGGTTGGTGAAACCGATAAAAGAGGTACTACGGTAACCTTTAAACCGGATGCAACCATTTTTACCCAGACTACAGAGTACTCTTACGATACACTTGCTGCACGTATGCGTGAGCTTTCTTTCCTTAATAAGGGTATCAGTATCACAATGACTGATATGAGGGAGAAAGATGATAAAGGCGAGTATCTAAGCGAAACATTTCATTCTGAAGAAGGTTTAAAGGAGTTTGTTAAATTCCTTGACGGTAACCGTGAGCCTATCATTGCAGAGGTAATTAGTATGGAGACAGATAAGGGTGAGATTCCTGTAGAAGTGGCATTGGTTTACAATACCAGTTATACAGAGAATATTTTCTCTTATGTAAATAACATTAATACACACGAGGGTGGTACTCACTTATCGGGCTTCCGTAGGGGGTTAACCAATACCTTAAAGAAATATGCCGACTCATCAGGGCTTCTTGATAAGCTTAAGTTTGAGATTTCGGGTGATGACTTCCGTGAAGGTTTAACGGCAATCATCTCGGTTAAGGTGGCAGAACCTCAGTTTGAGGGGCAAACCAAAACCAAACTTGGTAACCGTGAGGTAGTGGCGCCTGTAAGTCAGGCAGTAAGTGAAATGCTTGAAAACTACCTTGAGGAAAATCCAAACGATGCTAAAACCATTGTGCAAAAGGTTATTTTAGCGGCTCAGGCACGCCACGCTGCTAAAAAAGCCCGCGAAATGGTACAGCGTAAAACCGTTATGGGTGGCGGTGGTTTACCGGGTAAACTTTCTGACTGTTCTGAGCAGGATCCTGCAAAATGTGAAATATTCCTTGTTGAGGGTGACTCGGCAGGTGGTACTGCAAAACAGGGTCGTGACCGTAACTTCCAGGCTATCCTTCCGCTAAGGGGTAAAATCCTTAACGTAGAGAAAGCAATGCACCACAAAGTGTTTGAAAACGATGAGATTAAAAACATGTTTACAGCACTTGGTGTAACTGTAGGTACGGCAGAAGACAGTAAGGCTCTTAACTTAGAGAAGCTTCGTTATCATAAAGTAGTGATTATGTGTGATGCCGATGTTGATGGTAGTCACATTTCTACACTTATCCTTACGTTCTTCTTCAGGTTTATGAAAGAGCTAATCGAGAACGGACACGTTTATATTGCTACTCCGCCATTATATCTTGTTAAGAAAGGTGCTAAAAAAGAGTATGCATGGAATGATGCTCAGCGTGATATGATTAATGAGAGAATGGGTGGTGGAGCAACTATCCAACGTTATAAAGGTCTTGGAGAGATGAATGCAGAGCAGCTTTGGGATACGACTATGGATCCGGAGCACAGAACGCTTCGTCAGGTAGGTATTGACAGTCTTACAGAGGCTGATAGGATCTTCTCTATGCTAATGGGTGATGAAGTGCCACCACGTAGGGAATTTATTGAGAAAAATGCAGCATATGCAAAAATTGATGCATAAGCTTTATTGATAAAATAATTATGAAAAAACGGGGTGTCATGTTAATGGCACCCCGTTTTGTATTTAAAATGTAATAAAGGGTAAATATTAATGTAATATTGGTAATTTGACGTGTTTTAAATGGTTGGTTTTGTTATATTTGTTAGAAACAATAACTTTTTTCGATAACCAATCTAAAAATATAATACTATGAAAGTAACAATTGTAGGCGCCGGTAATGTAGGTGCTACATGTGCCGATGTGATTTCTTACAGAGGTATAGCCAGTGAAGTGGTTTTATTAGATATTAAAGAAGGCTTTGCTGAAGGTAAAGCTATGGATATAATGCAATGTGCTACTACTACCGGATTTAATACAAGGGTTTCAGGAAGTACAAACGACTATTCTAAAACAGCAAACAGTAATGTGGTGGTAATAACATCGGGAGTTCCAAGAAAACCGGGTATGACCAGGGAGGAGCTTATAGGTATTAATGCCGGTATTGTGAAAACTGTGGCAGATAACGTTCTTAAATATTCACCCGATGCAATTATAGTTGTAGTGTCTAATCCAATGGATACTATGGCTTATTTAACGCTTAAAGCAACCGGATTGCCTAAAAACAGAATTATAGGTATGGGAGGAGCTCTGGATAGCTCACGCTTTAAATATTACCTGTCTAAGGCTTTAGATAAACCATCAAACGATGTTCAGGGAATGGTTATAGGTGGTCATGGTGATACTACTATGATTCCGCTTACACGAATCGCTTCTTACAACGGTAGCCCTGTGTCTGATTTTCTTTCTCAGGAAGTGATGGATAAAGTAGCTGCCGATACTATGGTGGGAGGAGCTACATTAACAGGTTTACTGGGGACATCGGCATGGTATGCTCCGGGAGCATCTGTAGCATATCTTGTAGACAGTATTCTTAACGACCAGAGGAAAATGATACCGTGTTCGGTTTACCTTGAGGGAGAATATGGTCAAAGTGATATTTGTATTGGTGTACCTTGTATAATTGGTAAAAATGGAGTAGAGGAGATTGTTACTATAAACCTGGACGAGAAAGAGAAGGCTTTATTCGCTAAAAGCGCCGACGCTGTTAGGAATATGAATGAAGCATTGAAATCAGTATTAGCTTAACATTTTCTTAATATATCGTAAAAGACTGCTTTAAGCGGTCTTTTTTTTATGATATATTTAGAAAATAAATTGGTTAATCTTTTGGAGAATTATATATTTGCTCGTTTTTAAAAAATGGAATAATTAATTTTTAGTACTAATGCAGAATAAGGGACTCATTAAATTTTTCGCAATTATTTTTGCGATCGTAAGTATTTATCAGCTTTCGTTCACATTTGTTTCTAATGGTATTCAGGAAGATGCTAAGGCAGCTGCCGGCGGCGACTCTCAAAAAGAGCTTGCATACCTGGACTCAATTGGGAAGCAGGAAGTTTTTCTTGGTTATACTTACAATCAGGTAAGAGACAAACAAATTAACAAAGGTCTTGACCTTGAGGGAGGTATTAATGTTATCCTACAGATATCTGTAAAAGATATCCTTAAGGACTTAGCTAATAATACTACTAATCCTGTTTTTAACAAAGCTTTAGATGTAGCTTCACAGGAACAACAAGGTAATCAGGATTACTTGGACGCGTTTTTCGTAGCATTCGCTAAGGAATCAAACGGTTCGGTTAAATTGTCTTCAACAGAAATTTTTGCTAACAGAGACTTAGCTGATGATGTTCATACACAAATGTCTGACGAGGAAGTTAAAGTTGTTATCAAAAGAAAAGTTAATGAGGCTGTTGATAGTGCATTTGGAGTACTAACAAAACGTATAGATAAATTTGGTGTTGTACAACCAAACCTTCAAAAACTTGGTGAGTCAGGAAGAATTCTTGTAGAACTTCCGGGTGCTAAGGATATTGACAGAGTTAAAAGACTTTTACAAAGTACAGCTCAGCTTGAATTTTGGCAAACTTACAAAGTAGACCAAATGGTAGGTGTATTAACAGCAGCTAACGAGGCAATGAAAGCTGATGTTAAAACAACTGAAGAGCCGGAAGCTGCTAAAATCGATACATTGATTGGTAATAGTGCTCAGGATTCTTCTGCTACTGCTAAAGGCAACAATCCATTATTTGATATATTCAGTCCGGGTCCAATGGGAAGCCCAATACTGGGTATGGCTTCTGTGTCAGATACAGCTAAGATTAATTCATACCTAAAAAAGCCTGAGGTTCGTTCTGCTTTATCGGGTGAACTTCGTTATACTCGTTTTGCATGGGGTAAAGAAGATAAAAAGAATGAAGGTGTAGTTGAGCTTTATGCTCTAAGAGGCAACAGAGAAAATGTTCCGCCATTAAGCGGTAGTGTTATCACTGGTGCTAACGATTCATTTGATCAGTTAGGTCAGCCATGTGTGGAAATGCAAATGGATGCTAAAGGATCAAGAGAGTGGGAAAATTTAACAGGTCAGGCTTATCAGGAACAAGGTAACATTGCTATCGTACTTGATAATATTGTATACTCTGCTCCGGGTGTATCTTCAGGTCCAATTTCAGGTGGACGTTCTCAAATTTCAGGTTCATTTGATGTAACTGAAACAAAAGACTTAGCAAACGTATTAAGAGCAGGTAAACTTCCTGCATCTGCAGATATAGTACAATCAGAGGTTGTTGGTCCGTCATTGGGTCAGGAAGCTATTGATAACGGTATTACTTCATCTTTAGTAGGTTTATTATTAATCTCTTTCTGGATGATATTCTACTACGGTAAGGCAGGTTGGTATGCAAACATTGCACTAGCTGTTAACTTACTATTCATTTTTGGTATCCTTGCGAGCTTAGGTGCTGTACTTACATTACCTGGTATTGCCGGTATCGTATTAACAATGGGTACTGCGGTAGATGCTAATATTATTATCTACGAAAGGGCAAAAGAAGAAATGCGACTGGGTAAAACGCTTGAAGAGTCTATTAAGGCTTCATTTAGCTGGAAAGGTGCGATGTCTTCTATTACCGATGCTAACGTAACTACGTTCCTTACAGGTTTAGTGCTTTTAATATTCGGTACAGGTCCTGTTAAAGGTTTTGCTACTACATTACTTATAGGTATATGTACTTCTCTTTTCACAGCTATCTTTATCACAAGAGTTTTACTTGACTGGGCAGCTAGCAAAGGAGGTAACCTAACTTTCAATACTAGTATTACTAAAAACTGGTTTACTAAATTCAACTTTAATTTCCTTGCTAAAAAGAAAATTGCATACATCATCTCAGGATTACTTATCCTTGGTAGTTTTGCTTCATTCTTTACAAATGGTTTAGATCAGGGTATTGACTTTGTTGGTGGACGTACTTTCCAGGTGAGGTTTGAAAACAAAGTATCTGTAGAAGATGTTAAGAGTGTACTAAGCGATGCTTTTGGTAGTGCTGTAGATGCTAAGGTGTTTGGTAGCGACGATCAGTTAAGAATTACTACTAAATATAAAGTAGATGCTCACGGTGTTGAAGTTGATGAAGAAGTTAACAGGATACTATACGATAATCTTAAGAAATTCTACACAAAAGAGATTTCATATAAAGACTTTGTAAACACTTACGATGGTAAGACTGTGGGTATTATGCAGGCTTCTAAAGTAGGTCCTACAATTGCAAAAGATATTAAAACAAACTCTTACTGGGCTGTACTTGGTTCATTATCTATAGTGTTTATTTACTTAATGCTAAGTTTTAGAAGATGGCAGTTTAGTTTAGGTGCGGTAGTGGCAGTTGCTCACGACGTTATCATTGTGTTAGGTATTTACTCTGTTTTCTATAAATGGGCTCCTTTCCAAATGGAAATGAACCAGCACTTTATAGCGGCTATCCTTACGGTAATTGGTTACTCGCTTAACGATACGGTAATTGTATTTGACAGGGTAAGGGAATTCCTTGGCGGATCTGTTAAGGGTGATTTTGACAGTATCGTTAACCAGTCAATCAATACTACATTATCAAGAACAATCAATACTTCATTAACTGTAATGCTTGTATTATTAATCATGTTCATATTTGGTGGTGAGTCTATCCAAGGATTTGTATTTGCAATGCTTGTAGGTATCGTAGTAGGTACTTACTCATCATTATTCATTGCGACTCCAATACTTGTAGATACGGTGTCTGCAAAAGAGAAAAAAGCTGTTGAGGCAGCTCACAATGCAGCTGAATAATATAACAGATTACATTATATATAAAACCTGCCTGATTTTCAGGCAGGTTTTTTTATTTCTAAAAGAGATGTTAGCGTGATGGCTATTAAGCAATTTTTAGCCTATATTAGCGTTAAAATTTAAAAGATAAATATTTTAAGAATTAATTCTCTATGGTAAACATTCAGAATGCTGCCGATAGCCTGGCAGTGGCTCAGGAAGCTATGTTAGACGAACAGTCTACAGAAAAAACATTATCTATTATTGAACTTCTTACAAGTGGTGGTATTGGCGGTCAGATAATTATGATCGTGCTGGCGGTACTTTTATTTGTAGCCATTTACCTTTATATAGAGCGATTGCTTACGCTTAAAGCGGCATCTAAGGTAGATAAAGGGTTCATGAACCAAATTAGGGATCATATAATGAATGGTCGTTTGGATAGTGCTAAGCTTTTATGTCAGCATACAAATACGCCGGTTTCAAGACTCGTAGAAAAAGGAATCTCAAGAATTGGTAAACCGCTTGATGATATCAATACGGCTATTGAAAGTGCCGGTAAATTGGAAATTTATAGCCTTGAGAAAAACGTTAGTATACTTGCGACTATTTCGGGTGCAGGTCCTATGATTGGGTTCCTTGGAACTGTTGTTGGTATGGTACTTGCGTTTCATAAAATAGCAACAGGAGGAGGTCAAATTGAGGTTGGCGCTCTTGCAGGTGGTATATATACGGCGATGACAACTACTGTAGCTGGTTTGATTGTAGGTATTGTGGCTTACATAGGATATAACCACTTAGTAGTAAAAACAGATAAAATTGTAAACCAGATGGAAGCCAACGCAGTTGAGTTCCTTGACCTATTAAACGATCCGGTATAATTATGCAGTTTAGAAGCAGAAACAGGGTAACGCCCGAGTTTAACATGTCGTCAATGACGGATATTGTATTCCTGTTATTGATATTCTTTATGCTTACTTCTACCATGGTTACAACCGATGCCCTTGATCTTAATCTGCCAAAGGCTAAAGGTAAAACAGCTAATAATCAAAACGTAGCGGTAAGTATAACTAAAGACCTTGAATATTATATAGATAAAAAGCCAATTGCTGAAGAAGCACTTGAGTCAACTCTTATAGAGATGCTTTCTGGAGATGAAAGTAAGGCTATTGTGTTACGTGCCGAAACCGGCGTGCCTATTGAAAAGGCAGTTAGTGTAATGGATATAGCTTACAGAAATCAATTCAAAATAGTATTGGCAGTTAATCCTAAATAATAGGAATAATGAAGTATTTAGAAACAGAACAGGAGAAAAAATCATTTACAATAACAGTAGTAGTATTTGCTATACTGTTATTACTGTGTTTCTTTCTCGGACTAACATATATGGATCCGCCGCCTGAAAATGGTATCGCCATTAATTTTGGGACTACTGATTTCGGTTCGGGCGATGTGCAGCCTACGCAGCCGATACAATCGGCACCACAACCGCAACAATCAACTCCTGCATCTGCTCCGGTAACGGAAGAAGTGGTAACTCAGGATGTAGACGATGCGCCTGTTATAAGTAACGAGAAACCTAAAAAAGAACCTGCTAAAGAGCCTGAAAAACCAAAGGAAACTCCTAAGCCGCCGCAGCCATCAAAAACCACTACAGATGCTTTAAATAGTCTTATAAACGGACCTAAAAGCGAAGGCACTGCAACACAGGGTCAGGGTGATGATAATAAGGCCGGAGATAAAGGCAAAATTGATGGTTCACTTCAGGGAGGCTATGGTAATGGCGGAGGAGGAACTGTAGGTACGGGTACCGGAAATTACAGACTAGCCGGACGTAAAGCCTTAACAAAACCGGCTCCTAAGTATTTGTGTAATGAGCAGGGCACAGTAGTTGTTGAAATTTCGGTAGATAAAAATGGTACTGTTATTTCGGCTAAGCCCGGTGCCAGAGGTACAACCAACTCAGCTAAATGTTTGTTAGATCAGGCTAAAGTAGCTGCTATGAATACCAAGTTTAACAGTAGTGACAGTGCTCCTGACAAACAGATAGGTGAGATTGTTTACAACTTTAAGCTTACTGATTAATGATTAATAAGTTCTTTTTGTTAGTTGTTTTTTTAAGTTTTTCCTGCTTTTCTCAGGAGGAAAATGAGGTTCTTGCAATATCTATATCTAACCCTGAACAGTTAATAGTAAATGTTCAGGATACCTTAAAATATAGGATTGTTTCTCCCAAAGCGGATAATAATCAAGAAGTTACTACTGTAAAGTTGGTTTCTGACTGTTTGGAGCAAGGTATCGTGGTTGTTGAAGTTCATGTAGATCGCTCCGGTAAGGTAATAAAAGCAGTTCCCGGTGTTAGGGGTACAACTAATAATGCAGCTTGCTTGTTGGAAATGGCAAAGAAAGCAGCTTTGGAAACCAAGTTTAACGGTAGTAATAAAGCGCCAGAGATACAGCTTGGAAATATTTCATATGATTTTAGACTGACTGATTAAATATAGTAATTTCACATAAATAAAAAGCCCCGCATTTGCGGGGCTTTTTATTTATATAATTGACCTTATTAAAGTGTTTCAGTTCTTTTCTTGGAGGTAAATATAAGGTAAAGTCCTACCAGTATGAAAGGTATACTTAACCATTGGCCTGTAAGTAATATAGGGTTCTCGCCTTCAAACCCGCCCTGACTTTCTTTTACAAACTCCACTACAAAACGTACGGTCCATAGTAGTACAAGGAATACTCCAAAAATAAGTCCGTGTTGCTTTCTGGAATCTGTTTTCCAGTACATGTAATATACTATGGCAAATACGAATATATAGCAAAATGCTTCATATAACTGTGCCGGGTGCCTGTAAGGTATAGCGTTAAGTATGTCAGCATACCTTGGGTCATGTTGTACCAAATCGTAAGCTTTGTTGTAGTCTGTTTGCTGTGTGACTTCCATTATGGCGCGTCTTCCAAGTTCACCATCTTCACCTCTAATAAATTTAACTGCTGTAGGTACATCGGCAGTTGTTTCGCGACCTAATATTTCAGAATTGATAAAGTTACCTATACGGATAAAAATTCCGCCCAGTGTTACCGGAACCACAATACGATCCAGCATCCATAGTACAGGTCTTTTGATGATTTTTTTACTGTAATAAAAAATTACAAGTATAATGGCGATTGCTGCCCCGTGGCTGGCAAGTCCGGCAAAGCCTGTGAACTCAAATTTTGGTGTTGTTCTGAATGGTAAGAAAACATTAAGGAAATCTTCCTTAAACAGTTCCGGCTGATAGAATATTACGTGACCTAAACGGGCGCCTATCATGGTAGCAACTATAGTATAAATAAACAGTTTGTCCAGCTTTTCCATAGATTCGCCTTCACGAACAAATATGTTTTTCATTACATACCATCCCAGTCCAAAGGCTACTACCCACATAAGGCTATAGTAACGTAAAAGGAAAAATCCAAGGTCTATACCTTCGTGAGGGTTCCATACAAAGCTTAAAGCGTGTGTCATTTTAATTGGTTTAATTTCTGTAAAAATAAATAAATGTGAAAGATTGCCAAGTCTAAAAACCGTTAATTAATGATTATGCCGGCATTTTCTTTCGGGCACAGGGTCGTACCCACGTCCGCCCCAGGGGTTACAGCTGGCAATACGTTTAATACTTAACCATCCGCCTTTAATAAGTCCGTGCGTTTGCAGGGCTTCAATAGTGTATTGAGAGCAGGTAGGGGTATAGCGGCAAGCCGAAGGCAGGAAAGGAGATATAGCACCCTGATAAAAGCGTACTAATAATACAAAAGGTGTTATTATAATTTTCCTTAATGTCAAATCATTATGATTGTATTGAAAACGTAGTGCCTTCCTTGCTGTCTTTCAGTTCTATACCAAGTTCAGTCAGTTTATTTCTAATCTGGTCAGAAAGGGCAAAGTCCTTGTTAGCTCTGGCTTCATTTCTCATACCAATTAGCATGTTAACAACACCTTCAAGCTTATCATTGTTGTTTGAAGCTGTTTTTTCGTCAACAAGTCCCAGTACATCAAAAACAAAAGCATGTAATGTTTCAGAAAGCAGTTTAAGGTCACTTGCTGTAATAGTCTCCTTATTTTCTTTCAGGAGATTGATGTAACGAACGGCTTCAAAAAGCTGAGCTATAAGTATAGGGCTGTTAAAATCATCGTTCATGGCATCATAACAGGATTGTTTCCATGCTTCGATGTCAATACTCGATTTGTCTGAAGTTTTTAGTGCTGTTAATGCTTCAATAGCTTCCATAAGGCGGTTAAAGCCTTTTTCGGCAGCGAGAATAGCATCGTTACTAAAATCAAGTATACTGCGGTAGTGTGCCTGTAGTATAAAGAAACGGGTAACTGTTGGTGAAAATGCCTTACTAAGAATCTCGTTATTCCCCGAGAATATCTCTCTTGGTAAAATATTATTTCCGGTAGACTTAGACATTTTCTTGCCGTTAAGCGTAAGCATATTGGCATGCATCCAGAAGTTTACCGGCGACTGACCTGTACAGGCTTCATTTTGTGCAATTTCACATTCATGGTGAGGGAATTTTAAGTCCATACCTCCACCATGAATGTCAAAATGATTTCCTAAATATTTTGTACTCATAGAAGTACACTCCAAATGCCATCCAGGGAAACCGTCACCCCATGGTGATGGCCAACGCATAATGTGTTGTGGTTCGGCTTTTTTCCAAAGTGCAAAATCCTGAGGGTTTCTTTTTTCATCCTGTCCGGAAAGATCACGAGTGTTGGAAATCATGTCTTCAAGATTCCTTCCGCTTAACTTTCCGTAGTGGTTGGTTTCATTAAACTTAACCACGTCAAAATATACTGAACCGTTAGACTCGTATGCAAAACCGTTTTCTATTATTTGCTTAATGGTTTCAATTTGCTCAATAATATGCCCTGTAGCCGTAGGCTCAATGCTTGGCGGCATATTATTAAACAGTTCAAGGATTTGGTGAAAATCTACAGAATACTGCTGAACAATTTCCATAGGTTCCAGTTTTTCTATCCTCGCCTTTTTTGCAATTTTATCCTCTCCGTCATCAGCATCGTCTTCAATATGGCCTACGTCGGTAATATTACGCACGTATCTAACCTTAAAGCCAAGATGTTTCAGGTAACGGAAAACCAGGTCAAAAGAGATAAAGGTTCTGCAGTTCCCTAAGTGTACATTACTATATACCGTAGGTCCGCAAACATACATGCCTACGCTGCCTTCGTGTATTGGGGTAAACAGTTCTTTGTCTCCGCTCAGCGAATTATAAATTTTTAAAGCCTGGTTCTTATATAATTGCATATGGGTTAATTTGAATTCCGTAAGTTACGGTATAAAAATAATAGGATTAGAATTGCGTGTCAAGTTTTATGTAATCTAAAAACTCTCTTCTTACATTCTCTTCTTTGAACTTTCCTCCAAATTCAGATGTTACGGTGCTACTTTCAATGTCACGAATACCTCTTGAGTTAACACAAAGGTGTTTAGCGTCAATTACGCAGGCAACATCTTCGGTGTTAAGTACATTTTTAAGTTCTTCTACAATTTGGATGGTAAGTCTTTCCTGTACTTGCGGTCTTTTTGCAAAGAAATCTACAATACGGTTCATTTTAGAAAGTCCTACAACAGTTCCGTTAGATATATAGGCTACGTGTGCACGTCCTACAATAGGAAGAAGGTGGTGTTCGCAGGTAGAATAAACAGTAATATTTTTTTCTACAAGCATTTCACCATACTTGTACTTATTTTCAAATGTAGATGATCCCGGTTTTTTAGAAGGGTTTAGTCCGCCAAAAATTTCTTTTACAAACATTTTTGCCACACGGTTAGGAGTTCCTTTAAGGCTGTCGTCTGTAAGGTCCATTCCCAGTGTATGTAAAATGTTTTCAACATCTTTTTTTATGGCTTCTATCTTTTGGTCATCACTCATTTCAAAAGCGTCTGCCCTTAAAGGGGTTTCTGCGCTTGTTGCAATATGGTTTTCTCCAATATCGTCTTTTAAATCCTCGTTAGCAATCATTGATACAATAATTAATATATACTCTAAAAAGTCAGGTCGCAAAGATAGTTATAAAAGTTGATTTTAAACGCCGTAGCTTTAACCGAAATTTTATTTTGTTGCTTTACTTCGGTTTTATGTAAGTATTAAATAATATGTTATGTTTGTAACAAATTATGTTTACCCTTTTAAAATTACCCAAAAACATTAAAATGTTAAAAAAAACCAAATAAGGTAGGGTAGGGTAAGTAATAACTGTTATTAATAAGCGTTGTAGTAATATTATGTATGTTTTAGTTATATTTTTAAGCGATATGCTAAAAAGTAATAATTTTTTATAGTCAGCGCTTTAAATTTGTGTAAATTTCGCGTTTCAAAAAAACAATTCAAAAAATGAGAAACAAGTACCTTTTGTTGTTCTTTCTGAGCATTTTAAGTTTTAAAGGTTTTTCGCAGGCTCCAGGTTGTCCTGACGTAGGGACATTTGCTCCGGCGCCTTTGTGTAACCCGGGTGATTGTACCGACCTTATTGCTGAGTATTTCGAAACAGGTGAAACTACCTCTTATGAGGTGAGTTCTGTTGATTATGCTCCGCCATATCCTTTTGTTGGTGGTACGCAGGTATCCGTAAATACAGATGACGTGTGGTCTCCATTGGTTACACTGCCGTTTTCATTTTGTTTTTATGGTCAGAGTTATGACAATGTATTAATTGGATCAAACGGTGTTATTACATTTGATACTACCACATTTACTCCTGGATCGTTCTGTCAATTCGCATTTAGTCAACCAATACCTAGTACAGGATTTCCTATAAAAAACGCCATATATGGTGTTTATCAGGATATTGATCCGGGTGTTAATAATACGTTTGCCGACCCTAATATTAACTATGCTATTTTAGGTAGTGCGCCATGTCGGACACTGGTGGTTAATATCTCTCAGGTAGCACAGTATAGTGGTGCTTGCGAAGGTGATCCTGATATTGGTGCCCAAACTTCTCAAATAGTATTATATGAAACAACAAATGTTGTAGAGGTATACGTTCAGAGAAGGGTGCCTTGTAATTCATGGCAAGATGGAGTAGGTGTTATAGGTATTCAAAATACAGCTGGTACAGAGGCTGCTGTGCCTCCCGCACGTAATACTGGTAACTGGAGTGCAACAAATGAGGCTTGGAGGTTTACTCCAAACGGAGACTCAAACGTTGAGTTTGCATGGCTTTTAGGAGGTGCTGAAATAGGTACTGATACTACTATAACAGTTTGTCCGGATGTAACTACTACATATACTGCTCAGGCTATATATACTGCTTGTGACGGTACTGAGGTTGTAAAAACTCAGGATGTAACTGTAGAGGTTAATGAACCTCTTGAATTAGGTACTCCTAACGATTTTTATGTATGTACTACCAACCCTCCGCCATACACATTCGATTTAACCGAAAATACACCTGTAATAAGGAATGGTTATAACCAATTCCAGTATCCTATTACGTATCACCATTCGCTTGCAGATGCCGAAGCCCCTTTTAATCAGATAATAAATGATACTGCATATTCTACAGATGTTAGTGAGACTATTTTTGCTAGGATAGAAAACGTACTTACAGGATGTTATGAAGTTGTTTCTTTTGAAATCGTAATAACAGATGCTCCTGTTGCGGGAGAGGTTGATGATATAAATGTATGTGATTTAGATGGCGACGGTACTGAAGTAGTCGATCTTACAGTTCAATATAACGATGTTATGGCGGGATTAGACCCGAATGCTATAGAAGTGTTTTATTATGACTCGATTATAGATGCTGACTCTAATACTAATGCGATAGCAGCTCCGGATGCTTACACTGCTACAGATGGAGAGACAATTTTTATAAGAGTTGCTGTTATTGGTGATGATGGATGTTATGATATAACCAATTTTGAAATAAACCTTACTGAGTTTCCTAATGATGTGGTAAACCCGGCATCAATGGAGACTTGTGATGATGCTTCAAACGATGGTCTTGCCGAGTTTGATTTAACTAATGCTATTGCAGGCATTATGGCTAATGAGCCGGGAATGACTCTTGATGTTTCTGTTCACCTTTCTCAGGCAGATGCAGATGCTAATACAAACCCTCAGGCACAACCATTATTTACAACTACTGTACCTAATTCGCAAACAATTTACTTTAGAGTGCAGGAGCAGGGAGCTGTAGTTGCTTCATGTTATTCAGTTGTAACGATGGACTTAACAGTTAATGAAAGGCCAACCATCTTAGCCCCAATCACGAACTACGTTCAGTGTGACCAGACCGACCCTGATGCCAATGATGGTATCGAGGAGTT
>NZ_JAZGZU010000006.1:0-215802 GCF_036347315.1 Flavobacterium sp. C4GT6
ACTGCAATTTGTGGGAGAGTATGACACTGCCTTTCTTTTCAAAACCCTATCCAATATCGGATAGGGTTTTTTGTTTTATATAACTTTTGGTAGGGAAAACTATTTTTTAGCTGTTATTTATTTATTAGCTATAATCACAACCGTTTATCGATGAATTGTAGCTTTATAACGATTTAAGAGCCAGTTATTTAAAAAATAATTATATCATTGTATAACCAAACTGCAAATCAACCATTTTACATTATGCATAATAATTACTCTTAAAGGGATAAGTATATACGCTGAACAGAAGATGAAGTTGATGAAGTTTTTATTAATCGCCCTGGCGTTATTTACAGGTAGTGTAAATGCCCAGTTATTTGATTTTGATCTAAATGTTATAAAAACAGATGAAACCTGTTTCGGGAATGGTAGCCTTACTTTCGAAGTTTCTAACCTTACCCCCGATGCAACTGTATTCTATACCATTTATTTACTTCCGGATACAGACAATCCTATAGCAGTTATTACAGAAAATACCCTTGGCAGTCTTACTTCAGGGCAGTATCGTGTTCTAGCTACCCAAACACTTGATGACGAATCTAATACGCAACAACAGGATATAACTATTGATAACCTCATTGTAGATTTTGCAATTGAAGTAACATCGGCAGATGAGGCTTGTTCTAACGGAGCGACCATAGTGGTTAATGCACTTTCGGGAGAGTTAGCTGAGTGTGAAATTATATCAGGTCCGGTAACACGACCGTTACAAACTGAAAACGAATTCAATAATTTACCTGCCGGTACATACAATGTAAGGGCTTTTGATGCCTGTGGTATTGGTAAGGTAAAAACATATGTGCTGGAAGTACTTGATTTGGATCCGGAAATATCGGCTTCATTTTACCCTGATGTTGTTATCAATTCGTGTGATTCGATAACTGTTAGCAATACGGTATCACTTGAAACCGGTTCCATATCTTATCCTGTTACTATTGAATATAATATTCATGTTCCGGGAGAACCCGATACCACCACCACACAGGTATATGATAGCGGTGCACCGAGTTCTATAGAAGTATCTGAGGTTTTACCGCTTGTAGATGGTGTGAGTTATGAAATTACCATTACCAACGGATGTGGGGATTCGGTTACATCACAGCCTAATTTTGTAGAACCTAATATTGAGGCTGTATTATCAAGCTATAAAGGTATTTGTGGTAACAAATTTTTGGTACTTAACGTTTCCAAGTTTATGGAATCGTATACGGTTACTTTTTTAGATACACCGAATGGTTTTGATCCTGCTGATTTTGTACCTAATCCAAACGGACCCTATACAGAACCATCTATAGCTTATGGTGATGAGGATAATCCAGTTCCGTTTGGTGTTTATGAAGTATTGGTGGAAGATGAGTGTGGTCGTACTGCTACGGCTCAGCTAAATGTTGAGTTTGAGCCTTACATCCCTTCTGTAACAGGACGTAATAATGGATGTTTTTCCCTTTTTGGAAGAATAAGAGCCAGCATTGAGGATTTAGAGATTGTTTTTGCCGAGATAATATCGGCTCCGGATACTTATGAAGCAACTTTACCTGAAGATGTAAGTGATCATATTACCAGTCAGGGAGTTTTGGCGTTAAATAATATGCCACTTGGTGTTTATACGCTTCATCTTATTGATGAATGTGGTTATGAATATGAGGAGGAAGTAGAAGTGCCTGAGTTTGTAGAACAGGAGTTTGGAGGCACCACTATCCCGTCGTGTGAGGAGGGAATAGGTAGTGTATCTGTTAGCAGTGGTAATGGTTCGCTTACTTCTATGCAAATCATATCAGCACCTGCGGGCTTTGGTGAGCCACTGCCTTATGATGTTACCGAGTTTATAGATACTACCGTAGGAGACTTGTTTATGGCTAATTTGCCTGAAGGGGAATATGTTTTTCAGGGTACTGATGTTTGTGATTTAACCAAAACACTTACTATTACAATTGAAGGCTATCATCCGCCAACAGATGCATTTGAATTTACTCCGCTTTGTGGTAGTTTTAGTGTAAAAGTTACCGATGATAGTAACGGCACTCAGGGAGCTCAGTACTGGTTACAACGATTTAATACTGCCACACAAACGTGGGGACATCCGCAAACAGGAGTAGCTTATACAGGGGGTTCAATACCTAATAGTTCCAATTCGCTACAGGTGCAAAATAATACACCTGTAAATAACTTAAATTATTCGGGAGATTTCAGGATTATTAAATACCATGAAGGTTTTGGTGACGGAACTCAGGAAAACATAAGTTGCCTGGAGCTTTTAGGTGAGTTTAATTATACCGAAACCTTAACAATAGCAGGTGCATATACACTGGCATGTGCTGGGAGTCCTAATGATGTTTTTCTTGATATAGCGGGTTATCCAACTTCAATAAGAATTACGCACATGAACGGTGCTCCTTTTGTAGTTGATAACGGAACCGACCCTGTGTTTACCAATCTTGCAGAAGGAGAATATACTTTTAGGGTAGAAGATAACTGCGGTAATATTGTTATCCGTTCGTTTAACGTACAGTCACTACCTTCTATTGCTACGGCAAACGATGTAAGTGATATGATTGTTTGTGTGCCTCAAGGTTCGGGTAATACTTTTGAGTTCGATTTATCTCAGCAAAATGCCGGATTATTAGGAGAACAGTCGGCTTCGCTGTATACTATAACTTATTATACTACACTCCAAAATGCCGAGACAGGTGCTAATGCTCTTTCATCATTATATACTAACGTTATTAACGGGCAAACTATTTATGCCAGGGTAGAACACAACCAAATTGATATTTGTTTTGATGTAACTTCCTTTAAATTGTTTGTAGGAGAGATACCGGAGCCTGTTATCAATACTACAGGTGTAATTTGTGACGACGGCACGTTACAGCTTGTGGCCGAAAACGGTTATGCTTCATACCTGTGGAATACGGGAGAGACTACAAGAACAATTACGGTTTCACAACCGGGAACATATAGTGTTACGGTACAACGTTCTTACGGAGACAGGTTTTGTGAAGGGATTACATCGACAGATGTAATTCCGTCTGCAGCACCGTCAATGCTGGAGGTTTCTATTGATGACTGGACTGACGATGAGAATGTAATTACTGTGCTGGCACAGGGAACAGGAGATTACGAGTACTCTATTGACGGAGTAACGTATCAGGACGATAATCATTTTTACGATTTGGAAACCGGTATTTACCAAATATATGTTAGGGATAAAAATGGCTGTGGCTCTAAAACCGACGAAGTTACCTTATTACATTACCCTAATTACTTTACTCCAAACGGAGACGGACATCATGAACGCTGGAGAATACAATTTTCATTTAAAGAGCCTGATTTACGGATCGATATTTACGACCGTTACGGTAAGCTACTGGTAACATTCGGGCCTAATTATGAAGGATGGGACGGTACTTTTAACGGGCGTCCGTTACCATCTACAGATTATTGGTTTGTTGTGACCAGACAGGACGGAAGGCAACACAGAGGGCATTTTTCACTTATTAGATAAATAAAGCTATTATAGGGGAAAATGTTATAAGTAATTACGTATTAACTTATAATGTTATACCCTTAAGGTTATTGTTACCAATAGGGAAAAAATGGTTAATTTTATACCGGTTTCCCCCGCCTCATATTCAAACCCACACAACACCTTTAAATGAAACCGTTCTTTAAAAACCAACCTAAATACCAAGTGAGTTACAAGCATGATATTGGTGACGAAGTTTATTTTATGTACATGAATGGTGTACGTAAAGCTAAAGTAACTAACGTCATTATCAAAAAGAGTAAAAAAGCTATAGATATTTGGTGCGTAATAGATAAAAACCCCTGTGGGGAAGTGCATTCCAAAACCTTTAGGGAGGAAGAGTTATATCGTACTAAAACACAACTGCTGGACTCGCTTTAGGTATTGATTTCAAGATCTTTGATGTAGTCTTCATACTCGTAGAAAAACAGTTCAAACGCCCCCATTTTCTCATTAAAGAAATCAAATATATCATTCCATGAGTTCTTGTTATGCAGGCTTATTCCTGTTTTTTCTACCCAAATACGGCTTATAACCTTACCGTTTTCCAGGTGATGGTGCCTGTCAAAAATAGCATCGGGTAAATGTTCTTCAAGTAATATGTTTTTTAACGACTCTATTTTCTCAAAGTATATTTTGCGTTTCTCTTCATCTTTAGGCTCTATATCCAGCATAACCTGAGCCTTTTTGTTATCTACAAAAAATTTAAAGGTAACATCTTTAATCTTGGTATTGTACAAAAGCCATTTACGCGGATAGGCATCGGCAAATGCGGTCCAAAACTCTTTTTTCATTTGTTGTGATTCGGCTTTGCTAAACATGGCTTATAAGTTTTAATTGTGCTCCTTTTGGAGTATCTTTATTAAATAAATTAGATTATTGCCTGATGAAGTTTACAGACTTTTTAAATTATGTGCCAAAAATAATAAATCAGGAGTTACCAGCCTTTAATGCGCACGCAAAAATGGCTCCTATAGAACGTATTAGTTCACTAAACCCTGATTACTATAAAGATAACAACCCGAAACAAAGTGCCGTGATGATGCTGTTTTACCCAAAACAGGAGGAAGCACACTTAATATTAATACGCCGAAATGAATATCCGGGAGTACATTCTGCCCAGATATCGTTTCCGGGAGGTCAGGTAGACCCTGTAGATACTGATCTTAAAGCAACTGCCCTGCGTGAAACCTATGAAGAAGTAGGGGTTATACCGTCGGCTATTGATGTGGTAATGCCGTTTACCGAAATTTATATACCACCCAGTAACTTTTTGGTAAAACCTTTTTTAGGCCTTACGGCAGAAACACCACACTTTATCCCTAACCCCGATGAAGTTACCGCGCTTATAGAATTGCCTTTGCGTGTTTTTCTGGACGATTCGATAGTAATTACAACCGAAATGGAAACATCTTACTCCAAAAAAATAATAGTTCCGGCCTTTAAGTTTGAAGACTATATCGTTTGGGGAGCTACTGCCATGATATTAAGCGAATTGAAAGAAACCATAAAAAGAGTACTATAATGCTGCCGATTTTGTAATTTTGTAGCTTGTACTTTAGAAAAAAACTATGGGTTTATTTAAAACAAATCCGTTTGGACATATATTATTTTTAAAAAGATGGCTTATAAGGCTCTTTGGCGTAATGACACACAAACGCTACAGAGGGTTTAATGAGTTGCAGATAGAAGGGTCGGAAATTATAAAAGCATTACCGGAAACCAATGTTCTTTTTATATCTAATCACCAAACTTATTTTGCCGATGTGGTAGCTATGTTCCATGTGTTTAATGCCAGCCTTAAGGGGAGGGTAGACAGCATAAAGAACGTAGGATACCTGTGGCATCCTAAGCTTAATATTTATTATGTAGCAGCTAAGGAAACCATGAAATCAGGACTGTTACCAAGGGTACTTGCTTATGCCGGTGCTATTACGGTAGAACGTACCTGGAGAGCAAAAGGGGAGGAGATTAAACGTGATGTTAACCCGAACGATACAGAGAATATCAAAATAGCCTTAGATGACGGTTGGGTTATTACCTTCCCACAGGGAACTACAAAACCGTTTAAGCCTATCCGTAAGGGTACGGCTCACATTATAAAACAACACAAGCCTATTGTAGTACCTATTGTTATTGACGGGTTTAGACGTTCATTCGACAAAAAGGGGCTTAGAATGAAAAAGAAAGGCATATTACAGTCGTTTATCATTAAAGAGCCGCTTGATATTGATTATGAAAACGAAACAATAGATGAAATTGTAGAGAAAATTGAATTTGCCATAGAGCAGCATCCGTCTTTCCTTAAGGTAATACCTGCCGAAGAACTGGAGGCACAGGAGGAACTGAATAAAAAACGACAGTGGGATTACTAACCACTTACTTACATAAACCAAAAAAGAGGCTATTTAGCCTCTTTTTTGGTTTTATAAGGTAACTCCCAAGGGAAGTATTTGTTGAGTAGAAATGATATTGGGAACAGTACTAAAAAAGCGATAGCCTGTATTACTATTAAGGCTATAGCCAGTCCGAACAAATCACTTGGAATATCATATAAATCTAAGTTTGCCGACTCATACTTTTGAATATTTATAATAATACTAGTTAACTTTAATGAGGATACTCCGGCCACAAACCAGCAGGTAACAAGTATTGCAAGACTTTTAGCAATTAACTTACTGTTTAGTAAAGGAGCACGTTTAGAGCGCCTGAACATAAAAACAGGAAATACTACAAGGGAAGCAAAAATTATAAAAACTGTAATATAAATAAGTAGGTCTCTTAGCGTTTCAGATACATCTGTAAGCCACCTTATTAAAAAGATTAAAGGTGTTAAGGCCATAGTAAGTAAAAATATAGCAACATAATACTTTTTAAAATCCTGCCATTTTAGATTAACTTCAAACTCATTTTGGTTTAATAAGTTGGCCATTTTCAGTACTATTAATTACCTATTGTATTTTGTTCCTCATTAGTAGGGACACTATTTAATATATTACCTTCTTCCTTAGCCTGTTTGTTTTTACTTGGTATTTTGTAGCTAAGCGAAAAACCTACCCTTCGTGAGTCATAGCGACTGTTGTATATCAGGTCGGTTTGAGCAATACTAAGGTTTTGGTGAACGGTATTAAATAAATCGTTTACATATAGTGACACCGAAAGATTGTCTGACAGGAACTTTTTAGAGAAAGTTAAATCTACCCTTTGGTTAAGAGGTTTATCAACTATATAATAGTTATAGTAACCACCTGTGTTTGTTGTTCCGTAAGAAGCCGTAAACTTAACCTTAGCAGGTAGTATAATTTGTGAGGTCAGGTTAATGTTCCAAACACTTTTGGTATCAAGTCCCGGTATTATGTTTTTCTGATTTCCTACATATATGAAAAGGAAATTAATCTCATCGGGGTTAAAATCAAACTCAAGGGTTTTCTTTAAACCTTTTGTAAAAAGCATATAAGGTATAGGGATACCAAAGTTAAAGTTATATATAGTGGCATTATCTACGTTTTCATTTGTAATGGCAGCACCATTATCAGTAGTAACTACCCTGCTTATAATTTGGTTATTGGCATCGGTTATGGAGTAATTTATAAAAAAGTACTCAAACGCGTTAAGTTCCAGCTCGTAGTTGTTGTAAATAGTAGGTTGCAGGAAAGGGTTACCAAACGAACCAAGATTAGGGTTTTGGTAGCTTGTATTGTTAGGGTTTAACGCCGATGTATTAGGCAGCCTTATTTTTTTGTTATAACTGGCATTTACATGTATTTGTGGCATTACATTATACTGTACCAGCGCGTTAGGGAAAAATCGGGTTTGTTTAAACGGTATAAGGTCGTTATTCCCTGTAGTACCATTAATATCGTAAGATTCCAGCCTGCTCCCTACAATAAACTCAAAGTTTTTATAATTGGCATGACCTTCGGCATAAAAACCCAGTGTGGTACGCGAATAGTCAAGGTTTGTATTACCAAAACTTTTAGCCTCAAAATCCAATCTGTCGGCAAGGGCACCTGCACTTATTTTTGTTTTATCTAAAAACTCCAACTGTTGGGAGTAATCGGTTTTAAACTGATAGAAATTTTGGTCACTGTCGTTATTCAAAACGATGTTATCGTTTAACCTTGAATCCTGATCAAAGTTTCCGTTATTGTTGTTGTAGTTTACACGGAAATCCAGTTTTTTAAACGGGTCTTCAAAACGCTTTTGATAGGTAAGCATTACATCATTATAAAAGTTTTTGGTTTTCCCTTTATCGTCCGATATAAAACCATCACCTACTGCATTGATGTAAGAAGACGTGTTGTTAGTAGTTATATCATAATTAACAAGAAGCCTGTCCATTTTAAAATCAAACTTCAGTCCTGTTTTAAGGTAATAATAACGATTATTTCTGTCGGTTAAATTTCGGGAAATTAAATAATCAGGACTAAAAAACTCGCTGGACTGATAGTTTTCACTATAACTTTGACCTGCATTTATTTGCCAGTTAAACAGGCTATTACCTGAGTTTAGCGTAAGGCTATTGTTAAACCGGTGTCTTGAAGTATCATAGTTAGTATAGCTGTATCCGTTAGAGTAGGTAGCACTAAGATATTTTTGAGATTTTTTTGAAGATACAATATTGATAATCGCACCGCCCGATGTGGCAGGGAACTCAGCCCCCGGATGGGTAATGATCTCTACTTTCTCAATGGTGTTTCCCGGTATTCCTTCAAGATATGTGGTTAGATCCTGACTGTAAATATTAAGCGGACGACCGTCCATGTATACCTGTAGTCCTTTCCCTTGGTACATCATTCCGGCAACGTCTGAAACGATAAGTCCCGGTAGTTTTTTTAGTCCGTCAAGCAACATTCCTGAGTTTAGGTGTGATTGTTCGGAAAAATCAAATATTACACGATCTGCCTGTCGCTCAACTGCTTTTTTCTTTTTCTCCAGTACCACTTCATCCAGTTCGGTTTCCATTTTTTTTATGGAATCGTTAGCGGTATTTTTATCCTGAGCATAGAGAGATACCGAGAAAGTTAAAAGGATTGAGGTTAAAATTGGTTTCATAAGGTGTTGGTTTTGGTATCGTAAATTAACTGACAGGGAGGGCAATCCCTAAACAATGAGGTTACGAAATTTGGTTTGGTTTATCTGAGCAATTTTTTGGCATTACTATCAAAAAAAATGCCAGTACAACTTTTACAGCTGTTATGTTATTGAAAACCTTTAAGAAGAGTATTGAAATACGGCCTATTTTACAGCCTCTACAGTATAACCTTTTTTACGTAAAAGTATAATAACGCCTTCTTTTCCGCCAAGGTGGGCAGCGCCAACAGCAAAAAAGGTAGGAGTTGTTTTAGCAATTTCTTCTATTTTAGGTATCCAGTTTTTGTTGCGGTTGGTTAATAAAATATCGTCATTATCGCCATATATCTTATTTTCAGATTCATTCATGACCTTCATAATCTCATTAAGGTCTTTGGAGTTATATACCTCCATAACCTTTTTGAATTCGGCCTTATCGTGCTCCATGTTATCTTTTGCGGTTTTTACCAGTTCTTCCACCTGAACTTCATAAGGTACCTGGTCAAAAACAGCCATTTGTTCTTCTATGGTTTCCAGCCCGTAAACTTCCTCTTTTTGCTCATGAGTAATTTTCATAAGCTCTTCCTCGTAGGATTGCATAGGGCAATCAATCATTTTAGCGATAAGGGACATGCTTATAAGGGCAGGTTTTAGGTTATCCATTAGCTTAACGGAAACACCCAGTTCCTTTTTAAAGAAGGAGTCCAGCACTGCAAAGTCTTCTTCTTTTACTATAGTACTGATTTTTTTGCCGTCTTTCATCATCATCTCCTTCATCATTTCTGATTTTAGGGCAGGATCATCCATATCCATTTCAAGATAAAGCTGGCGGGTACTATCCAGAGCGATAAGTACGTTTTCGTCTAGTGTGGCATCACAGGTAATATGCATGGTGCCAAACAGGTAAGAAGGTTGTTTAATGCCGTTACCGGTTATTTTCCAAAGTAATGATTTGTCCAGTTTTTGAGCACTGGCCCCAATGGTAAATAAGGCAATAATGGCAAATAAAATCTTCTTCATTGTATCGTTAAATCTCTATTTTTTTTAGTTCCTGATAGTTTTTATTAAGGCGTTTAAGCAGGATACCATATATAAGTTTATAGAATAGCCATAATACGGTAACTATAAGTGATACTCCAATAATCCCCCCTACAAAGTAAACCAGTGTTGCCTGTACACTTTTACCATGTTCTTCATAGTTATGGAAAGCAGCCAGCCATTCAGGGTCGTTATAATACAATATCAATAGTACTACTAAAGACATTACGACTGTGTATGCCAATTTAATAAAAATATATCGTGATACAATTTTTCTTGTTTTTAAAATATTAGACATCAGGTTTTTTATAGTGTCTGTGTTCGTTATTTTTTTGTAATTAACATAAAACAGATACATAAAAACAAGGTTTATACCCATATCTATAGCACCAAAAACCGTATTTAATGAAGTACCTATATAATCTACTATTGATTTTGCGCTTGGAGTATCATTCAGCATAAATGTAAGCGTTAGGAAAAACGCAAACTCTATGATACTGATAAACAATATCCATTTTACTATGGAAGAAGACCTTTTGTGCAGCATGGCGTAGATTTCATTTTCAGAAATCTTCGGATAACGGTCTCCGTTTTTATTCCAGTCGTTTTTTAATTTATCTAATACGTCCATCTTATATCCTCGTTACGGATTTAATATTTTTTTAAGTTTCCCTTTAATTCTGTTCATTTTCACCCTTGCATTTACCTCGCTAATACCCAGCGTTTCGGCAATCTCTCCATAATCTTTGTCTTCGAGGTACATAAATACAAGGGCCTTTTCTATATCGTTAAGCTGATGTACCGCCTGGTAAAGCAGCTTAATGTGTTCTTCCTCTTCATAATTGTATTCTTCCTGGTTTACCTTGTGTATGGTACTGTTAAACTCAATAGTGTTTATGGTTTTAGACTTTTTCCTGTATAGGGTAATGGCAGTATTAAGCCCTACCCGGTAAGCCCAGGTTGTGAATTTTGAATCTCCCCTAAATTGCGGAAAGGCTTTCCAGAGTTGTATGGTAATCTCCTGGAAAAGGTCTTTGTGGGCATCTTCACTATCGGTGTAGAGCCTACAAATTTTGTGTATCAGGTTTTGATTTTCCTGTAACTGTTCGACAAATGACCTTTCTAAATCTGATCCCATAATGCATTGGTATACCAAAATGTAAAATTGTTACACTTTGTTATAAATCTTTTTCTTTATAGTAGTTAACAAGGTAGCCTACAAACTTGCTGTAGGTTTCAAGTCCGTCCTTTTGATGGTTTAATTTCAGGTAGTTATCATAAAAACCTTTAAAAATAACTTCTATAAACGAGGAATAACGATCGTTAAACTGATGGCTTTCCTCAAAATTAAGCAGTATCCCCTTATTGATTAACGGTAGCATGCTTTCGGCTTTTTCTTCATCCAGTTTTTCTATATTCCTCATGCAGTATTTTAAGGCAAATACGTAACCCGAATATTTAAAGTAAAGGTCGGTATTATGTATAGATGCCATATAACCGATAAAATTAGCCTCGCTCTCACTGGCATAACCCAACTGATGTGACATTTCATGACAGGTAGTTGTAGGGTAGTTGTATAATGGCAGGTTATAGTTTACCTGAGCCTCGTTAGTAAAAGGGTTAAGGTATCCGCCAAAGCCCATATAAGAGAGAGGTGTACTTATTAAAGACGATTTTACGCTTTCTATTTTATAGGTAAAGTCGGGGTATGTTTGTGCCAGCTTATCATAGCCGTTAAGCGCCTTGCCATATATTTGTTGTACTGTGTAAGGGTTAACTACCTTTGTACTGTCGTTTTTCACAATTTGAAGGTGCATTTGGTTAGCCTTGGTTATAAGGCGTTCGGTAAACGATACAAGTTCTTCTTCAGTGTATTTTTTTTCAAAACCCATTTTTTCATTCAGGGGAACTCTGTGGTAGTTGGTCGCCCAAAGCAGGTAGAATAAAAAATAAAAAACCGAACAAAAACTAAGTACGGTAAGTATATTGTTTTTGTATTGCTTTCGCCATGTTTTTCGGGTTTTCCAAATCCATCTTATGATCAAAAAAATAACAATACCATAAATAATATCGCCTACGGAAAAGCCAATAAGCCCGAAAAATACACGTGAACCTTTAGAGATGTACTGATATAGCCCGTTACTGTAATAACGCTCTACAAAATCAGGAAAAAAAGATAACAGGTTAACTATCAGTATTTGGACTAAAAGCAGGATACTCAGTATTATCTTTTTTTTCATTGGTTGTATTATCTGTTTGATGTAAATATAAGTAGTATTTTTGTACTGATAAACTGTTACAATGTTAACCCGATGAAAAAGATTGATGCTCCTGAAAAGGTTATTTTTATGTGTGACGGAAAAAAATGCGGCCGCTACAACAAATTGTTACGCAAATGTTTTAAGGAGGAACTCAAGGAGGCCCGACTAAAAAAGGATGTGGATATTGTGCGAATGGAATGTACCGATAACTGCAAACAGGCACCCGTAATTTGCCTGCAACCTCAAAATGTATGGCTGGCAGAAGTAAACGAAAAGACCGTACCGCAAATAGTGAAAGAATATTTTTAGCGTAATTATTTTATTTTACACATTCTAATATTTAATATCCTATTCGATCATAGTGTGCTGTTAGTAGCTATAAGCGTGGCAGCATTACTGGCGGCAATATCTTTTGATTAATAGCTGTATAGCCTGCCTCTACATCGTTGTAATTTGTTTACCTTTGTGGCACCGATTACAAATCGGTACAGAAAAACGAATTATTAAGAAGATAAATATCACGATTAATGAGCCAGGAAGTAAGAAACCTTGAGCCTAAAGCGCTCTGGAACAAATTTGCCGACCTGAATGCCGTACCAAGGCCTTCTAAAAAAGAAGAAAGGGTAATTGCCTTTATGAAAGATTTTGGTGCTAAACTTGGGCTGGAAACCATTGAAGACGAAGTAGGTAACGTTATTATTAAAAAACCGGCTACTCCGGGAATGGAAAACCGTAAAACCATAGTGATGCAGTCGCACCTTGATATGGTTCACCAGAAAAATGCCGATACTGATTTTAATTTTGATACTCAGGGTATTGAGATGTATGTAGATGGCGACTGGGTTAGGGCTAAAGGAACAACCCTTGGTGCCGATAACGGTTTAGGTGTTGCTACCATAATGGCAATTTTAGAAAGTACCGATATTAAGCACCCTGCTATCGAAGCGCTGTTTACTATTGATGAGGAAACAGGTATGACAGGTGCAATGGGACTTAAAGGCGGACTACTTGACGGTGAGATACTGCTTAACCTTGATACCGAAGAGGATGACGAAATTGATATAGGATGTGCCGGAGGTATTGATGTTACTGCCGAAAGAGATTATAACGAGGAGGAAGCTCCAGAGAACTCTGTAGGATATACCATTACCGTAAAAGGGCTTAACGGTGGTCATAGTGGTATGGACATCGATAAAGGACTGGGTAACGCCAATAAGATTATGAACCGCCTGTTATTTGACAGCTTTGAGAACTTCGGGCTTCAGGTGGCTGAAATAAACGGAGGTAGCCTTCGTAATGCAATTCCGCGTGAGAGCTTTGCAAAGGCAATTATCTCTGAAATTTTTGATGAGGCTTTTGTATTCGATATGCAGGAGGTTATTAATGACATTAAAACAGAATACAAAACTACCGAACCTAACCTTGAAATAAAGATTGAAAAATCGGCCGATACTCCTGCTAAAGTAATGGAGCTGGGCGTACAGGAAGGTTTAATACGTGCAATTTATGCAGCTCATAACGGAGTATACCGTATGAGTGCCGATATGGCCGACCTTGTTGAGACTTCAAACAACATTGCAAGAGTTATTGTTAAAGATGGTAAAATACATATAGGATGTTTAACACGTTCGTCTGTAGAGAGTTCTAAGTTTGATTTAGCTAATGGACTACGTTCGGCGTTTGAACTGTTTGGTTGCGAAGTAAACTTCTCAGGTTCTTACCCGGGATGGACACCAAATGTAAACTCACCAATACTTGAAGTATTAAAAGAGATATACGAAAAACAGAACAACGAGAAACCAAATGTTGTGGCTTGCCACGCAGGTTTAGAGTGTGGTATATTAGGTACTAACTACCCTGATATGGATATGATATCATTTGGCCCTACCATTAAGGGGGCTCACTCTCCTGATGAGAGAGCAAGTATCAAATCGGCTCAAAAGTACTGGAAATTTGTACTGGAGATTGTAGAGAATATTCCGCTTAAAAACTAAGTAAAAAGCTTAGTTCGCTATAAGATTGAGGTCCTGCATTTTGCAGGACTTTTTTTGTAAAAAAAGTCCCCTAAAATATATAACTTTAAGGGGCTTTTTAGCGTTACTTAATAAATCACCTTATTTAATGAAAAAACTGATACTAACTGCTATAGTAATATTACTGTTGCTATCCTGTTCCAACAAACCTGATTATGTAGATCAAGCCTTTTATTATTGGAAAAGTGATGAATGGGGTTTGGGTTATGGTGAAGGTAAAATATTAGATACTTTGGATGTCAAAAAGCTTTATGTTAAGTTTTTTGAAGTGAACCACAGTGATGTTAACGGTAATATTCCTATCTCTAAAACAAGCCTGAGATATGTTACCGGCTATGATAATTATTTTGACAGTATAAATGTAATTCCTACAGTGTATATTAAAAATGAGGTAGTTTTAAAAAGTACGCAGGAAGAGTTAGATACGTTGGCTTCAAACATTAATTATCTTATAGATTTATATTATAAGGATATGAAGTGCGGACAGCCATTAAAGGAGTTTCAGATGGATTGTGACTGGACGCCTAACAGTAAAAACAATTACTTCTATTTTCTTAAAAGCCTTAAAAAAGTTTCTGGTAAGACCATTAGCTGTACCTTACGGCTTTACCCTTATAAATATCCTGATATAATGGGTATTCCTCCTGTAGATAAGGTTAGCCTTATGTGTTATAACCTAATGGATCCGCTAAAAAATGAAGATAAGAATACAATACTCGATGTAAATGAACTTTCCTTGTATCTTGATAAAAAGCGCGATTATCCGGTTCATCTGGATATTGCATTGCCTGTATATTCATGGGGACAGTGGTATAGTGGCAATAATTTCAGGGGTGTTTTTTATGTAGATTCCGAGAGCATAAAAGAGATATTACAACCTATAAAACCTCTTTGGTATGAAGTAACAGCAGATAAATATCTTCAGGGTAATTACTTAAGAGCCGGAGACAGAGTGAAATATGAACAGGTTAGGAAAGAAGATATTAATAAGGCTATTGCCATTATTAAAGAAAGAGTTGTATTAAAAGATACGGTTACCATATCGCTATTTCATTTAGACAAAGAACAGTTAAACAGATTTACGTATGAAGCGCTTTTTCATTTTTACACTGCTTTTAGCGAATAGTTTTGTTTTTAAGCTTTCGGCATGCTGGTTTTATCCGTATGGAGAAAATGTACGTTACTGTTTTTTACATTCGGGTAATGTTGGTTACGACACTTACAGCTTTTATAACTACACCTCAGAATGGAATTACTATGCTGATACCTACGACGGATATGGTTTTAACCTTAAACGCCCTAATATAGAGTTATGGCAACAGTATTGTGACAATAAGATAAGCTATGTAGCTATTGAGAAAGCTGTATATAAGCTTAGTATGGATGAGGTTAGGATGAGCTCAAACAATGCTATGTTGCGTTACCTGTATGCCAAAGGGGATACCGATGCTATAGACTACCTGAAGTTTGCCAAAAGTGTTGAGGTTTTTTCGTCCTACTCTCCGGATGATGCATGGGAAAAGAAACCTGTAGATAATGATGCCGCAAAACTCTACATTGATAAGCTGTTAAAAAAAGCCGATGAGGTAAAAAATGAGTACTTAAGGGATAGATATTTGTTTCTTGCGGTAAGAACTGCGTATTATACCACTGACGGTACTCCGATAATCAGGGAAGTGTTTGAAAAACAATTTTCGCAAAGGGAAAAAAAGGATCTTATTTATTACTGGGTACTTCATTTTAATGCCATGTGCGAAAATAATCCTGCGAAGGCAAACTTTATGGCAGCACAGGTATTTGCTAATGCGCCCGATAAAAGGGTTGCGGCTACTCATAACTGCTGGGATAAAAATATTCCTATTGAAGAGGTTTTGCAATATGCCAAAACAAAGGACGAAATAGCCAATACATGGCTTATTTATGGTGTGAGAAGAACGGCTCCGGCATTATCATATCTTCAAAATATTTATGATAGCAATCCTGCGGCAAATGGTTTTGGGTTTATGCTTTTAAGAGAAGTTAATAAGTTGGAAGACTGGATACTTACACCCCAGTATTCTTTGTTTTTACCATCTGTAAGGCAGGATTTTTGGGAAAACTCAAACACTCAGCGTATTTTAAACAGGGTGGACGACGACAGGATGTATGCCTGTGATCTATTGTCTTTTGTTTCAGCGATAGACCTGTCTGAAGTTGATAATCCTTATTTTATAAAGCTTTCTAAGTGCTATCTTGAGTTTTTAGTTAAGGATTACGGTACGGCCCTTTATGATATAGCACAACTTAGAAAACAATTGCCTACAAACAGTAGTTTAAACAAATCGCTGGATTTAATAGAAGGACTTGTACTTACAGCATATCAGGATTACGGTAGTGCGGTTGTACCTGAAAAGATAAAAACATTAGTTATAAAAGAACTTAGGGCCGGAAATGGTAAATATATCTTTGCCATAGGGCGTGAGCTTGAGGAAAGAGGCAATACTACAATGGCGGCATTTTTGTTCTCTAAATTAAAAGATAGTGACGATTCTGAAAATTATTTATATTATTCTACCAATCAGCAACGTAGCAGATATGTAACCTGGAAATCAAAAAACGGGGCTACTACATCTTTTGATGATTACTATTATGATTACCTGTCGTATATAGATGCGGCTTATACCATACCGCAAATGCAGGATTTTTTAGCGGCTGTAACCAATAAGCAAACCAAATTACCTTTTGATAACTGGATTTATGAAGGTGTAAACGGAGACTTAAACGAGCTTTACAATATAACCGGCATGAAGTACCTGAGAAAAAATGACTTGCAGGGAGCGTATAGTTATTTTAAGCTTATGAGTACGGAGCAGGATGGTTTTGAGAGTGACCCTTTCATGAAATTAAGGTATACCGATTCTTTTTCACCCGTAGAGACAAAACAAAAGTTTACAAAAGCTGTTGTAATAAAAAAACTTATTGAATTTTTAGAGAAAGCGAATAATGTTAATGAAAAAGACAGGGACTATTATTACTTTTTAGTAGCAAACTGTTACTATAATATGACTTATAAAGGAACGGTATGGAACATGAAGAGAAGAGTGATGACAGACAATCAGCATACTAACCTAGAGGATGATAAAGAATATTATAATGCCATTTTAGCTGCTGAATATTATAAACTGGCAATGGATAATGCCAAAACAGATAAATTTAAGGCGCTTTGTTTAAGGATGATAGGGATGTGTAATGAAGATCATAAATATACTGAACTAAAAGAACAGTATCCTAAAGCTTATGATGACCTAACTTCAAACTGTACCCGTTTTTCTGATTATTTTAAAGCAAGGAGATAAAAACAAAACTCCCCGCTATTGCGGGGAGTTTTTATATTAGATTAATACTGTTTAGTCTTGCGGAGGTGTGTGAGAATACCTGTAGCTTTGACTGTGCATTACTAAAGAATCAGCAGTTAGTTTGAAAATTTCAGTTTCAACCGGTTGAGTGTTTGCTACACCGGAAACAGGCGTAACTCTTATAGTGTGATCATCAACCCACTCCCAGTTTCCTACACCATCACCAAGTCCGAAATTAGACTGATCCTGAATGTAAACACCGTCTTCTCCAAAATATTTTGAAGCATAATCAACAGGGTTGTCCGGGTTAGGGTACCAGGTACCGTAAATAAAACTCTGGTTTATTTCACTGTTGTTAACAGTGTCAGATGAATCGTCACCAGAACAGGCAACAAAAAGCAAAAATGCCGGAACAATTAAGTAAAAAGCTTTTTTCATTAGTGTAAGGTTTTTAGATTTATGTTTTTGTAAAAATAAAAATTTAATTAAAAACATGACTTTTTTGTAGTAAAAATTGTAATAAGTAGTTTTTATTCTATAATAATGTTAAATCTGTCCAGTAAGCCTGTTACGGCAGGTAGTGAGAATTTAGCTTTTTTGATACGGTTTTGTTGCGGGTCGATGGAGTAGTTTACAGCTGAGCGTAAATCGGCTTTTTCCAGTATGGTGTTTTCAAATATGGCATGCTTAAAGTCGCAGTTGGTAAATGATGCCTCGGTAAAATCAGTTTCTGTAAGGTCGGCTTCCTGCAGGTTACTGTTAGTAAAGCGTGCTTTTTTAAGTTTTAACTGATAAAAGGAGGTAAGGCTTAACTGGCAGTCGGTAAAATGCATAGCAATCAAAAACGGATCGGCAACGCTAAAGTTGAGTCCGGTCATTTTGCATTCCTTAAAAAATACTTCCTTAAAACCCGTACCGCGCACTTTACTATTACTAAAGTTACAGTCGGTAAACTCACAATCGGTAAATACAACACCGTTTAGGTCGCAGGCAGAAAAGTTACAGCCTGTAAAGGTGCAGTTATCATATTCACCTTTCGGTATATTGCAAACAGTGTAATCCACACCTTTAAAGTCGGTTCCTTCGGTATAGTCCATTAGTTAAGGTTTTATGGCTAAAATAGGAAAAGATAGTGTTATTTTATTCCTTCATTTAAGCGATTAAAAGTAATGTCTGTCATTCTGAACATAGCGGAGTGAAGAATCTTTTTTACTTGTATAAAGTATATTATTAGAGATTTTTCGACTCCATTTCATTACGCTCAAAATGACAGAACATTTTAAAGTTATAAATTTTCCATTTCGACCTTGTGGAGAAATCTAAACTTTTTAATGATAGAGGTTTGCTTTGCCAGTTCGGCTTTTAGCCTAACGGTCCGACTCCGTTTCATTACCCTCAAAATGGCAGATGAAATCAATTATCTTCTTTTAAACGGGAAATTTTGGGAAACAGTGTCTCCTTTTTTTAAGCCCGATATTTCTGCCACAAGAGAATCTTTGTTTACTTTTCGGTACGTGATTTTAGTAGGGAAATCATGTGCCGGATTTTCAAAAACAAGTAAAGTATCATTAGCCGATGTCATTTCAAAACTAACCGGTTTTTCATCATTTTGGTTAGGTACGGTAATAATCATGGTAAGCTTACCATTGGTTTCAGCAAGATTCATAGTTTCGGCAAACAAAGTATCACTGATATTCCTAATGAAATAAGATTCACCCGTGTAAACCGAGTCATTTTCCTTCATCCAGGTTTCAGAAAATTCGGCATCAGGGCTTTTGTTTACCCATTGTCCTAAAAACCATTCGGCTTTTTCAAGCTCGGTATAGGTTTTAGTTTTCCCGTTTTCTTTACAGGCAGTAAAAAGCAGGCAACCTACAGCTACAGTAAGTATAAACTGTTGTTTCATAATTGATTGATTTAGATACCTGCAATTTACTCTTTTTTTAGATTAGAAAACCTCAAAAGCCAAATCGCTATTTATTACAGCCCCTGCTTTATTTCCAGTAGCCACAGCTGTTGCTACCGATCGCATAGGAGTAGTACAGTCGCCACAGGCATAAATACCCGGTATGTTTGTTTTTTGCATTGGGTCGGTTTTAATATAACCGTGATCATCCAGTTCACAACCCAAATCCTGCGGGAGTAAAGTATGCTGTACAAAAGCCGCCCTATGATATACTGCTTCCAATAGGTAAGCCTTTCCATCTCGGGAGATAAGTGCCTCTGCCTGACCTTTACTTTGCTTTAGTTTTATGAGGCTGTCCTCAATAACGGCTATTTTGTGTTTGGCAAATTTTTCCAGTTGTTCTTCGGTAAAATCAGCCTTGCCGTTAGTGTAAATAGTAATATCGTTAGTTAACTGCTGTAATAATCCCGCATAATGATAGGCGGCTTCGCCATTACCCAGTATTCCCGTTTTTTTATCTCTTGCTTCATAGCCATGACAGTAAGGGCAGTGTACGGCAGTTATACCCCAACAGTCTTCAAAATTGTCTATGGTAGGCATAATATCGGTAATACCGGTAGCAAAAAGCAGTCGTTTAGCACTGCATACCATATTGTTTTGTGTGGTAATACTGAAACTATTTTCTGTTTTTATTACATTGGTAACCTTATCATTCATAAAGTTTACGGTGGTGTAGGCAAGAACTTCCTGTTTTGCGCGTTGTGCAATATCGGCAGGAGTTTACCATCATTAGTTATAAAGTTATGGGAGTGAGGTGTATGTCTGTTACAGGGTTTACCGCTGTCTATTATCAAAACTTTTCTGCGGGAACGCCCCAGTGCCATAGCTGCTGAAAGTCCCGAGTAGCTTCCGCCAATGATTATAACTTCGTAATCTGTTTGCATGAGTATGATTTTTTGATTGATGATTGAACTTAGTAGTTTGGCAAATGTATATAAATTTTGTATTATTGCAACAATATTGCATTAAATAATTGCAACAATATTGCGTTAAGGAGATGAAAAGAAGAAACACACCGGCAAAGAGTACTATTTTAACCCTGCTAAAAGATGCGGGCACGGCACTAAGCCAGGACATGATTGAAGACAAGGTAAAAGGAGAAATGGACAGGGTTACCATTTACAGAGTACTTAACAGTTTTTGTGAAGATGGTATTACACACCGAATACTGGCCGATAACGGTAAATATTATTTTGCCCTGTGCCTTAATTGCGGACAGGAAAAGCATGACCATAACCATGATCATTTTCATTTTAGGTGTACCAAATGTGAAAAAGTAGAGTGCCTTGATGAGGAAGTTACCTTAACCTTGCCGCAGGGATATGTAAAACAAACAATAAGCAGTTGGGTTACGGGCTACTGTAATAACTGTTCATAATAAAAAACGGAGGCATGCAGCCTCCGTTTTTTATTTACTGGTCAAGATGACCCCCTCGTTTGTTAATAAATAAATTTGAGTTTGAACTACAGGGCTAACTCCCTGCTTTGTTCTTGTGTTACCTCCACCTTTTCGTATATTTTAGAAAACTCATGTGGCTGAGGTTTGGCATAAGTGAAATACATTTTGTCGTTTCCTATAGGGAAAGTCAATTTATAGTTTACCGGCCAGTAAGTGGATTCAGAATCAAAGGCATAAATATCGCCTTCTACCTGACTCCAGGTGTACTCGGTATAAAATGTACCCTCCGGACAGTTTTTTGCCGATAGGGCAGTGCCATCAGGATTTATGGTCATTATTTCCTGTTGACATTCATTTGTAATAGGTGAGTAAACACCATCATAAATAAAACCTGTTGCTTTCCAGGTTGCAAAGATAGTAGGTGGGGTTTTGGCTGAGTCGTTCGCAGATGCTGTTTCATCATTTTCTCCGCTGCATGCAATCATCAGACTCATTAGCAGGACTAGTGAAGTAATTTTAAAAAATCCTTTTTTTGTTTTGTTCATAATAAATTAATAGACGTGTATTCGTAAGGGGGTATGCAAATATAATACGAAATATATAAAATAGCGGTTTTTTTTGAGGTTAATTAGCTGTTAATCAATGTGTTTTGTAGGTAAAAACTTAAAAATAGTACACTTTGTAACGATAGGGGTAAAATTCTATAAATCAATGTGGTATGAAAAATGGCTAAAAACAACAAATCCCGATAGCGCGAGTTATCGGGATTTGTTTCTTATTTTAAGAAGGAGTATTACTGTCTTTGGAATACGTCTGCATAGCCTTCTTCGCCTTCAACAGTAGTAGTCATTTTGTTGCCTTCAAAAACAGTGTTTAAGATTGAGCTGTCACCTTCAGTCGTAATCTTATATTTATTTTCTTCCAGTTTTTCCCAGGTTATGTCTCCTGTTTCATCACCAAAATCACAATCGTGATAAAATATGTTTCCTGTATTATCTTCATTAATGGTTACTATTCTGTATTCGCAGTCGTCGTCTTCATAAAATTCGCCATCCTTATAATAGCCTAGAGTTTTCCATGTACCGATAAACGGATCAACAGGGATTTCTTCTTCAGGGTCAACAATAACATTAGTGTCGTTGTTTGCATTAGTGTCGTCATCGTTTGAGCAGGCTACCATAAAAAGAATTGTAAAAACAGCAAAAGTTTTTAGTAGAGTGTGGTTTAGTTTTTTCATAGAATTTTAAATTATAATTATTGATTGTTTTAATTTGAACAACCATTTTTCAAAAGTGATGTCAAACAGTAAATCCTTACAAAAAAATATAGTTTAATGGTTTTGTAAATTGGGTTTCAATCGATTTACAAATACAATTTTATAGTGAGCTAACAGGGATAGGCTGGTTTTGTTTCGGTAGCGTATTTACAGTATTTATACAGGCTAAACTTGTTTTATGGAGTAAAGCTGATAATACAGGAAAAATTCGTAATTTTGCACCTCGAAATAAGGAGATAAAAACATGTTAGACAGGTTACAGATAATAAAACAGCGTTTTGATGAGGTTTCTGACCTTATTATACAGCCGGATGTAATTGCCGATCAAAAACGCTATGTACAGCTTAATAAAGAATACAAAGACCTTAAAGGACTTGTAGAAAAGCGTGAAGAGTACATTAAAGTAACAGGAGGTATTAAAGAAGCTCAGGAAATTATAGCCGACGGAAGTGATGCTGAGATGGTGGAAATGGCTAAAATGGAACTTGATGAGAATAAAGCGCGCCTTCCGCAGCTTGAAGAAGAAATAAAATTCATGCTTATACCTAAAGATCCTGAAGACGCCAAAAACGTAATGGTAGAGATTCGTGCCGGTACCGGTGGTGATGAGGCGAGTATTTTTGCCGGAGACCTTTTCAGGATGTATACCAAATATTGTGAAAGCAAAGGCTGGAGAACCAGTGTTGTAGATATTAACGAAGGTACATCGGGTGGATTTAAAGAGGTTATCTTTGAAGTTACCGGAGAAGATGTATACGGTACGCTTAAATTTGAAGCGGGTGTACACCGTGTACAACGTGTACCGCAAACCGAAACTCAGGGACGTATACACACATCGGCAGCTACTGTAATGGTACTACCGGAAGCAGAGGAGTTTGATGTACAAATTGATATGAACGACGTTCGTATCGATTTATTCTGTTCGTCAGGGCCTGGAGGACAGTCGGTAAACACCACAAAATCAGCAGTGCGTATGACACACGTTCCAACAGGACTTGTAGCGCAGTGTCAGGATGAGAAATCACAGCATAAAAATAAAGACAAGGCTTTACAGGTACTTCGTTCCCGTTTATATGAAATGGAACTTGCCAAGAAACAGGAAGCCGATGCTGCAAAACGTAGTTCGCAGGTAAGTAGTGGTGACCGTTCGGCAAAAATCCGTACGTACAACTACCCACAGGGGCGTGTTACAGACCACAGAATAGGACTTACGCTTTATGACCTTGATGGTGTAATGAACGGAAGCATACAAAAGCTTATTGATGAAATACAGCTTGTAAACAATACAGAGAAACTTAAGGAAAGTGAAGTTTTCTAAAAAATACAAATCCCGCCAACAGGCGGGATTTTTTATATCTCAGGGTAATAAGTAAACTAGTGCAATTATAAGGTGTTTTTTCATCAGTGAAATATTGAAACGCTAAAATAAAAACTCCTACCAACAAGCAGGAGCTTTACTTAATTATTAATAACGATTTATTATTCCTTCATCAAGAACAATCCATTTGCCGTTCACTTTTTTCATAAATAGTATCCGGTCTTTAAATAATCCGCCATCAAACTGGTTTGTAACTTCTTCTAATCTAAATACAGCGATATTTTTACTATAATACATAACCTCGGTAAAAAAGTATACTTTTTCGCGTAATGAATAATCTGCCAGCTTTCTTACAGAATCTATTTCCTGTTTGGAGAATACCCTGTTTTTAAAAGAAAAGTCGTTACTCGTCCAGTAATCAGGTGATGGATTGTCTACATTTTTATTAACCAGTTTTTTCAATGCCTTTTTATTATAAAGCGTTGTGTGGTTAAATTTTAAATCCCATTTGCCATTATTCTTATTATAGTGTGATGTATTATTTAATGCTTTTAATGCATCTTTTTTTGACAATTTATTGTGCCCAATCCAAGCAAATGGATCCCTAACCTTATTATTGTAAAAGGAATCATTCACAGTATCATTTAGTAAATACTGTATCATATAATCATTTATAGGCTGGTTTTTGTTTATTGAGCAGGCTGAAAACAATATAAAAAGCAAAAATAAAGCAAGGTGTTTTTTCATTTGGTGAAATTGAAACTCAAAAATAAAAAACTCCTGCTATTTAAGGCAGGAGCTTTCAAGTAGTAGATCAGGATTAGTAGTAGTTATAGTATTTGTGCGTTTTTCCAGTAGGTAATAATATCGTTTATCAGTTTTTTATAAGCCGGATAGCTTATTGGTTTTACAAAATATCCCTGTATGGATAGTTCGTATGCCTTTTGCATGAACTCTCCTTTGTTAGCAGCAGAGCTTAAAAAAATAAACGGAATTGCCATTTTCCTTAATTCTGCATCACTGAAAATAAGGTTTCGCAAATCAAACCCATTCACTTTAGGCATATTAATATCTGAAATAATAATAAACGGGTTAGCCTCGTCTGACTTTAGGAAATCAGCAAGATCTTCGGCTTCTTCAATAAGCACCAATCTGTTTTGATAGCCTTGTTCTTCACCCAGTTCTTTAAAGATGTGGATGAGCAGCTCTCTGTCGTCAGAGTCGTCTTCAATTATTATTATGTCGCCGTCTTTATTCATTAAATAATTCTGGAGGATTTAAATTATAGATATAAATCTATACTATTAGTCCTACAGTTTTATATATTTTCGATAAAATACTTTAAACTGTCGTTAAACGGTTTATTTCCTGAAATAAAAAGCAATTCGTACTTTTGCACCACAATAGCTTTTACAGGTAAAACTCAAACAAAAACATGACGACACAGCAGCTACACCAAAACATTCTTGATAAGAAATCTTTTTTATGCATAGGCCTTGACGTGGACCTTAATAAAATTCCGCAACATTTACTGGCTACAGAAGATCCTATCTTTGAATTTAACAAAGCCATTATTGATGCTACTCACGATTTGGCCGTAGCTTATAAGCCTAACACTGCCTTTTATGAGGCATACGGAATTAAAGGCTGGTTGTCACTGGAAAAAACTATAAACT
The DNA here is from genome assembly GCF_036347315.1 of Flavobacterium sp. C4GT6. Lineage (NCBI taxonomy): Bacteria > Pseudomonadati > Bacteroidota > Flavobacteriia > Flavobacteriales > Flavobacteriaceae > Flavobacterium > Flavobacterium sp. C4GT6. The sequence continues at coordinate 24,941 of NZ_JAZGZU010000006.1, forward strand.
ACATTAATCAAAAGCATCCTGAAATTTTTACCATAGCCGATGCTAAAAGGGGAGATATAGGAAATACATCGGCCATGTATGCCAAGGCGTTTTTTGAAGACCTGAATTTTGATTCGGTTACCGTAGCTCCTTATATGGGTAAAGATAGCGTTGAGCCGTTTTTGACTTTTAAAAACAAGTTTACCATTATGTTGGCACTTACATCTAATGCCGGAGCTTTTGATTTCCAAACCAAAACCGTAGAAGGTGAGGAGTTGTATAAAACCGTACTTAAAACCTCTAAGGGTTGGGAAAACAGTGAAAACCTTATGTATGTTGTAGGGGCTACTAAAGCTGAATACTTTACCGAGATTAGAAAAATTGTACCTAACAGCTTCTTACTTGTGCCGGGTGTAGGTGCACAGGGCGGTAACCTACAGGATGTATGCAAGTATGGTATGAGTGATAATGTAGGGCTTTTAATCAACTCGTCCAGAGGTATTATTTATGCTTCAAACGGCGAAGATTTCGCCGAAAAAGCAAGAGAAGAGGCTTTAAAGATTCAGCAGGAAATGGCTGCAATTTTATAGTTAATACTATAAACTGAAATTTTGGAACAAACAAAAACATATACAGACCAGTTGGGGAATACCATTACGCTTACTAAAGCGCCAATGCGTATCGTATCTATAGTACCTTCACAAACCGAACTTCTTTATGATCTTGGTCTTGAGGATAAAATTGTAGGAATAACCAAGTTTTGTGTTCACCCATATCACCTAAAACAAACCAAAAGGATTATTGGCGGCACTAAAAGGGTGCACTATGAAAAAATAAAGGCACTGGAGCCCGATATTATTATAGCCAATAAGGAGGAGAATACGCCTGAGATTGTTGAAAGACTTAGCGAAATAGCTCCTGTATGGGTGAGTGATATTATTACGATTGAAGATAATATCAAAATGATAGAGGAGCTGGGGAAAATATTCTCGGTTCGTACCAAGGCTCAGCACTGGGTTGATAAAATAAACCACGGGTATACCGATTTTAAGAAGTTTATGGAAGGCAGGCCGTTTAAAAGGTCGGCTTACTTTATCTGGAAAAATCCGTATATGGTTGCAGGTGGTAATAACTTTATCAACGAAATGCTTAAGCTGAACCATTTTACCAATATATACGAAGACAGGGAAGGACGCTACCCCGAAGTTATCGTTCAGAAAATGAGGATACAGGGAGACCCTGAAGTTATATTCCTTTCGTCAGAGCCATACCCGTTTAAGGATGAAGATGCTTTTGAACTGGGTAGGCATACGCACCATGCACAAACTATTTTTGTTGATGGCGAAATGTTTTCATGGTACGGCAGCAGAATCGTAAAGGCGTTTGATTACTTTAAACAGCTACAACTACGTATAGAAGAACCGGTTTAGTATACTGGTAAGTATTTGTCATTGCGAGGAGGAACGACGCGGCAATCTGCTATAATTTAGATTTTTCCTATCGTCAGAATGACAGGTATTGTTTTCATCTTGAACGTAATGTAATGGAGTGAAAGATCTCTTGTTCTTTTGTCTTGCCACAAAAGAACGAAAAAGGCACGGCTATGACTCCTTAAGCTAAAAATTACTGCACTTGGCTAAACCATCCGAACTCGGCCTGAGCCTCAAACAGCGGATGCTTTTTTGCGCCTCGTTTGTAATTTTCTATACGCTACGGAGCCTGATGCCGAAGTTTTACGTTGATGTTATTGATGCAGTTCCTGAGTTACGGGTAATGTGTTCTTCCCGTAATTGCGAGGAGGTACGACGAAGCAATCTTTTCTAATACAAAACAAATTCTTTTCAACTACCTGTTAATAAGTATTATACGATTAAATAACAGTAATTGATTAATTTAGTAACATTATAAATCCCAAAAATATAATGTTATGAGTAGTTTTATTGAAATCCCTTATGGGAAAGAAGATGTAATCATTAATACTTTGGAAATTGCAAGTATTAAAAGTAGCGGTAAATCAATAGTGTTAAAGTTAACAAATGGAGATAGTTTTACCTTTGCAGCAACTCTTGAAAAATTTAGAGAGTTATTAAAACCTGAAAAAATAGAAGCCGATAGAAAAACAGGTGTAAATCTTGCATCCATGATGTAATTTTAAATAATGATATATGGAATTTTTACACATTACCGATGAGAATGAAGAAAAGATTTCTATCAATCTCAATCAGATTATATTAGTCAGAGAAGTTGACGATAGGCAGGTAGATATTGTTACAGCAGTAGGTACATTTAGACATATTGCTAACATATATGATTTTACTGAATTTCTTGAAAAGAAGGGGAATAATTTAATTCCTAAAAAGAAATGACAACCGAACAATGGCAAGAAGTTTATGATAATTTTTATTATTATAAACATCAAATAGATAAACTATGCGACGATTATTATTTACCAAGTGATAAAATCAAAGCAAAGGGTTTCATGGACGAAGCTTATAATAAGATCAAATATAATTCTGTTCTTTTAGAATTGTTCAATAAAAAAGGGAACATTAATGATTTAAAGGATATATCCCAGTTTTCTTATGCTGTAAGTATATTTTTAAATGAAATAAAAACCTTCAATTTATGAATTATGAGATGTCTGCCTCCGGATCGACATGACAGCGAGGTGTGTTACTCTTACGAAGTATCTTTCTTCCATTCCGACTGTAGCGATAGCGTAATGGAGGAATCTCTACTATAATTAAGATTTCTCCACTTCATTACATTTCGGTCGAAATGGAACAGCACTACGTTTCGCTCGTAATGACAAAGCTATTTCTTCCCCAGTTTTTTAAAATACTCAATGTATTCCTTAGCGGTATTAAACTGTTCGTAGCCACCGCGGTCTATAACACGACCATATTTGTCCAACAGTACGATATAAGGGAAAAAGCCGTTACGGTTGTAACGTTCGGTAAGAATTATTTTTGGATCATTGATGTCAACAGGCTCTGATTCCCCTTTCTTTTGCAGGAAATCGGCTCGTAGCAGTATCCAGTTTTTATCGGCTTCGTCTTTAAACTCTTCGCTTTGCCATACTTTACGTTCAAGTTCAATACAGCGGGAACACCAGTCTGACCCCGAAAAAACTAATAGTATGTTTTTATTTTGGGCAATGGCTTTGCTCTTTGCAGTTTCCAAATCCATATTCCACTCCTGGCAAAAGCCCATAGCATTCAGCATAAGGCATACAAGTAATACGCACTTTTTCACGTCTCCACAATTTGCGCAAATGTAGAAAACAAAACGATTTAAAAAACAGTGGGTTAAAAATATTTTAGAGGGGTAAAAAACAAAAATGCCAATAGCGTTTACTACCGGCACTTTTCTTTAACTAACCCTAACTAAATGTGAGAAAACTATTTTAGTTTCAGCGTGCAAATTACTCAAAAAAAATAGTTTCCAATGTTAAGGTAATGTTATATGTATATCATTGTAAATTAAAGTATTAGCTTTTAGTTGTCCTGTAAAGCAAATACCTTTTTTAATAGCGGGGAGGTTCTCTCGCTAATGTTATTTCTAATTTCTTTTTCCTCTACAGATATCATGGTAAATACCCCGTTTAAGGCCTGTGATGTTACATAGTCGGTAAGATCAGGGTTTACCTTGTCTACAAACGGAAGTTTGTTGTACTTGTTTATTATGTTTTCCCAAACTTTATCGGCTCCCACTTTACCAAAAGAGGATTTGATAACCGGGTTAAACTTGGAGTATAACTGAGTAGTGGTGGTTTTTTCCAGATAGGTAGTTGCCGACCTGTCGTCGCCCATCAATATGTTTTTGGCATCATTAAAGGTCATATCCTTTACTGCCGAAACAAAAATAGGTGTAGCTTCTTTCACTGCATCTTCGGCAGCACGGTTCATCATTTTCAAACCTTCGTCTGCCAGTGAGCCTAGTCCTACTTTACGCAGGCCTTCGTCTACTTTTTTAAGTTCATCAGGTAAAAGTATCTTTACCATTTCGTTTTTATAAAAACCATCGGTAGCGGTGAGTTTGCTTACCTGCTTATCAATACCTTTATCCAGCGCTTCTTTAAGTCCGGCGGCGATATCGGCATTAGTTATAATTCCGTTTTGCGGAAACTGTTCTGCCATTTGCTGTAGTTCGGCACAACCTGAAAAGGAAACCGACAGCATAACGGCAAAAACAGGGATTAGTATTTTTTTCATGTATAGGGTTTGGTTTTAGTCCTGTAAAGCAAAAACTTTTTTAAGTAGGTCAGAGGTACGTGAAGATAAATCGGTTCTAATGTCTTTCTCTTCCACGGCAATCATGGTAAATACCCCATCCATAGCCTTAGAGGTAACATAATCGGTAAGATTAGGGTTAACGTCTTTAGTTAATGGCAGTGAATTGTATTTTTCAATAATGGTTGCCCACACTTTATCGGCACCTACTTTGTCTAACGATGTTTTTACAACCGGGCTGAATTTTTGATACAGTTGGGTTGAGGTAGTATTCTCCAGATAGGTTGTAGCCGACCTGTCGTCGCCCATAAGTATATTTTTAGCATCGGTAAAACTCATGCTTGTAATGGCATTTACAAAAATAGGGGTAGCTTCCTTCACGGCATCTTCGGCAGCACGGTTAAGTACTACAAGACCTTTATCTGCAAGGTCACCCATACCTACACTGCGCAGGGTTTTGTCTACTTTTTGCAGTTCTTCCGGTAAAAGTATTTTTACCATTTCGTTTTTATAAAAACCATCTTCGGCAGTAAGTTTGGTTACCTGTTCTTTAACTCCCTGATTAAGGGCTTCTTTAAGGGCAGATGCAATATCGGTATTACTTATACCTGTACTACTTCCGGTAACTTCAGATACTTTAGATTTTGCCTTATCCAGAAGACCTCCCAGCTGTGCATGAGATGCCAGTGGTAATAACAAAAGGGCGAATACTAATTTTTTCATGTAAGTAATGTTTTTCCAAAAATAAACAAAAACTGTTCCATGAGAAATAAAACTTATTTTGAGAATATGTAATGTGTTTTATTTCAGTGTTTTGTGTTTTAAAAAAGAGCTAAATTAGCTTTAAGCACTGCTTTTTAGCTGTATTATAGTTTAACATTTCTAATCACTATTTAACTATTTAATTTCCTGTACGATGTTTATTATCCGTAACTTGCATAGGTGTTTTGTAAAATTTAAGGGAATGCAGATTATCGAGCTTGAACTGCTTAGTAACGATTTAGCAGCGACCGAGAGTTTTTATAAAGAAGTGTTAGGATTAAAGGCAGATTTGTCTGATAAGTTTTCTATAACCTTTTCTATAGGCTACACCAAACTTATATTCAGGCATGTGGATGATTTAAACCCTGTTTATCATTTTGCTATTGATATCCCCAATAACCGATTTGATCAGGCTTACTCCATTATGAAGTCTAAAACCGACCTTATTCCGGTTGATCCTGAAAATGATATTGCCGACTTTAGGAACTGGCAGGCACAGTCGTTTTACTTTTATGACAACAACGGTAATATACTGGAATTTATAACCCGTTACCCTAATAAAGAAACATCTGATAAGGACTTTACTTCGCAGTCCTACATCTCCATTAGTGAAATAGGATTTGTTACTAATGATGTCCCTCATCTTGCCAATAAACTAAAAAAATGGTTTGGCGTGCCTATATTCCACAGGCAGCCCCGTAGCAGTAAATTTACGGTGTCGGGTGACGACCAAGGGCTTTTTATAATAGGAGCAAAGGGCAGAAACTGGTATCCTACAAAGGTTAAAGCGGCTTCTTTCCTTACAAGGGTTTTATTTATGAATGAGGGTAATTTGTATCATATTGTAAGGTAGATACTTTATATTTGGATGATACAATCACATCTTATGACAAAAGAAGACTTTATTGCTACTGCCTATCGTTATTTTCCCCAAAGTATACATAGTATACTTGATATAGAATTGTATATGACAACCCCCGAGTTTACAAGGTTGGCAAACTTGTGTGGTTTAATGGAGAGGAGGCAGGAAGAAGGTGAGTTTAATGATTTTTATTATGAAATAAAATCTCTAAATAATCCGGATAATTTCAGGGTTGTTCAAAGATTTTCAGCTAACGACAGATGTCATAATCTCCATTTTGTGGAGAGAAGGGGGACTATACTACATTCATTGTGTCTCAATGTTAGCACGGTTGTACCATATTATACAACTTATGTAACAGAATGGGATATAAAAGAGAAATTACAGGATCCTCCAGACCCTTTCAGGATGACGAGTAATTATCCCAAAAAAGCACTTATTGTGAATGAGGAAGATAAGGCGGTGTTAGATAAAATGGCAAAAGTTGCCGAGAATACTTTTGGGTGTAAACCCTTTCCTGAAGATTTATTAACCGAGATAATTCCTGATGTCAATATTGAAACTATTAAGATGGGAGAGTTTACATTATTCAATGCATTCTTTCTGGATGATTATCATGTATTTCCATAATCTTGTAAGGCAGTTCTTTAAAAATTACTATAACGTTTTTTCTGGGGTTAGTTTGTTTTGAAATCTTCAATAAATCCGTAAATTGCGGGCTTAAAATTGAGATTCTTATAATGATGGAGCAAGTACAGCCTTATAATCCTAAACATAAAGTTAGAATAGTAACAGCCGCATCCCTGTTTGACGGGCACGATGCAGCCATAAACATCATGCGCCGTATTATACAGGCAACCGGTGTTGAGGTAATTCACCTGGGGCACGACCGTAGTGTGGAAGAAGTGGTAAACACTGCCATACAGGAAGATGCTAATGCTATTGCCATGACTTCTTACCAGGGAGGTCACAACGAATATTTTAAATACATGTACGACCTGCTTAACGAAAAAGGAGCAGGACACATTAAAATATTTGGCGGTGGGGGCGGAGTTATCCTTCCTGAAGAGATAAAAGAGCTGCATGAATATGGCATTACCCGAATCTACTCTCCGGACGACGGACGTGAGCTTGGATTACAGGGTATGATTAACGATTTAGTACAAAGAGCTGATTTCCCTGTAGGCGATAAGTTAAACGGTGAAGTAAACACACTGGAAGAGAAAAACCCAACTGCTATTGCAAGGGTAATATCATCGGCAGAGAACTTCCCTGAAATCGCAAAAGAAACGCTTGATGTTATACATAAGAAAAACGAAACCTCTAAAATCCCTGTACTGGGTATTACAGGTACAGGTGGTGCCGGTAAATCATCGTTAGTAGATGAGTTGGTACGTCGTTTCCTTATTGATTTCCCTGAAAAAACCATCGGACTTATATCGGTAGACCCGTCTAAACGTAAAACCGGCGGTGCATTACTGGGAGACCGTATCAGGATGAACGCCATTAATAACCCTAGGGTTTATATGCGTTCGCTTGCTACACGCCAGTCTAACCTTGCCCTTTCTAAATATGTGGCAGAGGCGATACAGGTGCTTAAGGCTGCAAAATATGATTTGATTATCCTTGAAACATCTGGTATCGGGCAAAGTGATACTGAGATATTAGACCACTCTGATGTTTCGCTGTATGTAATGACACCTGAATTTGGTGCTGCTACTCAGCTGGAAAAAATTGATATGCTTGATTTTGCCGATCTTGTTGCTATTAACAAGTTTGACAAACGCGGTTCGCTTGATGCGCTTCGTGATGTGAAAAAGCAATACCAGCGTAACCACAACCTGTGGGATGCTAACCCAGACGATCTTCCGGTGTATGGTACTATTGCGTCGCAGTTTAACGACCCGGGTATGAATACGCTTTATAAGTCGATTATGGATAAGATTGTGGAGAAAACAGAATCTGAACTACAATCGACCTTTGAGATTACCCGCGAAATGAGCGAGAAGATTTTTGTAATTCCGCCAAGCAGAACACGTTACCTTAGCGAAATTGCAGAAAACAACCGTGGTTATGATGAAACAGCAGCTACACAGCAGGATGTGGCTCAAAAGCTATACGGTATTTTCAAAACAATTGAAACCGTTAGCGGAAAAACACCTGAGATAAATAAGGCAGGTATTGAAGAAACATCGGTAGCTACAAATGATGCCGAGAAAAAACAATTCCTTGACTTACTTGTAAAAGAGTTTGACCGTGTAAAAATGAACCTTGACCCATACAACTGGGAGGTTATACTTACATGGGACGAAAAAGTAAACAAATACAAAAACCCTGTTTATACCTTTAAGGTAAGGGATAAGGAAATAAAAATACAAACACATACCGAGTCGCTTTCGCATTCGCAGATACCAAAGGTTGCCCTACCTAAATATCAGGCTTGGGGTGATATTTTAAGATGGTGCCTGCAGGAAAACGTACCGGGAGAATTCCCGTATACATCTGGACTGTATCCGTTTAAAAGGGAAGGGGAAGACCCAACCCGTATGTTTGCCGGAGAGGGCGGACCGGAGCGTACCAACAGACGTTTCCACTATGTGAGTCTTGGTATGCCTGCAAAACGTTTATCTACAGCATTTGACAGTGTTACCCTGTATGGTAATGACCCTGATCACCGTCCGGATATTTACGGTAAAATTGGTAATGCGGGTGTATCTATCTGCTGTCTTGATGATGCTAAGAAACTGTATTCGGGCTTTAACCTTGCCCACCCAATGACATCGGTGAGTATGACTATTAACGGTCCGGCACCAATGCTGTTAGGTTTCTTTATGAATGCGGCTATCGATCAGCAGTGTGAGCTTTACATTAAGGAAAACGGACTTGAAAAAGAGGTTGACGATAAGATAAACAAGATATACAAAGAAAAAGGTGTGGAAAGGCCACGTTACAACGGTAAATTACCGGAAGGTAACGACGGACTTGGATTGATGCTTCTGGGTGTAACCGGAGACCAGGTACTTCCTGCCGATGTATATAACGAAATTAAGGTACGTACCCTGTCGCAAGTGCGTGGTACGGTACAGGCCGATATCCTTAAGGAAGATCAGGCGCAAAATACCTGTATCTTCTCTACCGAGTTCGCCCTTCGTTTAATGGGTGACGTACAGGAGTATTTTATCCAGAAAAATGTAAGGAACTTCTATTCGGTTTCTATTTCAGGATATCACATTGCCGAGGCTGGTGCAAACCCAATCACTCAGTTGGCGTTTACTCTAGCTAACGGATTTACGTATGTGGAGTACTACCTGAGCCGTGGTATGAACATTAACGATTTTGGTCCTAACCTATCGTTCTTCTTCTCTAACGGTATTGATCCTGAATATGCGGTTATAGGCCGTGTGGCAAGAAGAATTTGGGCTAAGGCACTTAAAAACAAATATGGTGCTAACGAGCGTGCTCAAATGCTTAAGTACCACATTCAAACATCGGGTCGTTCACTACACGCACAGGAAATTGACTTTAACGATATCCGTACAACACTACAGGCGCTGTATGCGATTTATGATAACTGTAACTCACTGCATACAAATGCTTATGACGAGGCTATTACAACGCCTACCGAAGAGAGTGTGCGTCGTGCAATGGCAATTCAGCTTATTATCAATAAAGAGCTTGGACTGGCTAAAAATGAAAACCCTATACAGGGGTCGTTTATCATTGAGGAACTTACCGACCTTGTTGAGGAAGCAGTACTTACCGAGTTTGACCGTATTACCGAAAGAGGTGGTGTGCTTGGTGCTATGGAAACCATGTATCAGCGTTCTAAAATTCAGGAAGAAAGCCTTTATTACGAAACGCTTAAACATACAGGAGAGTTCCCTATTATTGGGGTGAATACCTTCCTGAGCTCTAAAGGTTCGCCTACGGTTGTTCCTGCAGAGGTTATACGTGCAACAGAGGAGGAGAAACAGTTCCAAATCAATACTCTTGAAAGCCTACATGAGGGTAATGCACAAAAGGTAAAAGAACAGCTTGCCATAGTACAGGAAGCTGCCATACAAAACCAAAACATATTTGAATGCCTTATGGAGGCTGCCAAGGTTTGTTCGCTGGGACAAATTACTGCTGCCCTGTTTGAGGTAGGTGGTCAGTACCGCAGGAATATGTAATTATCACTTAGATTTAAAAATTTAAGATTGAAATATTTAAAGAGAAGCCTCCCGATAAGGGAGGCTTTTTTGTTAAATTTGGACTAAACCTTAATATATAAATATGAAACAACCTTACCATCTGACATTTGAAGATTCTCAATCATTTAAAGATTACTCTTTAAATGATGAAAATGAACCTATAACTTACTTACCAAATTTTAATACTATAAATATTATTGTTGGAGCTAATAATAGTGGTAAAAGTAGGTTTATGAGAAGTTTAATGAGGATAAGAAAAATTACAAGAGTAAATAAAGAAAGTTTTGAAAAATATAATGATATAGTAGAGGAGTTTAATTTATTACTAGCTGAAAAATACATTGATTTTAATGAAAATCAAAGCTTAAAAAGGTTAACTTCTGATTTTACGATATTTCATAATATTAGAAGAAACAGTAAAGTTTTAAGTGGTAGTAGTAGATATGCCTTTGCATATAGTTTCTCTAATAATATTGTACCTCTGCAAGATGATATGACTGATGAATTGAATGTTATTAAGATTTATTATATTCCAACATTAAGAACCGCCCATTCACTTTATAGCGCAACTAAAGAAGCTACTTCAAATCCAAATTATATTAAAACGACTTATCAACGTTTAGATGAGGATGTCTATTTAGAAACATTGAGAAAAAATTACTCATTAGATAATAAATTAGATGTTTTTACAGGGATGGATTTATATGAGCAAGTGTTAAATAGTAGAAATGCTGAAAAAAATGTAAGAGAGAGGTTTGAATTATTTGAGAATTTTTTAAGTAAAAACTTTTTTGATGGAAAGCAAATAGATATTGTAGCAAAATTTAATAAATCTGATAGCAAACAGGGTAAAACAGATTCAGAGTTAATACTTATTCATGTTGAGGGAGAAAAACAAACAAGGAAATTACATGATTTAGGAGATGGTATACAGGCATTAATTATATTAATGTATAAAATATTTATGGCTGAGGATAACTCTTTTTTCTTTATTGATGAGCCTGAGTTAAACTTGCATCCTGGTATGCAAAGGCTGTTTTTAGAGCAAATAGCTACCAATCCTGAGTTATTAAAGAAAAAATTAACCTATATAATAAGTACCCATTCTAATCATTTTCTGGATTTGACATTAGAAAAAGATAATGTTTCCATTTATTCATTTGCACCTAAACAGTCAGTAAAAGGTAAAGACAACCAATTTATAATAAAAAATGTGAACAGAGGAGATAATGAGTTATTAAAGCATTTAGGTGTTAATAATTCATCTGTTTTTCTTGCAAACTGTAGTATATGGGTTGAAGGAGTGTCTGACAGGAATTATATTAAGGCTTTCCTTAGATCATATATTGATTATTTGGCTAAAAATGAAGATGAGGAATACAAGTCGCTGAAAGAGGATATTGATTATACTTTTTTTGAATATGCAGGTTCTAATATTGAACATTATTTGTTTGAAAATGAAATTAATAAAGAAGATGAAGAAGTAATAAATAAAGAGATTAATGCTTTAGCGCTGAGTAATAAAATTTTCCTTTTGGCTGATTCTGATAATGCTAAAAAGACTACAAAAAAAGGTGTTAGGCTAAAAAAACTGGAAGACTTGGCGACTGATAATCTTAAGCCACATATTATTTGGGAAGTTAGAGAAATAGAAAATCTCCTGACTAATAAGGTTTGGGAGAAGGTTTTGATTAACTTTTGCAATAAAAAGCTTTTATCTGAACATAGAGAAGATATACTAAACAAAATTAGTGAAGCACTTAAAATTGTAAACTCAGATGACTACAAAAAAGAGTATATAGGTGTGTTTTTAAATGAGATTGATAAGGAAATAGGAAAGATTGACGGTGTTAATGTTTTGAATAAAATCTATAAGGAGAATGAAGGTGTATTTGGAACGCTGATTCCTAAAAGTGATTTAAGTAAGTATATTTTAGAAGCTAATTTTGATTGGGAAAACTTACAGGAAAGTAAGGAAATAAAACAACTTACTGAAGATGTTTATAAGTTTATAATTGATAGTATGAATTAGTGATAGGCCTCCCGATAAGGGAGGCTTTTTGTTACGCTTAATATTTGTTATTTTCTAATTTAAAATCGTTCTATCTTTTCGGGTATAAATGCTTTAGCAATCAAACATTTTGATTTTATTCTTACGAATAATTCTACAAATAAAATTTAGCAATATTTTCAATAAATTTCAAAGTTCTGATAACTAGACGGTTTTTACGGGAATCCGTAAAATAAAGTAGGAATAATTCTACTTCAATATTATTTTATGATAGAAATTTCTTATAAAACGATTTATATGTTAGGTAAAAAGTATTTTAAGAATACGTTATAAATTAACATTTTGTTTATATTGCACTGAGATATTTTCTATTTTTGCTAAGCCCAATCAAAAATTTTAATGAAGAAAACCCTACCGATTTTAGTGCTATTGCTCGGACTCTTATGTCACGCACAGGAAGAGAATGCCGACTATTTCCTAAATCAGGGAATAAAACAAAATTCCCAAAACCAATATGTGGAGGCAGTTGAGTCTCTAAAACAAAGTGTTTCTTTAGCAGCAGAATCTGAAGATAAAGTAACGCTTATTAAAGCATATGCAGGTTTAGGAGAAGCTTACCATAAAGCCGATCAGCCAAAACTGGCTACTAAGAACTACTTACTATCCTTAAGCCATGCAAAAACACTTAAGGACGGAAACGCTATTATCAAAGCATCAAAAGAACTTGGAGAACTATATGCTTATGAAGAAGACTATGGTCTTTCGGTTCAGTACTATACCTATGCCATTAAGGAGGCAAAACAATTAAATAATGAGGTGCTTGAAGCCGAAGTTCTTGTGGAACTTGGTGAAGTATATGAGCTTCAGGATAAGCCCGAACCGGCTCTTGATGCTTACAGCAGGGCGCTTGCCATTTACAGGGCAAGAGGTAAAAATAGCGAGGCAGGGCATACCCTAAGTAAAATGGGTAACGCTTACAGAAAGAAAACCGATTACGTACAGTCAATATTAAACTACAAGGAGGCGCTGGGCTATTTTGCCGGACTTGACGACAGAAAAAATGTGGCTGCTACACTAAGTGACTTAGGGAAGGTACATGCACTTAACGATGATTACAGTGAGTCATTACGCCTTTATGAGCAGGCTTACCTTGATGCTTCGTCTATTAAAGATAATGAGGTTATTATTTCATCATGTCTGGGTATGGCAACCGCTTATGAGAAACTTAAACAGTATCCTGAATCTATTCGTTACCACAAACTGTACGAACAGAAAAAGGATAGTTTGGTAAATGCAAAGCATGCACAGGCATTAAAAACGCTACAGTCAAAGTACATAAAGCAGCGTGATGAAAACGAGTCAAGGCTGCTTGGTACTGACGGAGGGGAGCAGGAGGCTGTTTCTTCAGGTGATAGTATTAGCCGTGCAGAATATGAGGCTACAAAACGTACACGTATTATAATTATAGGGGTATGTTCTATAATAGTATTGTTAGTTATAGGTTGGTTTTGGAAAAGAAAACAACAGCTTAAGGAGAAGTTGAGAGAGGAAAGAATGAATCATGAAACCGAAAGGCAGGAGCGCCTTCGTATGGTTCAGGATATACACTCTGATCTTGATTCCAAACTTTCCAAAATCAATTACCTTAGTGAATCTATTGTAGAGAAAACTCACGGTATGCCTACTATTAAGAGTAGTGGTGAAGCCATGCAGGATACTACTAAAAAACTGGAAGAGAACATAAGGGATCTTGTTTGGTTATTAACCCCAAGGTCTACTACGCTTTCTAACTATATTACCAATACTCAGGAATATGTAACCGATTATTTTAAAGATAGTCCGGTTGAAGTATTGTTCTCAATGCCCGATAAGCCTTCTACAAACACTATTGTAAAAGAGAGTCAGCGTGAGTTAACCGCAGCTATTAAGGAAAGTCTTGAGGCTATTGCCGAAGATCCGCAGGCGTCAAAAGTATTTTTTGGCATGTCGTTTTCGGGTACAAGGCTAATGGTGTCTATTAAAGATAACGGTGCCGGTACCGATCGTAATGAGGCCAGCAAGAAAACAATGGAAAACCATGTTGTGAGCATTGGCGGTATTATGAAAGTAGATGCTGAACAGGGATGGGGAACCATGGTAAAAATGATTATCCCAATCAATAAACAAATCAGGAAATCAATGAAGAAAGTGTAGGTTATACATTTAACTTTAAATACCCTATATGCAGCTCATCTTCTACAGGATGGGCTGTTTTTGTAATGGTAAAGCTGTACTGCTCCTTATACTTAGGTAAAAGTATATCGGCTACGTTATAAGCATCATCAATATCAAGTGCATATTTGTCGTCCACGTGCGATTCGGCTCCTTTAAAGCCGCAGTGTTTGTAAAAGGTAGTTTGTTTAACTGCTTTTACAGCTTCTCCCATAGTTTGTGTTACTATAAGGATTTTGTAATGATACTCTTCAAAATCGCCCGGTTTGTATCCGCCAAGGTTTATAAAAAACAGCTTTTCGGCATTGCTGTTATTCTGTTTTTTGGTAATGGAAATCTCATATTCCCCTACGTGTGTAACTTTTCTCCAGGAGTCCACATGCAGCCTTCCGCCATCGGGCCAAAAAGTATACATATCAGGGATAAGAGACTCGATTGAGGTGCCTATTCCAAAAAAAATATCATGTTGTTCGGTTAAGCGTCCGTTAGGCGTGCAGCCCAGTAATACCTTGAATAATCGTAGTTTTTGCTCCATACTGATACAAAGGTATTTAAATTTTTTTTCATGAATTTTCCTGTGAAAATATTTTTTGGTTCAGTTTTTGGAAATATCTTTATAAACAATAAAACTTTTAACATTATGAAAAAGATATTTTTACTTTTAAGCGTAGTGAGCCTCTTTACATTATCGTCGTGTGTTGATGACGATCCGGATGTGGTATATAACAATACAGATAATTATTTTGAAGCTGAGGTGTTTGAAGTAAACCAGGCAACATTCTCATTTGATGCCAATACAGGTTACTATACTTCATATTATGACTTGAATCCTGATCCTCTATATCCTGCTGATATGGTTTTGGTATATCGTTTAAAAGGTGTAGATCCAAATAATGGTAATGATATTTGGGAAATGATCCCTAAAACACTTTACTATGATAATGGTGATTATGTAGAGTTTGATTTTGATTTTACCCGTAATGATATTGTTTTCTACATGGGAGCAAATTATGATTTAGGTACTGATCCAAACTTTTTACAAAATCAGGTATTTAGAGTAGTGATTATACCGGGTTACGATAACTCTGCAAGAATTGACCTTACAGATTATAACAACGTAATCAAAGAGTTTAAAGTTGACGAAAGCAATATTAAAACACTACAGCCAAAAAAATAATTTGGTGTACATAACAATATAAAAAAAAGCAGGCCAATTGTGCCTGCTTTTTCGTTTATAAAAAAACGGAATTAGAATTTCTCTAAATGGCGCGTAATAATATTTTTTAGTTTCCTTCTAAAATATACTTCGTTAGGATTACCAAAGTATCTTGTAATGGTAAGCCTTGCCATTAGGTAGCTAATACTTGATTCTGCTCCCTGATTAAGGTTTACGTTGTGCTCTTCAAGTCCGTCAAAACAGCCACCGGTACATGGGTTGTATATAATTTGCTGTAAATGGTTGTTGCCTAAAAACCAGTTAAAGGCCATTTCCATTTTGGCAAGGTAATTTTCGTCTTTAAATATATCGTGAAACTTGCGTAATGCCAGTATAGTATAAGCTACATCAATAGGCTGCTCGCCGTAGCGTTTTTTTTCTTCCCCTTTAAAATGCCAACCGTCGTTTGATATTACTTTAATGGAATGTTCGTCAAAAATCACATCAAGTAAAAAATCAAAAGTTTCGCGTGCTATATCACGATAGGTTTCATCGCCGGTAATAGTGTAACAAAGCAACAGGGCTTCGGGCAGTACACTATTGGCATAGGTTAAGTAGTTTTCAAACCATTGCCAGTTCTCTTCGTTTTCATGCCTGTACATTTGTACCATCCTGTCGGCAAACAGTTTTATATATATAAGAGTATCTTCGTCCTTAACACGCCTGTTATAATAATACAGACCTTTAATTACAAAAGCCATTGCTCTGGTAGAGTAAATGTTTTTGGTAAGCGATAGCGAACGGTGAAAAGCAGCTTCGGCACGTTCACCTAACTCATCCGGTAAAATGTTAGCTATAGATATAAGGTAACCTAAAGCCCACATGGCTCTGCCCGAACTGTCTTCCAGATTTTCATTGTTATTTTGGGCAGTAATCTTTTTATTAAAGTCTACATAATTAAAAAAGCGTCCGTCTTTGCTTTGGCAATACTCAATAAAATTAAGGTAGGTATCTATATAAGGAATTACACTGTTGTCCTTAAACTGTTTATAATACTGACACATAGCTATAAGGGCGCGGGCATTATCATCCAGCGTGTATCCTGAATCGGTGTCGGGTTTGTTTAGTTTGGAAAACTGCAGCATCCCGAAATCAGTAGTCATATTCTTAATATGGTTCAGGTTTACCTGGGGATTCCTGTACTGGAGTTTCATTCCGTTTCCCATGGTTTTCTGTATTAAATGGGCATGATCTACAGCCGAGTTTTCCCAAGCAGTATGGATTATTTTATGCAGTCCGTTAAGTACCATAGTTTGACGAAGAGTGTCGTCTTTCAGTAATCGGTTAATCGCTTTAGCTAACTGATCTGAATCGCCAAAATCAAAGGTAATACCTGTTTCTCCGGCTAGGACCTCCTGTGCGTGTGGTATTGGTGTAGATACAATGGCACATCCGCAGCTAAGAGCATAAGAGAAAGTACCGCTTACCGCCTGATTAGGGTCTTTAGAAGTAAACAGGTAAACATCAGTCATCTGCAGGTACTCCAATAGTTCGTTTAACGGAACATACTCATTAATAAAAGTTACGTTATCCTGCAGGTTTAGTTCGTTTATTTTTTGGATAAGACTGTTACGGTAGCTTTCGCCTTCGTGTAAAAATACGGTAGGGTGGGTTTTGCCTATAATAAGGAAAAGTACATCAGGATTTAGTGCTACCACTTCCGGTAGGGCCTCCAGTGTTGTTTCTATACTTTTACCTGAGCTAAGTAGCCCGAAGGTAGAGAGTATAGTTTTTCCTTTAAAGCCATATTTTTCTTTCAGTTCGTTTTTCTCCCTGTGAGGCACCAGGTGAGTACCGTGTGGGATAACCGTAATAAGGCTACGGTCTATTATATAGTCGCGCACCAGTATATCGGCAGCGTTGTTTGTCATTACAATAAGCGAATCTACGCGGTTAAGTATATGCTGAACATTGGCTTTAAAAGCCTCGTCAGGATTTGGTAATACCGTATGGAATACAACAGTGAGCGGTTTTTCAATCTCATCTATAAAAGTATTGAACGCGTCGCTGGTTTCGGCAAACAACCCAAACTCATGCTGTATCATTACTATTTTTACATTGGCATCCTCATTAAGAGTTTTTGCCAGTTTGGTGTACGATTCGGGTTGGGAGGTATCCAATGTATATTTTACATCCGGGTTGGTGTAGGTGTGCTTTTCGTTTTTGTTTTCCAGCGCACAGATCTTTATGGAAAAAGAATCTACATATTGGTTATTAAGAGCTTTAATAAGATCTTCAGAATAGGTTGCTATACCGCACTGTCTTGGAGGGTAAGTTGTTATTACTGTAATTTCTGGTAACGGATTGTTTGTCTCATTATCCTTTATCACCTGTTCAATAATCAGGGGTTTGTACTTATCTCCTGCATTTTTCCTGTTTTTCATGACACGGTTTTTTTATGTGGGTTTAGCTTTTAATTAAATAGATTTAAAAACCGGTTATAAGTAATTTATAACCGGTTTTCGAGTGTTTATGAATTATAAGGGATTCCTTAACTCTATGCCTGGGCATTGTTTACCCAGTCATTTGCTCTTTCTTTAGCGCTGTTCACAGCCTCTTTGGCATCGCTTGCAGCACTTTTAAGTTCTTTGCCGGCTTTACGCTGCAGTTCGTTTAGTTTACCTTTAAAGTGTTCTTTTGCTTCTGCGGCGTTTGCTTCAAATTTTTTCCTGTCATTTCTTCTTTTTGCAAAATATAAAGCTGCTCCTGCTAAGGCTACTGCACCTGCTGTAACTCCTACTACAATTTTCCTGTTCATTTTTTTTATATATTTAGGTTATTAAAACTTGAATAACCTAAATTACCACATTCTCGTTTCAGGTAGGGTTTTGCTTATAGAATATTTAACACAATTAACAATACTTTGAGTATTTTAAAATTTAGTTAACGGATGTAAGAAATTCTTTGAGAAAAATTCAATATAAAGTTAAATAAATGTTGTGGGAATACGAAATTTGGGAGTTAGTAATTTTATTTCAGGGGTTATTTTTGTGTAGTTGATAAAATTTAAGAAATATACCCCCTAAAAAATAGGGGTGTCTTAATATATGAATTCAAAAATTCATATATTTGCATCGATTTTAATATCATTAATAACTTAAAAATTTAGTTTCATGTCAACAATTCGTTTTCAGGCCTTAAAAGAAACCGCGGGCAGAAAGCCGGTTAAAGTAGAAGAGCTGGACCGTAAGTCTGCTATTTTTGGCAGCAATGTGTTTAACGACAAAGCAATGCGTCAATTTTTAACGTCTGAAGCATACCAGGCAGTAAAAGGAGCTGTACAGTATGGAACAAAAATTGAAAGAAAACTGGCTGATTATGTAGCTATGGGTATGAAAGAGTGGGCTCTTTCTAAAGGTGTAACTCACTATACTCACTGGTTCCAGCCATTAACAGGTACTACTGCAGAAAAGCACGATGCTTTCTTTGAAACATCTTTTGACGGCAGTGACCCAATCGAAAAATTTGCTGGTACTCAGCTTGTACAACAGGAGCCGGATGCATCAAGCTTCCCTAACGGTGGTATTCGTAACACGTTTGAGGCTCGTGGTTATACTGCATGGGACCCAACATCTCCGGCATTCATTTTTGGTACTACATTATGTATCCCAACTGTGTTTGTATCTTACACAGGTGAGGCGCTGGATTATAAAGCACCATTATTACGTGCACTTAACGCTGTAGACGAAGCTGCTACAGATGTGTGCCGTTACTTTGATAAAAACGTAAAGAAAGTAACTCCAACTCTAGGGTGGGAGCAGGAATATTTCCTTATTGATAAAGCTCTAGCTGCATCAAGACCGGATATTACACTTACAGGACGTACACTTTTAGGACATACTTCTGCTAAAGGGCAGCAGTTAGAAGACCACTATTTCGGTTCTATCCCTACAAGGGTTCTTAACTATATGAGAGACCTTGAAAACGAGTGTATGCTATTAGGTATACCTGTAAAAACACGTCACAACGAGGTAGCTCCAAACCAATTTGAGCTTGCTCCTATATTTGAGGAAACTAACCTTGCTGTAGACCACAACTCATTACTAATGGATGTCATGCAGAAAGTTGCAGAACGTCATGACTTTAAAGTACTTTTCCACGAAAAGCCATTCCAGGGAGTTAACGGTAGTGGTAAGCACAACAACTGGTCGCTTGCTACAGATACAGGAATAAACCTTTTAGGTCCTGGTAAAACACCAATGAGTAACCTACAGTTCCTTACTTTCTTCATTAACACTATTAAGGCTGTATACCAAAACGAGCAATTGTTAAGAGCTTCTATCGCTTCTGCGTCAAACGATCACAGACTTGGAGCTAACGAGGCACCTCCTGCAATTATCTCTGTATTCATCGGTCAGCAGCTTACAAAAGTTCTTGAGGAGCTGGAAGGTGTATCTAACGGTAAACTTTCTCCTGAAGAGAAAACAGATCTTAAACTTAACGTAGTAGGTAAAATTCCGGATGTATTACTTGATAATACTGACAGAAACAGAACTTCTCCGTTTGCCTTTACAGGTAATAAATTTGAGTTTAGAGCAGTAGGTTCTAATTCTAACTGTGCTAACTCAATGACAGTTCTTAACGCTATTGTTGCTAAGCAGCTTAAAGACTTCAAAAAAGAGGTTGATGCGCTTATCGACTCTAAGAAAATGAAGAAAGATGATGCTATCTTTAACGTATTAAGAGAGTACATCAAAGAAACCAAAAACATTCTGTTTGAAGGTGACGGTTACAGTGACGAGTGGGAAGTGGAAGCTGCAAAACGCGGACTAAGCAACAACAAAACTACTCCGCAGGCACTTAAAGCAAGAGTATCTAAAGAGGCACTTGCATTATTTGAAGAGCTGGATGTAATGAACCACGTTGAGGTTGAAGCACGTTATGAAATTGAACTTGAAGAGTATGCTAAGAAAATCCAGATTGAAGGACGCGTACTTGGAGATATTGCACGTAACCACGTAATCCCAACAGCTATTCGTTACCAAAACATCCTTATCGAGAACGTAAAAGGTCTTAAAGAGATATTCGGTAACAAGTTTGAGGATATAGGTAAAGAGCAAATTATCCTTATCAAAGAAATCTCTGAGCATATTTCAGGTATCAACTCTAAAGTTGAAGAAATGACTGAAGAGCGTAAAAAAGCAAATGCACTTGAAACTGCTGAAGAGCAGGCTACTGCTTACTGTGATAATGTAAAACCATTCTTTGACGTTATAAGAAAGCACTGTGACAAACTAGAGCTTCTTGTTGACGATGAGCTTTGGACACTTACTAAATACAGAGAGTTATTATTTACAAGATAATACAGGCTTATTATATAAATTAAAGCCCCGCTATTGCGGGGCTTTTTTTGTACTAAAAAGTATGAGTTTACGTTTTAATATAAATCCTTACCTCATGAAAAACATTTGTATTTTTTTATTACTCACTTTTTTTACCTTAACCCAAGCCCAGCAAAAGCATACCATTTATTTTGATTTAGATATTGATGAGCCAAACAGCTCGTCTGTAAGTAGTTTTGATGCATGGCTAAAACAAAATAAAGATGCAATAGTGTTTAAAGTATATGGATATGCCGATAAAATAGGTAGTGTGCAGTATAACAGGGATTTATCGCTTAGAAGAGCAAGTGATATTGTAAACCGGTTAAAACAAAATAACATAGACTTCGCAGAAGGGTTTGAGATTAAAGGTTTTGGAGAACAGTTTGAGCAGGATAGCGAACAGGCTAAAAACCGTAAGGTGGAGGTATATTATGAACTGCCCGAAACGGTTGAGGAAGTCATAGAGCCTCTTGATACCGAATTGGCTAAAAAAGTAGACCGCTCTAAAGTAGGGGATAAGCTAAAACTACCTAACCTTTATTTTTATAATAACAGCGATATTGTAGTACCTAAGTCAAAACCGTTATTAAGAGAATTGCTTGTTATTATGCAGAAAAGACCTAAACTAAAAATTGAGATACAGGGGCATATATGTTGCCAGCCAACAGATGAAGGGCGTATTTCTTACTACAGGGCAAAAGCCGTGTATGAATATTTACTCTATAATGGGATAGACGGAAGTAGGTTAAAGTTCCGTGGCTTTTCAAGTAATAATCCGGTTTACCCGTTACCCGAAAAAAATGAAGATGAACGCAATGCCAACAGGCGTGTAGAGATAGAGATTATTGAGAATTAAATATTTTATAATAAATAAAGTCTTATTTTCGTAAAAATACCATATTACACAAGGATGAAAAGACCCGTTTTATTCATTATATTTTTACTGCTTGCTTTGCCGGCTGTTGCCCAAAAGCAATATACGCTTTATTTTGATTCTAATAAATATGAGATAGACCCTACTTCCGACCAAATGCGAATCTTTAAGGCATGGATGTCGGCAAACAAGGAATCTAAAGTAGTGGCGATAGACGGTTATACTGACGAAGACGGTAGTACCCAGTTTAATGACACACTGGCACAAAACAGGGTAGACTATGTGTACAGCCTGATAAAAGGGAATATAAAAATACGTGAAGATTTTAAAACCCGCAGTTTTGGTGAGCTTCACAAACAGGAGGCAGATAAGTCTAAAAACCGTAGGGTAGATATATTTTACATCCGTAAAGACCAGTTGCATTTAGAGAACGAAATACTGGGTATAAAGGAAGAGCCTGCCCCTGAACCAGAACCAAAACCGATTGTATATACCGAGAAAATCGTACTGCGCAATCCAAATGGTACTATGGACGAGATTGTGCTCGATACCGTGTTTATGAAAAAGGTAGGTACGGCAAAACCGGGTGAACACCTGGCGATAAAGAATCTTAACTTTTACGAAAATACTTTTGCCATTACACAGGAGTCGCGCCCAAGGCTTTTTGAATTACTTGAGGTAATGCGACTGCACCCAAAACTTAAAATCAAATTACAGGGACACATTTGCTGTATGGAAGGCGACCCGCGTGATTTGAGTACCAAAAGGGCTAAGGCGATATTTATGTTCCTGCAACAGTATGGTGTGCCAAAAAGCCGTCTGTCGTTTGAAGGGCTTGGTACTTCACAACCGCTTTACCCTTTACCGGAAAACAACGAGGAGGAACGCGCCGCTAACCGCCGTGTGGAGATTTTGGTTGTGGAAAACGAGTAGCCAGTTTTTAGTAATCAGTGTTCAATTACTTTCTTTAAAGTAGCCATAGAAACTAATTTTATTCTAGATGAAAGCTTTTAATTATTGAGGTTGACTATTTAATCTTTGGCTATGAGCTTGATATTCTTCTTCTGAAAACTCAGCTCCATAAGCTTTTGAATGACTTAATACTCTTAACTGTTCTTTTACAAGTAGCTCGTTTAAACTCATTTCATTTGAAAACTGTTGAGGACTATAATAACGGTCGATTTCAGTTTGTTTTAAATTTTTGTACCCTAAGTCGTTAGCCATTTCGGAGAGTAAATCTAGATGAAAAGAATTCTGATTATCAAAATGAGGAGAACGAGGGTGTAATGCGTCAAAAAATTGCCTCCACGCAGATCTTACTTTGTGGTTATCTTGGAAAACAACGTCAATCTGATTAAGGCTATCCACCCATTCTTTATTAATAGGTGTAGATTTTCTATTAGCCATTAACCTTAAAAATAAATTTAATTTGGCATCTTTTTTTGCCTTTCTATCTTGAAAATATGAGCCAATCCATAAGATTAAAAGAGGCATTAAGGTAATTGAAATTAATTCTCCATAGTCAAGTAAAAATTGTTTCATAGTAAAGCGTGTTTAAGGTTATTAGAATACTAAGATAAATAAAAAAGGCACAAAAAAATCAATCTATAACTCATATACATTGTTCTTACTTATTACTTTAATTATAGCTTATAACTAATATATTATAATGGTTTTTTATACTATATGCGAGGAACTAAGCTATATATTTACAGAGATTCTTCGGTTTCGCTATCGCTTCACTCAGAATGACAGAACGATAGTTAATTGCTAAATTAAACAATTGCCACATTAGCAAATTAAAACTATCTTTGCACACAGTAATACAAACCCTATTTCATGAGTTCTGATAACAGCAAACGCTATAGCCTGAGGGGAGTTTCGGCTTCTAAGGAAGATGTTCATAACGCTATTAAAAACATAGATAAAGGCTTATTCCCAAAAGCTTTCTGTAAAATCGTACCCGATTATCTTACTAACGATGAGGATTACTGCCTTATAATGCATGCCGATGGCGCCGGTACAAAATCGTCACTGGCTTACATGTACTGGAAAGAAACGGGAGATATTTCGGTATGGAAAGGTATCGCTCAGGATGCTCTTATCATGAATATTGACGACCTGCTTTGTGTAGGTGCTGCCGATAATATCATGCTGTCATCAACCATAGGCCGTAACAAAAACCTTGTTCCGGGTGAGGTAATCTCGGCTATCATTAACGGTACCGAAGAACTTATTGAGGAGTTAGGGAAATTTGGTGTTACCATTCATTCTACAGGTGGTGAAACTGCCGATGTGGGTGACCTTGTGCGTACCATAATTGTAGACTCTACCGTAACTGCACGTATAAAACGTAAGGATGTTGTAGATAATGCCAACATTCAGGCGGGTGATGTTATCGTGGGGCTTGCTTCTTTCGGTCAGGCTTCTTACGAAAAAGAATACAATGGCGGTATGGGTAGTAACGGACTTACCTCTGCACGTCATGATGTGTTTGATAACTACCTGGCTCAAAAATATCCTGAAAGCTATGATGCTGCCGTTCCTTCAGAACTGGTTTACTCAGGAAAAACAAAACTTACCGATGCGGTTGAAAACAGCCCTATAGATGCCGGTAAGCTTGTACTGTCGCCTACACGTACGTATGCACCAATCATTAAAAGCATATTAGACAAATATACACCACAGGATATTCACGGTATGGTACACTGTAGTGGTGGTGCACAAACTAAAGTGCTTCACTTTGTAGATAATGTACATGTGATTAAAGATAACCTGTTCCCTGTACCTCCGTTATTTAAACTGATACAGGAGCAAAGCGGTACCGACTGGAAAGAAATGTACCAGGTGTTTAACTGCGGTCACCGTATGGAGCTTTATGTTTCGCAGGAAATTGCCGAAGATATCATTGCTATTTCAAAATCGTTTAATGTAGATGCGCAAATAGTGGGAAGGGTAGAAGCTTCTGATAAGAAAGAGCTTACCATTACCAGCGAATACGGAACGTTTAAATACTAAAATACTGAATCCGCCCATTGGGCGGATTTTTTTATTTATTATATTAGGGCTTAATTATTTTTTAAGATTTCTCAAGTCCACTTCATTTCGGTCGAAATGGCATTCCATTCCGGGTGGTGATAGCGAATCGGGGAATCCTGTATTATAAGTAAATAAACCTTACCAACCCATGAAAAAAACATTCCTTAATGCACAATGGCGCAAGCTGGTTATGATTAACTATGCCGTTGATCCAAAAGTACTGGAGCCTTATGTGCCGTTTAATACTGAACTCGACCTATGGAACGGCACCTGCTATGTAAGCCTTATAGGGTTTATGTTTGTTGATACTAAAGTACTGAAGCTTAAAATCCCTTTTCATATTAATTTTGAGGAAATCAACCTTCGCTTTTATGTGAAGTATAAGGATACCGAAGGTTATAAAAGGGGAGTGGTGTTTATTAAGGAAATTGTTCCTCGCCCTGCACTTACCCTTGTGGCAAACATGCTGTATAAGGAAAACTACGAAACCCTGCCTACACGCCATAACTGGATAGAACGCGATGATTCGCTTATGGTAGAATACGGTTGGAAAAAGGACGAATGGAACAGTATACGTGTTACTGCCGATAAACAGCCTGTAGATATTGTTCCTGACAGTGAGGAGGAATTTATTACCGAACATTTTTGGGGATATACCAAAGTGAATGATACGGTAACATCTGAATATGAGGTGGCACACCCGCGTTGGCAGATTTACCCGGTTAAGGATTATGAAATTGATGTTGATTTTGCCAAAGTATACGGCAGTGAGTTTGCCTTTTTAAAGGATGTCAAACCAGTATCGGTTTACCTTGCAGAAGGATCTGATATTGTGGTAAAAAAAGGGAAGAAGCTAAAAATAGAAACAGCAGGAGTATAAATAAAAAGGAAACGTTTTCAAATTGTCATTCTGAATGTAACGAAGTGAATGAAGAATCCCTAAGAACTTAATAAGAGATTTTTGCTGACGTCAAAATGACAAAACATAAAATGAAAAGGGCAGCCAATGAGCTGCCCTTTTCTGCCAATCCAATAAAGATATATTACACTAAATTACCTCCTTATTACAATTTTATGTGTTTCGGTAGCAAAGTCGCTTACAATTTGCATCACATAAGTACCCGATGCTAACTCCTCCATATTAAGGGCAGTTGCCATAGCATCGGCTTTTATTTCCATAACAAGTTTTCCCGTTCCTAAATCGTATACGGCTACACCTGCATTATCTCCGTGGTTTTGTGCCAGTTCTATATTAAATACTCCGTTGTTAGAAGGGTTAGGGTATACTATACTCCTTACAGCACTTGCTGCAAAATCTTCGGTGTCAAGAGAACACGCCTCCTGAGATTCGTATGCTCCTATATCACGACGTCCGTTAAATACATCCTGTCCCGCCTGATCCTGAGAGTTATCGTTAGGGTCACCCATATCGGCAGCTGCACTAGGGCATCCCAGCTTGTGAGTAAAGGTGCTACCTCCGTTATCTCCCAGTGCCAGTAGCTCAATTGTAAACGGAGTAGTTAATGACCCTGTAATATCGGTCTCTGCGCTAACATAAGCTTCTGCATCTGCAATACCTATAAGGTTGTACCCCATAGAGTTTATCATTTCGCCTTCGGCATACACATCGGCTCCTGCCACAACAGCAAGGTTACCTGCCAGTATGGTGTTAGTAACAGTAGGTGACATCATAGAATTGTTTGAGATACCACCACCGCTAATAGTAGCTGCGTTTAATGTGATAGTGTTGGCGTTTATCATAAGCTCGGCATTGTTATAAATACCACCACCGTTAGTAAGTGCTGTGTTTCCTGATATAGTAGTTTTAACCACCGTAGCCGATCCTGCATTGATATGGATACCACCACCCTGACCAAGCAGACCTGTAGCACTGTTACCCGAAATGGTAGAATTACTAACGCTTAGCGTACCACCATTGTTAAAAATTCCCCCGCCACCATCATCGGCAGCAACTCCCGCAGCAATATTATCGCTAATTGTTACATTGGTAACCGTCATAGTACTACCATTTTGGTTCCATAGTCCGCCACCCTCACGAGCCGCTATATTGGCACTTACAGTACTTTCGCTAATATCAAACATAGTCGCTCCACTAATGTGTAGTGCACCTCCGTTACCGGGGTTAGGGGTTCCGGCTGTACCGTTAACATCGTTTTCATTAAGTGCAGATGCGCTTATCATTAAAGTACCGTCAATTACTTCAATACCACCACCTGCACGGTTAGCGCTGTTTAGGGTAATCATAGTGTCATCAATATTCACAGTACCGTTAGAACTGAATATACCTCCGCCGCTACCGCTTACACCTGTGGCTGTGTTACCTGTAATTGTGCTGCTTGATATACTTACCATACCGCTAACGTTAAACACACCGCCTCCGCCATCGGTAGCTGCGCTACCTGCTGCTTCATTGTTTTGTATAGTAACATCGGTAATGGTCATGGAGCCGCTTCCGTTCCATAGTCCGCCACCTTGTAGTCCTGCATAGTTACCGCTTACCATACCACCGGTTATAGTAGCACTACCCGAACCTGTAATGTGTAAACCACCACCGTTACCCGGAGGTCCTGAAGCCGAATTTCCGGTTAACATTACATTGGTCAATATAATAGTACTTGTACCCGAATTGTCCTCAATACCACCACCGGCTCTTACCGCTGTATTGCCTGATATTTCGGTATCGGTAACAGTAAGCTGCGAACCAACGTCGTTAAGGATACCACCACCACTACCAAGAGTACCGTCGGCAGTATTATCACTAATTGTAGCATTTGCAATAACAAGAGTACCACCATTAAGGTTGTAAATTCCGCCACCACCTTGATCGGCACCGTCACCACTTGCGGTATTACCACTAATAACGGTTCCGTCAATGTTCATTGTTCCTGTTCCATTCCATAGTCCACCACCTTCGGCACCAGCCATGTTTCCTGAAACTTCACCACCGCTAATAGTAATCATCCCCATACCTGTAACGTGTAGTCCTCCACCATTACCCGGTGAATTATTAGTAGTATTGTTGGTAATCATCACATCAGTTAATGATACCGATCCCATCATTCCTGAATTATCTTCAATACCACCACCTGCACGGTTTGATATGTTTCCAGATATTTCGGTATTGGTAACAGTAAGCTGCGAACCTGCATCGTTAAGGATACCACCACCACTACCTGCAGCACCGTCGGCAGTATTATTGCTAATTGTAGCATTGGCAATAACAAGTGTACCACCGTTAAGGTTGTAAATTCCGCCACCACCTTGGTCAGCACCATCACCACTTGCGGTATTACCGCTAATAACGGTTCCGTCAATGTTCATTGTTCCTGTTCCGTTCCATAGTCCGCCACCTTCGGCACCAGCCATGTTTCCTGAAACTTCACCACCACTAATAGTAATTATTCCCATACCTGTAACGTGTAGTCCGCCACCGTTACCCGGAGAATTGTTTGTAGTATTGTTAGTAATCATCACATCAGTTAATGATACCGATCCTATCATTCCTGAATTATCTTCAATACCACCACCTGCACGGTTTGATACATTACCTATTATTTCCGCTTCGGTTACTACCAGTGTAGCTCCGGCATCATTAAGTATACCACCACCACTACCTGCAGCACCATCGGCAGTATTATTGCTAATTACCGTTTCGGCATTTACATTAAGTGTACCGCTAAGGTTGTATATACCACCACCACCTTGGTCGGCGCCGTCACCACTTGCAGTATTACCGCTAATAACTGTTCCTTCTATAGTCATAGTTCCACTACCGTTCCAAAGTCCGCCACCTTCGGCAGAAGCAGTATTGTTGTTTACCGTACCACCAGTAATCATAGTGTCACCTGCACCTGTTATGTGCAGTCCGCCACCATTACCGGGGCTTGATGCAGTGGAGTTATTGTTAAGGGTAACATCTGTTAAGGTTATCATTGTTCCTGCTCCCGAATTTCCTTCTATACCACCACCGGCACGTCCTGCCATGTTGCCTGTAATAACACAGTCGTTAACGGTAAGGTTACTACCTGTACCTACCAAAATAGCACCACCGCTACCTGCAAGGCCATCGGCTTCGTTTCCGGTTAGGGAAGAGGTGTTAATGGTAACATCACTGTCGCCCATAACATAAATAGCACCACCACCCATGCCTGCTGTTGCTCCGCTGGCTGTATTATTGGTAAAGACACTGTTGTTTATAAGTACATCGGTACCCGATATAAAAAGCGCCCCACCATTATCTGGTGCGGCACC
This sequence comes from Flavobacterium sp. C4GT6, assembly GCF_036347315.1. Classification (NCBI taxonomy): domain Bacteria; kingdom Pseudomonadati; phylum Bacteroidota; class Flavobacteriia; order Flavobacteriales; family Flavobacteriaceae; genus Flavobacterium; species Flavobacterium sp. C4GT6. The sequence continues at coordinate 53,916 of NZ_JAZGZU010000006.1, forward strand.
TCCCGTAAATGATATGTTATTGATGGTAACCTGTGTAGCGCCCGATATGTTGAATATCCTGTTGCTGTCGCCTCCGCTAATAATAGTAGCATCGTCTCCGTTACCGTTAATAATAAGTTCTTTATCAATGGTTATTTCGCTGTTAAGCGTAATTGTATTTCCATTGGTAGTAAGGGCAAATATAATTGTGCTGCCCGCAGAGGCATCTAATACTGCCTGACGTAATGACCCCATGCCACTATCGTTTGAGTTTGTTACCGTAACCTGAGCATTGGCTGCAAAGCCAAACAGAAGGCAAACCGCTAAAAACATCGTGAATGTAAAATTCTTCTTCATGTTATAAAAAGTTTCTGGTTCGTATTACTGTTAATTACGATGTAAATTGTTTGTTGGTTTTTTAGTGTTGTAGTTAAATAATTCTTAAATATTTACTTTATAGATTAATGTATTAATGAAAATTTCATCTCATACATTCAAAATGTATTATTACCTTTAATGAAAATTAAACAATACTGAAGATGAAAGTAAACTTAAAAGCCGGAGTAGATAAATTACTGTTTGGTATGAAACAGCAGGATGTAAAAGCTATTTACGGTGAGCCCGACAGGGAATATAAAGACGATGAGGAGAATATTATATATGTATATAATAAAGAGAAGTTCAGGCTTACGTTTTATAGTGACGAAGATTTCAGGCTTGGGTATATCATATCTGCAAATCCTGAATTAGAACTGTTTTCTAATAAAATAATAGGGCAGAAGTGGAGTGATGTTGCTGCTGTGTTAAAAGAAAACAAGATAACATCATTTGAAAAAGAACCGTTTGATATAACTGATAATTATTTTAATGAAGATAACTGGGTTATTTTCCAGGTGGAGTTTGATGAGGTAGATACTCTTGAGCTAGGAGCTGTTTTTAACAGTAAGGATGAGTTTGACTGGAAATTCTAATTTGCTGTAATACATAAAAAAGGACACCTGAATAAGATGTCCTTTTTTTATGTTTATCCTGTTTGGGATTATTTTCTTTCCGGTTTTTTGTCAAGCATTTTAATTTCGAATGCAAGATCAGTATTTGGCGGAATTAAACGACCTGCACCTCTTTCACCATAAGCAAGATGAGCAGGGATATAAGCAATAAGTTTATCTCCTATGTTTAACTGTTCTATAGCTTCAATAAAACCAGGAATCATACCTGTTTTTTTACCTACTGTAAAAGGAATTGGCATATAACCGCCCTGCATGTCTCTTTGCTGGATGTATGTACCAAATTTTTTAGCTGTTTCAGTATCACTTGTGTCAAACACAGTTCCGTTTTGGAAAAATCCGGCATACTCAATATATACTTCAGTTCCCGGTATTGGTTTACCTCCGTTACCGTTTTCTAATATTTTGTACCTAAGTCCTGATGCTGTTTTAGTACCCGAAGTTTTTACTTCGTTAATAAGAGCAGCCTGATCTGCTTTAGCTTTTTCAATAGCCTCAGCTTTTTCTTTTATTTCCTTATTAGCTTTCTCGTAGTATTCTTTGAAAACTTTTTCGGCTTTAAACTTCTTAGCACCTTTACCTACACGGATAATTTTAACGCTAATCATTGTATCGTTGTTTTCAATTTGGTTTACAACATCCTGTCCTTCTACCACATGACCGAAAACAGTATGAATACCGTCTAGGTGAGGAGTAGCTTTGTGAGTAATGAAAAACTGACTTCCGTTTGTGTTTGGTCCGGCATTAGCCATAGATAGTATACCTGGTCCCGTATGTTTTAAATCGGTAATCTCATCAGGGAATTTGTAACCCGGTCCGCCCGAACCGTTTCCGTTAGGGTCTCCGGTTTGGATCATAAAGTTTTTTATAACACGGTGAAACTTTAAACCGTCATAAAAAGGTTTTCCTTTTCTGTCGCCTACAACCATATCGTTTTCGCCTTCGGCAAGCAATACAAAGTTAGCTACAGTTAAAGGTGTTTTTTCGTATTCCAGTTCTAACAGGATATTACCTTTGTTAGTTTCTATTTCGGCATATAGCCCGTCTTCAAGCTTAGTGACGTCATAACTTGGAGCGTCGGTGTTTTTGCATGAAAACATTAAAGCAACAATGCTTAAGAATAAACTTGTCATTGGTCTCATTTATTGATTTAGATTAATTTTTTGATGTCTCGTCGGCTTTTATATCGTTAAGGGTAACGGTACACATAAGCGGCTTGTTTGTGCCTATTTTATTTAGGTCACCACGATAGCCATAGCCAAGGTTTGAAGGGAACAGAAAGGTAACTTTTTCCCCTTTGTTCATTAACTTGATACCATAGCGAAGTCCTGCCATTATATCCTCTTTGTCTACATAATAAACCTGAGGTTTCAGTTCTTCTTCAGTATAAATCACATTTCCGCTAATATCCTTAATGTCGTAAGAGTAATAAGCAATGTCACCACGTTTTGGTGTAATGGTATCGGTAGTGTTTTCTATATCATAGCGGTACCAGTACCCTTTATCGGCAGCATGGTATTTGTGCTGAGGATTGTTTTTTATAATAGAGTCTATAGCCATTTCCTCGTTGGCGATGAGTGCTTTATTGCGCTCTATGGACTGCTGCATAAAGGAGCCCGAACTGTGTGACACAGGTACTCTTGCCTGCTGTTGTGAGCAACCGGCTATAAGAAGTGTCATTAAGGCTACAGGCCATATAATTTTCTTCGTCATTATAATCTTGTCTATATTTTAATGTTTGCTAATGTAGCAATAAATTTTTGTAAAGTTGCTTCCAGATTCTCGTTTGATTTTCCTCCGGCAGCATTAATATGACCGCCACCATTGAAATACTCACGTGCATACTGGTTAACATCAAACCCGTCTTTAGAACGGAACGATATTTTTATAATACCTTCTTCTTTATTTTCGGTAAACATAGCCGTGAAATTAATGTCTTTCATACTAAGCCCGTAGTTTACAATTCCTTCGGTATCTCCTTTGGTATGGCCTAAGCTGTTAAGCTCATCCTGACTTAAATAGGTGTATGATGTTTTATACTCCGGTAACACCTTCATATTATGCAAAGCCCTTGCCAAAATTTGTAAACGGTTGTTTGAATGGTTATCATACAGTAAACTGTGAATTTCGCTATTGTCTACCCCTTTATCAATAAACTCTGCTACAATGCGGTGTGTGGTGCCGGTTGTTAGCGGGAACCTAAACGAGCCAGAATCGGTCACTATACCCGTGTACAGGCAGGTAGCTATTGTTTTATCAATAAGAGAACCTTCGCCTAAAGCGTTAATAAAATGGTATACCATTTCGCAGGTAGAGCCATAATTAGGCTCGCTAAACATATATTTGGCATAATCACCCGGTTTTTGGTGATGATCTATCATGATAAACGGAGTGGTAAGCTCTTTTAATACTGCTTCCATCATTTCTCCGGTACGGCTTAGTACATTAAAGTCGAGTGTAAATATTATATCACAATTTTTAAGAATGGTTGTACAGTCGGCACTATCCTTTTCAAACACCTTAACAGTCTCTGAAGCCGGAAGCCAATTTAAAAAATCAGGGAATTCGTTTGGAGCTATAACCGTAACATCATGTCCTTTAAGTTTAAGGAAATGGTAAAGACCTAAATTAGAGCCCATAGCGTCTCCGTCGGGGTTACGGTGTGGTATTATGGCTATTTTTTTTGGAGAAGCCAATAAACTCTTAATCTCTGCAATATCTTGGGATGTCATCATGATGCGAATTTACATTTTTTTATTTTATGGTTAGAAGGTTGTAGGCAGGGGAGTTCAAAAAAAAACCTCACTTGGTTTAATACCTTGTGAGGATTACTATTTATAAGGATAAAAGAGAGTTTTTTTAAAAGATTTGTGCTTAATGTGTGCCGTTTAGCTGTATAACATTAAGGTTTCTTATATCATCTTCTGCAAAACGTTTAAAATCCTGCAGGTATTTAATGGATTGTCTTTTAAACGATCCCGGCATTATAAAGGCAATAATTTTCATAAAGCCTTTAAACTCAAAATAATTTTCTGTAATGTAGCGGGTTCTGTTTCCCGGTATTGATATGAATCTGTTTTTTACTATGTTGTAAACGCCATTAGCCTCATAGGTTCCTGTAAACTCATCTGGGAGTCTTCTTGCAGTAATGGTTTCCGTCATTTCAATGTTGCGGTTTCCCATTCTAAATATCAGTCGCGATTTAGCTCCGGTTTGTCCCGGTATACCGCTAATGCTTTCAAAGTTAACAAGCCCGTCCATCCAGTATTTTAAATTATCCGGATTATCAAATAGCTCGATAACTTTACCTAGAGGCAAATCAATTTCTGTTTCAACTGTGTACTTCATAATTCAAATTGCTAGAATTTCAACGAGTTAAGGCACCTGGAAACTTCAAAGTATAGTCCGTCAATGTTATAGGAGTTCTCTTTCAGCGTTAAATAGTCATACAGTCCTTCAACAAGCTGCTGTTCGCCACCATATTCAAAGCCCAGTATGTTTAAAAGCTCATACTCGTTCATAACATTAATTACGTAAAAACTTGATTCTTTGGATGTACCTTCTCCTGTACTTAGTATCGCATCCAGAATCATGTTTGCCTGTATAGTCTCTTTTTCGGCTTCTTCATGCCTTTGGAGCTCCTTGTAGGCATATATCCTGTATTCTTTCATGCGGACACTAAAAGGATAAACCTTTAATATCTTTGACGAAAGTACAAGTATATTTTCACAATCTTCAGGGGAAACTTCCCCTTTTTGCAAAATTTCGTTTAATTCCTGTTGTGCATCAGATCGCTCATAAGGAGCGTATTCGTCCTGAAAAGAATACCCAAAATACAGGTGTCTTCTTTCCTGGATGGTCATGGTACTGTCGGCCACAATATATTTGGCATACAGCTTATCAAAGTGCAGGGGAGAGTTTTTATCCTTTACATTTTTTTCAATAAGATCAAAATCAGGTTTTTCAGTCTGAAAATCCTGAGCAAAGGAGAACTGTACTGCTAATAATATTAGCAAAGAATAGATTAATTTCATATGGGGTTGGTTTTGAATAGATTAAAGTTAGTGAAAATTATCAAATTTTTAACATATAATTGGAAAATTAATCTCCGCTGCATCCACCACATCCGCTACATCCACTGCAACCCGATCCGCATCCGCTGTCTCCGTGTGAGCTACATCCGCTGTCAAAGTTGTCCCATGTACTGCATCCGCTGCTGCTGTTGCTGTTACCGTTACCGTCGCCACCTTTTTTGATTGCACGGAATAAAGCTATTAAAAAGAGAATAACAACTATTATCCCTAATTTGTTACCTGAAGCCTGAATGCTAATGCCTACAGCCAAGCCAATAAAAGAGAGTTGTATAAGTTTTAATGTTAAAAGAGGAGGTTTTTTTATGAGCCAGTAATTATCCATACTAACCCTACGGAAGTTAATTTTTGTGAAACGGGTTTTATTGTCCTGCCATATGTCCTGTGGCGGATTGTTATCAAACATCTTCTTATATATAGTATGTAGTTCAGTATAGTTGTTATTGAATTTTTTTCTTTCGCTTTTTCCTCCCTTGGTAGGGTTGTGGTGTATTTCCCTTTGCAGTGTGTTTTTGCAAAAATCTATCCAGTATGATTTTGTGTAGGTTAAGTGCAGGTGCCATACCTGGTCTACAGGATCTGAGGGGGTTACTGATGATTTTGATACACAGCATAAAAAGATAAACTTTCTATATTCTTCAATAACGCTTTTGGTGTATTCTTTTGTCCAGCCGTTTTCTCTGGCAAGTCGTGCCGAAAACGTAAAAGAGGAATCAGGGTCGTCCATCCTGAAATTTGAGATTTTATCCCATAAGTTTTTTTGAGGTGCAGTCATTTAAAAAATAAATTTCGCTAAAAATATGAAAAGGAGATTAAAATACAGATTTTGATTTTTTTTCTTTTATTATGAAAATGTAATCTGCCGTTTTTCAGTTGTTTTGTACGGCTGGTTTTTAAATTAGTTATATTTTAGATAAAATAATAATTTAGAATTACTTTTTATTTGATGATAACTAGTACTTGTTTTAGATGTTAATAGTGCATATTTATTGATAAATCTGCTAAAAAACAATCAAATTAAAAAACATAAAAACTCATTTTTCAGTTTCAAAATATTGAATTACTTTTGCGCATGCAACACAATGTACTTATTCTAGATTTCGGATCGCAATACACACAGCTTATTGCGAGGAGAGTTCGCGAGTTAAATATCTTTTGCGAAATTTTCCCTTACAACAACCCACCGGGTGATTTATCGTCTTACAAAGCCGTAATACTTTCTGGTAGTCCATTCTCAGTAAGGGCAGAAGATGCACCGCATCCAAACCTTTCTGAAATTCGTGGTAAACTGCCTCTATTAGCAGTTTGTTATGGTGCGCAGTATCTTGCTCATTTCCATGGAGGAGAGGTAGCGCCAAGTAACATCCGTGAATACGGTCGTGCAAACCTTTCTTACATTAAGGAAGATGAGCCGTTCCTTGAAGGTGTTAGTGCAGGTAGCCAGGTATGGATGAGCCATAGTGATACCATTAAGCAGTTACCAACAAACGGTGTGAGAATTGCAAGTACTAAAGATGTGGAAAATGCTGCCTACAAAATAGAAGGCGAAACTACTTATGCTATCCAGTATCACCCAGAGGTATATCACTCTACAGACGGTAAGCAAATGCTTGAGAACTTCCTTGTGAAAATCGCAGAGGTACCTCAAAACTTTACACCGGATACTTTTGTTGAGGATATTGTTGAAGAGCTTAAAACGAAAATCCAAAATGATAAAGTAGTACTAGGGCTTTCAGGAGGGGTAGACTCTACTGTGGCTGCGGTACTTTTAAATAAGGCTATTGGCCAAAACCTTTACTGTATATTCGTAAACAACGGATTACTGCGTAAAGATGAATTTGAAAGCGTACTTCACCAATACAAGGATATGGGGCTTAACGTTAAAGGTGTTGATGCTTCTGAAAGATTCCTTGGTGAGCTTGCAGGTATTGAAGATCCTGAAACTAAGCGTAAAACCATTGGTCGTGTGTTTATCGAAGTATTTGATGACGAGGCACACTTACTTACCGATGTGAAATGGCTTGCTCAGGGAACTATTTATCCTGATGTTATTGAGTCGGTTTCTGTAAAAGGACCTTCTGCAACAATCAAATCTCACCACAATGTGGGCGGATTACCTGATTTTATGAAACTTCAGGTTGTAGAGCCGCTAAGAATGCTGTTTAAAGATGAGGTAAGAAGAGTAGGTGCTACTTTAGGTATCGATCCTGAGCTTTTAGGAAGACACCCATTCCCGGGACCAGGTCTTTCAATAAGAATTCTTGGAGATATCACTCCTGAGAAAGTACGTATACTTCAGGAAGTAGACCATATTTTTATCCAGGGTCTTAAAGATCACGGACTTTACAATCAGGTATGGCAGGCAGGTGCAATACTATTGCCTGTAAACAGTGTAGGTGTAATGGGGGATGAAAGAACTTATGAAAAAGTTGTTGCCCTTAGAGCTGTAGAATCTACCGACGGTATGACTGCCGACTGGGTTCACCTACCATATGATTTCCTGATGAAGGTTTCTAACGAAATTATAAATAAAGTGAAAGGTGTAAACAGGGTTGTTTATGATATTAGCTCTAAGCCACCGGCCACTATTGAATGGGAATAATATACTTTTGATTTATATTTTAAATAAGCCTTTGCTGTTGCAAAGGCTTATTTTTTTATTTGTGGCAGGGTTTTGGTAATTTGTTAAATGGATTTAATAATTTGACCAAAAAAACGTTTAATTTTAGAGCGACTAAATTTGACTAAAAAACTACAAGCCATGAAAAAACTTTTATTATTGGTATTGTTCACTACCTTTTCTTTTAGTGCTGCTATGGCACAGAATAACTATGGAGACGACCAAAATTACGACAACGATGATGATGCTGTAGAGATGACAGATGACGATATGTATGAGGAAGAAGATCCTGATGCATTTTTTATTGACCACAAAATTCTTCCGGGGGAAAGAATGATTATGATATCAAGAAAGTATATGATAGATCCTAAGGAGATTTATAAATACAATGAATGGGCTATTAGTGGATATGACACTAAAACAGGTGGAGGTGTATTGAAAATCCCATTACACAAATCACAGAAAAAGGATCTTGATGCTTTTAAGGAAAAACTTGAAAAAGAACGTGGAGGCCCAATACAGGTACCTACACCAAAAAGAAAAAAGAAACAGCTTACTACCGATACTGAAGAATAAAAACAACAGAGAGATTGCGCAGTTATTTTAACTGAAATTTATAATAAAAATACTGTGTAGCACTCAATGCATAAATTAAATTTGCACCAACTTAAATAATATAGTATAAACCAAAACTTGAATATGAAGCATTTTGTAATTTTATTTTTTTCACTCGTGTTGTTATCCGGTTCGGCTTTTGCTCAGGGTAAATACAAAAAGCATCAGGTAGCTAAGGGAGAAACGGTGACCGAGATTGCAAAAAAATATAAAGTTACCCCATATGATATTTTCAGGCTTAACCCTGATTCCCAAAATGGTATTAGCGAAGGTGCGGTATTGCTTATACCTACTGCCGGTAAAGTTAATACAGAAATTGTTAGTTTGCCTGTTACAGAGAAAGCTACCAGGATTTCTAACCCTATACATGAGGTAAAGGCTAAAGAAACAATGTATGGGCTTACAAAGCAATATAATGTTACCGAACAGGAACTCATTGCTGCAAACCCAGAACTGGCTGATGGTCTAAAAATAGGACAAAAGGTTATTATTCCGGTAAAAGGAAGTGGTGTTGAGGCACAGGCTGAAAGAGCAGAGAAAGTATTTGAGAAAAAAGATGCGCCAAGCTATATGTATCATACCGTTGAAGCAGGAGAGACAAAATACTCTATAGCTAAACAGTATGGCATGACTCAGCAACTTTTGGAAGAGCTTAATCCGGACGTTAAAGATGTACTTCCGTTAGGGTATAAGCTTAAGCTCGATAAGGCATCGGTACTGACTAAAGAAATAGGTCCCGGTGCACAATTAAAACAGGATGAGCCTCAGTTTACTATGTATACAGTTCCTGCAAAGGAAACAATGTACAATCTTACCAAAACAACAGGATTAACCAAAGAAAAAATAGAAGAGCTAAATCCTGAGCTAAAAGAAGGTGGACTTAGAGAAGGTATGGTTTTAAAGTTTCCTGCACCTAAAACAGGAGGTTTTATTACCGGAAAAAAAGCACCTGGAGTTATAAGTCTTATTGACTCGCTTAATGTGCAGGGAGAAAAACAACTAGCGCTATTACTGCCTTTTAATCTTATAAAAGATCAAGGTAGTGAGGAGGAAACAGAGCGTGTAAGAACAGACAGATTTCTTAATATGACTCTTGATTTTTATGCCGGAGCTTTAATAGCTATTGATTCGGCTAAAACATTAGGATTGCCTATTAAGGTTAAGATACTGGATTCGCAGGAGTCTAAAAATTCATCTGCGGTAGACAGGCTTAAATCAAGCCTTGCAGGGATGAATGCAGTGATTGGTCCGTTTTTTCAAAGCAACGTAGAAAGAGCTGCACAAACACTAACAAATATCCCAGTGATATCACCACTTTCTAAAGAGGTGGGTAAACCAATTGAAAACCTGTATCAATCGGTTCCAAGTCCGGATGTGGTAAGGATGGGAATGCTTAATTTTATAAAAAGTAAAAACGCTAACCTTATAGCGGTTGTTGATGAGAAAAAACTGAGTTCAAAACAGTTTATTAAAAACAACTATGCCGGAGCCAAAATTACCGACCAGATGGTAACCGAAGAGTTGCTTAAGCCGTTGCTTGATCCAATAGGAATTAACTATGTATTGCTTGATACCGAAAGTGCCGGAAAAGTGTCTAACACGGTAAGGGTACTTATGAAAATAAAAGAGGAGTATAAAATACAGTTGGCTGTTTTTGAAAGAAATGAAGTGCTGGATAATGAAGAGGTACCTTTACATTTATTAACTCAGTTAAAAATGCAGTATGCTTCTATAACTAATGATACCGATACAGAAGGGAAACATTTATTTATCAAGAAGTTTAAAGAGAAAAACGGAGTTTCTCCAAACCAGTTTGCTGCCAGAGGTTTTGATGTAACTTTTGATGTTATTTTACGTTTGTTCCAGCCGGAAAGTTTTGGGGAAACAGTAGTAACAAAATCGTCAGAGCAGGTAGAGAACAAATTTGCTTATAGGGTACTTAACGGAGGTAATTATAATAACGGGGTATATATTCTGTATTATGATGAGGATTTAAGTATTAAACACGCAGAGTAATTATGACATCTAAAGTGACTTATTTAGGAGATTTAAGAACATCATCTGTTCATTTACAGTCGGGTAGTGAAATTATATCCGATGCTCCGCTTGATAATAATGGTAAAGGAGAGGCTTTTTCACCTACCGATACTGTTGCAAATGCTTTGGCAACCTGTATGTTTACTATTATGGGTATCAAGGCCAGGGATATGGGGGTTAGTGTGCAGGGGTCTGTTGCAGAGGTGACTAAAACCATGGCTGCCGATCCTAGAAGAATTTCTAAAATTAAAGTTGTTTTTAATCTTAAAAGCGATGCCGATGAGAAAGCAAGGTTAATACTGGAAAGAGCAGCAATGCATTGCCCGGTTCATTACAGCCTGCACCCGGATATTGAAAGAGATATAACGTTTAACTGGTAATTCGGTTTTAAATATAAAAATACCCTTCATTGGGTATTTTTTTTGTTTTATAGCCAGAGTACATTTGATACAGGGAGTTTTTTTAGATTCCTTTGGTTTATGCAAAGTGTTTCATTCGCGTGTACACTTGGTTAAGAAAAGCACTCTTGATAAAGAGTGCTTTTTTGTTTTAGGGATGGCTTTAGGTTACTACCTTTGCTGTTTACAGTACTATTTATGGATGAACAAAGGGAGTTGCTAATAAAATTAGCACATGCAAAAATGCCTTTTGGTAAATATGAAGGGCGTTATCTTATTGATTTGCCCGAACATTATGTGGTTTGGTATCATAATAAAGGGTTTCCTGCCGGGCAACTGGGCAAGCAACTACAACTGGTTTATGAGCTAAAGCTTAACGGACTTGAGGGGATGATAAGAAATATCAGGAATCAATATCCAAAGCCCTGAAAAATTGAAAAATTGTTAAATAAACACCCTGAATTACTGAAAAATAAAGCTGTTTTTCAGGCTTTGGGTATTGGTATTTTGAAATTTTCAAATAACCTCATTTACAGATTACATATTATCGGATAAAATTGCTTATTTTTGCCACGTTTTTTACAACAGCAACAGCACAACAACAGTACAATGAATCAAACGAAGTATATTTTTGTTACAGGAGGTGTAAGTTCTTCTTTAGGTAAAGGAATCATAGCGGCTTCTTTAGCAAAATTATTGCAGGCAAGAGGTTACAGGACAGCTATCCAGAAATTTGACCCATACATTAACGTAGATCCGGGAACGCTTAATCCATATGAGCACGGAGAATGTTATGTAACAGATGACGGAGCTGAAACGGATCTTGACCTTGGGCACTATGAACGATTTTTAAATGTTCCTACTTCTCAGGCAAACAATGTTACTACTGGTAGGGTGTACCTTTCGGTTATTGAAAAAGAGAGAAGAGGGGAGTTTTTAGGTAAAACTGTACAGGTTGTACCTCATATCACTAACGAAATCAAGGAGCGCATGCAGCAACTTGGTAAAACGGGTGATTATGATATTGTTATTACCGAGATAGGTGGTACTGTAGGTGATATTGAATCACTACCATACATTGAATCTGTTAGACAGTTGGTTTGGGAACTTGGTGAAAACAACGGTATTGTTATCCACCTAACACTGGTACCATACCTTGCTGCTGCCGGAGAGCTTAAAACCAAGCCTACACAGCACTCTGTTAAAACATTAATGGAGAGCGGTATTAAAGCTGATATACTTGTTTGTCGTACAGAGCACGAGCTTTCGTCTGACTTAAGACAAAAGCTGGCACTTTTCTGCAATGTGAAAAAAGAAGCTGTTATACAATCTATAGATGCTTCTACGATATATGATGTTCCAAACCTTATGTTAGAGGAAGGATTAGACAGGGTAGCCCTTAAAAAGCTTGACCTTGCTGAAAAAAATAATCCGGACTTAAAACAATGGAACGAGTTCCTTTTCAAGCTTAAAAACCCTAAGCATACTGTTAACATTGGTCTTGTAGGTAAGTATGTAGAACTTCAGGATTCATACAAATCAATCCTTGAGGCGTTTATACATGCCGGTGCTGTAAATGAGACTAAAGTAAATGTTATCAGTATCCACTCTGAATATCTTGACGAGCAATCGGCTGCTAAAAAACTTTCAGGTTTAGACGGTATTCTTGTTGCTCCCGGATTTGGAGGAAGAGGTATTGAAGGTAAAATAGAAACTGTTCGTTTTGCAAGAGAGAACAAAATACCTTTCTTTGGTATTTGTTTAGGTATGCAAATGGCAGTTATAGAATTTGCACGTAATGTACTGGGGTGGAAAGATGCTAACTCTACAGAGATGAATGAGAGTACTCCTTACCCTGTAATCAACATTATGGAAGAGCAAAAAAATATTACCGATATGGGTGGTACTATGCGTCTTGGTGCATGGAAATGTCACTTAACCGAAGGTACTCTTGCTTATAGCGTATATAATAAAGCAGATATATTAGAGCGTCACCGTCACCGTTATGAGTTTAACGGTAAATACCTAAACGAAATGCAGGAAGCAGGAATGGTAACATCGGGGGTTAACCCGGATACCAAACTTGTAGAGGTGATTGAGCTTAAAGACCATCCGTTCTTCATTGGGGTACAATATCACCCTGAGTATAAGAGTACGGTAGCTAACCCGCACCCGCTTTTTGTAAGTTTTGTGAAAGCTGCGGTTAAGAAAAAAAGCGAATAATTTAGATAATTATATTCCTTGTAAAAGGATACACTTTATGGTGTAACAAATTAATTAGATGGAAGAAAAAAAATTAGATTACAAATCGGCCATAGGTTTTGCCCTAATTGCTGTGCTTTTAGGCTGGATGTTATACAACCAGGTACCTACGCAGGAAGAACTTGATAAAGAGAAAGCCGAAAAAGAAAAAGTAGAGCAGGAAAAGCAGGCTAAGCTTGCTGATGAAAAAACAGCTGTAATTACAGAACAGGATTCAACAGTGACCGATTCTGTAAAACAGGCAGGTCTTAGGGATGCTCTTGGAGCGTTTGCTTACAGTGCGTCATTACCTTCTGCAAAAGAAGCTGTAACCGAGCTTAGAAACGACAAGCTTTTACTTGAGGTTTCTAACAAAGGTGGTTACATTAGTGTAGCTACTCCGCTTGGATTTGAGCAATTCCAAAAGGATTCGGGCGAGATGGTGAAAATCATCAAGGATAACAATGCCGATTTTAACCTGCAATTTAAAACCAGAGATAACCGTATCCTTAATACTAGGGATATGTACTTTGAGCCACAGCTTACTAAAAACGGTGAGAACCAGGTGTTAACCATGCGTTTAAAGGCAGGTGCAAATGCTTTCCTTGAATACCGTTATGAAATGAAACCGGGACAGTACATGGTAGATTTCTCTATCAGTACACAAGGTTTATCTCAGGTGCTTGATACTTCTAACCCTATTGATTTAGAGTGGAAGCTTAAAACTTACAGAAACGAAAAAAGTATCTCTTACGAGAATAGATATACTCAGGTTATTTATGAGTATGAAGACGGTAAAGATGATGATCTAAGTGTAGGTAGTAACGATAGCGAAAAAGCGGATGATGTTACTTATGTGGCTTTTAAACAACACCTGTTTACTTCTATCCTTTTAACAGATAAAGCATTTAAAACTGCCGATCTTGCATCTGAAAACCTGGTTAAAGACGAGGAGGTAGATACACTTTATACCAAGCAGTTTACTGCAAAAATGCCTCTTGAGTTTGATGGTGGGGAGCTAAGCTATAACATGGATTGGTACTACGGTCCTGCAGATTATAAGATATTAAACAGTTATGACAGAAACCTTGACGAGGTAATTCCTTTAGGATGGGGTATATTCGGTTGGATTAACCGTTATATATTTATCAAGGTGTTTGCTTTCCTTTCTTTATTCCTTCCATACGGTATAGGTATTATTATATTCACTATCCTGGTAAGGTTGGTAATGTCTCCGGTAACATACAAGTCTTACCTGTCACAGGCTAAGATGAAAGTTATTCGTCCTGAAATACAGGAGATAAACGAGAAGTACAAGAAAGACCCAATGAAAAAGCAACAGGAAACCATGAAGCTTTATAATAAAGCGGGGGTAAACCCAATGGCAGGTTGTTTACCGGCATTAATGCAAATACCGGTATTCTATGCCTTATTCCAGTTCTTCCCGTCTTATTTTGATTTAAGGCAAAAAAGCTTCCTTTGGGCAGATGACCTTTCGTCATATGACTCTGTTTATCATTTACCGTTCCGTATTCCTTTATACGGTGACCACGTGAGCTTATTCCCTATACTTGCTTCTATTGCTATTTTCTTCTATATGAAAATGACTACCGGAGATCAAAGTATGTCGGCACCGCCACAGGAAGGTATGCCTGATATGAGCAAAATGATGAAGGTAATGATTTACATCTCTCCTGTAATGATGCTTATATTCTTTAACAACTATGCATCAGGGCTGAGTTTGTATTACTTTATATCAAACACAATTACCATAGGTATTATGTTTGTAATTAAGAATTACATTGTAAATGAAGAGAAAATCCATGCAAAAATTCAGGAAAACAAAACCAAGCCTAAAAAGCAGGGGCGTTTCCAAAAGAAAATGCAGGAAATGATGGAACAGGCACAGGAGCAGCAAAAAAAGCAGCAACAAAATAAAAGATAAACTGTAAAGCACTCTTCGGAGTGCTTTTTTTAATAAATTGGCTCACAGTTTGCAATACTAAAAACAGTACAATTTAAGTTTAGATATAAAACGTAAATACTATTATGAGATACTTTGCAGTACTTATTACTCTTTTTATAACCTTTGGGCTTACTGCTCAAAACAAGGATGATATCAATAAGTTTGACAGTAACGGTAAACGCCACGGTGTTTGGAAAGGTACTTATGATGCTACCGGAAGACCGCGCTATGAAGGTACTTTTAATCATGGTAAGGAAATCGGAGTGTTTAAGTTTTTTGACGATACCCAAAAAGGTTCGGTTATAGCGACAAGAGATTTTTCTGAAGGTAACGGCGTTAGCTATACTACGTTTGTTGACCAAAAGGGGAATAAGGTAAGTGAAGGTAAAGAAGTAAACAGGCAACGTGAAGGCGAATGGAAAACATATCATCCTGACGGAAAAACTGTAATGCTGTTGGAACATTACTCTAAAGGGAAGTTAAACGGTATGGTAAAAGTGTTTTTTGCCAAAGGTGAGCTTGCCGAAGAAAAAGAATACAAAGACGGGGTACTTAACGGTATCTATAAAAAATATAACGAAAAAGGTACTGTACTGGAAGATTCCCACTACAAGAACGGGAAGCTTAACGGGCAGGCAGTATTCTATGATAAGTTTGGAAATGTATCGTCAAAAGGCGAATTTGTAAAAGGATACAAGTACGGTTACTGGGAGTATTATGAAAATAAGAAACTGTTAAAAAAGGAGTTCATGTTAATCCCTAAAGAGGTAACAAGGGACTAATAAATATTTTGTAGTACTTTTGCAGAAATTTTTTCAGGAAAGGAATTAAAAATGAAACGAGTAGTAGTTGGGCTTTCGGGCGGAGTGGATTCGAGTGTTGCGGCATACCTGTTGCAGGAGCAGGGGTATGAGGTAATAGGCCTGTTTATGAAAAACTGGCACGATGATTCGGTTACCATCTCTAACGAATGTCCGTGGCTGGAAGATAGCAATGATGCTTTGCTTGTAGCCGAAAAGTTGGGTATACCTTTTCAAACGGTAGACCTTAGCGAACAATATAAAGAACGTATAGTAGATTATATGTTCAATGAATATGAGCAGGGAAGAACTCCAAACCCCGACGTGTTATGTAACCGTGAGATTAAGTTTGACGTGTTCATGAAAATTGCCCTTAGCCTGGGAGCAGACTATGTGGCAACAGGACACTATTGCCGTAAAGGTACTATTGAGAAAGACGGTAACGAAGTGTATCAGCTTTTGGCAGGTGTAGACGGTAATAAGGACCAGTCGTACTTTTTATGTCAGCTTTCGCAGGAGCAACTTGGTAAAGCTTTATTCCCAATAGGCGAATTAACCAAGCCACAGGTACGTGAAATCGCAGCTAAGATGGATTTGGTCACTGCAGAGAAAAAAGACTCTCAGGGGCTTTGTTTTATAGGTAAGGTTCGCCTGCCGGAGTTTCTTCAGCAGCAGCTACAACCTAAAGAAGGTCTTATCTATGAGATTGATGCCACTCAGGATACTTATAATGTAGACAAACCGGTATTTGATAGCGTAAAAGACCAACTGGCTTTTGAGGCTAAAAACATTGACTACAAGCCTGAAATGGGTAAAGTGGTAGGCAAGCATCAGGGAGCGCATTACTATACTATAGGGCAGCGTAAAGGCCTTAATGTAGGTGGTACAAAAGAGCCTTTGTTTATCATAGCTACTGATGTGGCGAGTAATGCTATTTATACCGGGCAGGGGCACACCCATCCGGGACTGTTCAGGAAAGCATTATTCATACAGGGTAACGAGGTACACTGGGTGCGTGAAGACCTAACTTTAAAAGATGGTGAAACCATGGAAGTAATGGTAAGAATACGTTACCGCCAGCCGTTACAAAAAGCAACCCTGCATATGTTTGATAACGGAATGTACATTGCTTTTGAAGAACCACAGTCGGCAATTACCGAAGGGCAGTTTGCTGCCTGGTATAGTAACGACGAACTTATTGGTTCGGGCGTTATTTCATAATAAAGAATATCATATTTTATATATAAACCCAATGCTTATAAGTGTTGGGTTTTTTATTGCTGTAAAATGTATATTTGTTAATATGAAAAGAGTACTATTATCTTTAATTATATTGTCATTTTTTGTTTCCTGTAAAAAATCAGAGCAGATGCCTACTGTCATTACGGTTCCGGAATCTGCGACAGATTCTTTGCCAAATGTCGTTCAGGATAATCAAAAAGATACATTAGTTAATCAAAATCATTCAGGAGTTTTAGTTCTTAACGAGGTCGCGACTTTTGTTGGTAAGATTGAACAGCAGGGATGGATATCTGATGATAAAAGGTTACAAAAAATTCAACTTTATGAACAACTCTTGGGAGATTCTGTTGTATCTGTAGCAAATAAGAATTTTTATAAGATTGATTATAAAAATACCTGGCAAAAAAGAGGTTTAGGTCATGTGAACTGTGAGGCTTTTCAAAAGGCTAAAAGTATAATAGGGTATTTTTATTATAATAAAAATGAGCAAAAGCTTATAACAGACGGTATAATTGAACAATGGGAATTTCAAACGGAAGAACAGGCAAAAGAGGCTGTTGCTGTTGTAGAAACTTATGGAGACCGCATATATTTTAATACATTCCCTTATGCCTGTTATATTAATAATTATGTAATAATATTTCAAACACGAGCTATGGCTTTTAGTCATAATCAGAAAGAGGTGTTTGAAACTTTTTTGAAAGACAACAAACAGGCTAAAACCAATTAAAAGCTAATGCAAAGAATTTTACTACTATTAGTTCCCTTACTGCTTGTTAACTGTAAAGAAGCTAAGGAGGAAGATTTAATGACTGTTCAGGGAAAAACCATTGTAGCAGAGCCTGGGGAAATGGAAGGGAAAGAAAAAGAAATGGTAAATGCTCCTGAATATATACAGTCTTTAAAGCACAATAATAAAGTACTTATACTGAAAGGGGAGCTGGAACTATATAACAAAAACCTGAAGGAAACCGGAAAGGCAGCAGGCTTGTATGGTTTGATTGTAACTACAGACAGTATTTCGCAAAACAGGTATGATCTTACCGGCGCTAATGATTACTGCAAGTTGCATAATTTTGTAAAACTCAGTCATCCTGATGTAAGGGGTTGGGTATATGGTAAGGATGTATATGAATATGATATGAGCAGGGATACTACTTTTACGGTTAATGATGTACAATTTACATTAATACCAACAAAGAATTTTAGCGTAGGGGTTTATGATGAAGAGGGACTTACCTTTTGTGGAAGTGATAACCCAATGGTTTTGTACAATTCTAAATTTGAAAAAGAGGAGTTTATTCCCATAGAGGATAAGAATGACGATTATGTAAGTGATTATATTACATATGATAGTCATGACGGATGGATTGATTCATTTGAAGGAGCATCATTAGTAGGCGATACGCTTACCCTTAATATTTATAGGGAATACCAGGAAGGCAGTGCTAATATTATTTTTGAGATTTATTTGAGTAAATTTGGCTCGAAGGCTGTCATTAAAGAAATAATTGAACACGAACCTGAATTTTAATGCTCTATAATTTACATACCCATAACTACACGGCTAATAGCGACATATTTGAAGTAGTAAACCGCTACCCATATGAGGAAATAGATGTGCCTTATTTCTCTACAGGTATACATCCCTGGTACATTGATTTAGAGAAATTGGATGAACATTTAGCTATAATTGACCAAAGGTTGGCAACGGATAATTGCCTTGCTCTTGGCGAATGCGGACTTGACAAACGCATTGAAATACCCTTAAATGTGCAGCAGGAAGTGTTTGAAAAACAACTTCTGTTAGCAAAAAAATACCAAAAACCCGTAATTTTGCACTGCGTTGCCGCTTATCAGGAAGCAATAGCTATTAAAAAGCAGTTAAAAATGGAGGTACCCATGATAATACATGGGTTTTCCAAAAATGCTCAGGTAGTAAAACAATTGCTGGATAACGGTTTTTATATTTCGTTTGGAAAGTACCTGTTGCGTAATCCCGAGCTTTCGGCTGTATTTGCCACAGTACCTAATGACAGGCTTTTTATGGAGACAGATACCATTGAAGAAGGACTGGAACAGGTATATGAAAAGGCTGCAACTGCAAAAAATATAGATATAGAAGAATTAAAGAATATAGTAAGCAATAATTTTAAAACCGTTTTTAAGAATGGCTGAATGGACCGAGAGAGCAGAGCTCTTATTTAAAAAAGAAGGGCTTGATAGATTAAAAAACGCAAAGGTAATGGTTGTGGGACTTGGCGGAGTAGGATCGTTTGCAGCCGAGTTTCTTGCCAGGGCAGGAGTAGGTAACATGACAATTGTTGATGGTGACACTGTAGATATTACAAATATTAACCGCCAGCTACCGGCACTGCACTCTACTGTAGGAAAGCCAAAAGTGCAAATAGTGGGCGACAGGCTTATGGATATTAACCCCGAGCTTAACCTTACAAGGATAGAGGAGTTTCTTTCTCCCGAAAGAGCTTTTGAACTTGTAACACCCGAGTTTGATTATGTACTGGACTGTATAGACAGTGTTACACCAAAACTTAACCTTATTATTGCGGCAAAAAGGAAGAAGGTAAAAATTATTAGCAATATGGGAGCAGGAGGGAAATACCTTGCCTCTAAGGTAAAGGTAGCCGACATTAGTAAAACCGAATATTGTCCGCTTGCTAAAAATATAAGGAAGCGTTTAAAGAAAGAAGGTATTACAAAAGGCGTAAAGGCAGTTTTCTCTACCGAAGAACCGGATCAGACAAGCCTTAAAATGACCGACGGTAAAAACTTCAAGAAGTCATTTTTCGGGACTAATAGCTGGATGCCCGCTCTGTTTGGGCTTCATGCCGCCGAGACCGTTGTAAAGTATATACTAAAACATTAAAAAATCCCCGTTAAGGGGATTTTTTGTTTGTAATGTTAGTTAAGATAGGGTTAGCACCCTTTTTATAAAAAGGGTATTTATTTTAATCCCGACTGGTTTGTGGTATCCTGTACGGGTTTCTTTTTAGATGTTGTGTCCCTTTTAGGTAAGGCTATGGTAGGCTGTACACTAACAGGCTGTGTGCTTATAGGCGTAACCGTTGGAGTTTTCTTTCTCGTAGTGCGTGGTCTGGAAACTGTAGGTGCCTCAGTAACTGTTACAGTACTGTCGTTAACCTGTGTAGCTTCTTCCTCTGGTAATAATGTACCTATTGGAATATAAATATCGGTAATCCATTCGGTAGTGTCCTTAGTATCGGCAGGGCCTTTAGTATATACTTCAAGGTACGGAAGTTCAAAATTTTCTTCCAGTTTATTTTTCTTTATGTTTTTAAAGGCAGCGTCCCAAGCTTTTTTAAGATGTTTGTAATCGCCTTTTAAAGTCGTTTTAAGCGCATTGAAACGCTTTATCTCTCCTGCTTTGAATTCACTTCCTTCAGATATTAGTATTTCATCCTCAAGCGGAATACAGGTCATAAACACAGTACTGTCTTTAGCTTCGTCAAAAGTATAATAGTATGTAAAAGGTTTTCCGTTTGTGGCAATGTTGTTATCGGTAACAAATTTGTTTACCCTGGCAAACATGCCCGGCATCTTCTGTTGCATTTCAGATATTTTGCAACTGGTGGAGTCGGCTATATAATAAGTTCCTTCTTTTATCATAACATCGTTTACCTTTATTTCAAAAAAGTTGACACGGTTTACAAGCATGTAGTTAGCCCTTTTAAGACTATGATTAATTAGGTTGGATACCTTTTTATCGGTTCCGCCTTTAAGTATGGCATAAGCCTTTTCCATAAAGCTAAGTTGTCCTTTCATTCTAAGGTTAACTTTAGTAGCTTCGGTTAAGGTATCTTTAAATGTCCAGTGTACTTCAATCTCCCTGTCGTTTAATACAGATGTTTGTGTTATGGAGTCGTTAGGGTATGTGGCAAGATTTTTTACACTGCCTGTAGCCCAGTTGGCATAGGCACCTTCTCCGGTGGTTGTGTCAGAGAAAGTATAGACTGCAGTTGTATCTTTTGTAAGAATTCCTGAGTTTTCCCAGTTTTTTAAATTTCCTACAAAGTTGTAAACCATGTCTTTTGGGGCTTTTATGGTTAGCTGTTCAGTAACATCATATTTACCGTTTTGGGTAGCTATGAATACAGTTCCTGCTATTGATGCCAGCAACAAGAGAAGGAATAGGTACTTAACAATTTTCATATAGGCGGTGACTTTCTTATTTTACGTAAATGTATAAATTTCCTGTAAGAAAGCAAATAACTGTTAGGTTTAAGTACTAAAAAGCAAAAAACTCCGTTAAACGGAGTTTTTTATAACTTTTTTATGTCTTATTCACATTCTATAAAGTTCTCGGGATAAGGTGTCATACTCACTTTGTCTACAAGGATGTAAATATCTTCCATATCAGTAAACAAATCAGCTTCATCACTTTGTTTGCCACCGTTAAGTGTTTTCCTGTGAGTAGTTAATGTATATTGCTGTACCTTATCTGTCACTGTATAGTTAAATGATATAAGATTGTTGTAATTGTTTTTAAACTGCACTTTCCAGTGGTGCTGCTCTCCGTTTTTTCCGTCATATTTTAAGCGGAACTCAATTTTTGAGTAACAGCTTGTTTTTTGCCACTCTCCCCATCCGTTATCGGTTTGGGCAAAAGCAGTGTTTAGAGCAAAAAAGAAAAATGCGAGTAGTATAAACTTTTTCATGAGCAATGTTTTTTTATTGGAAATCTGTTGCGTTTACTCCTTCGTTAATTTTTATCTCAGCCGTTACCACTTCAGTATTACCTGTAGGTGTTACTGTTTTGGTTTTAAAAGGGAAAGCAAGACCGTTTACTTTTCTGTAATCAGTAAAATATGAGGTACTGCTTACCGTATCAATTGTTGCCGAGCTTGCTACAAGAAGCCCCGATTCGACATCATAATAGTTTAGCATATCGGCATTGGTTTTAGCATCTTTATAACTAATAACATAGGCTTCTTTTTTATCCACAAAACCTATGCCTTCCAGCCTTACATTTGGATCTTTTAACGGAACAGAGTAATTATCTCTAATTGTATTTCCGTTTTTAATAGATTCATACAGGGTTTTGTCCAGTTCGGTAGGTTCTAAGTCAGGCATTTTCATATACCCTCCGTTATCATTCACTACAAGGGTATAAGTTAGTTTGCCGTTTGTATAGCTTTGAATAAACATATCGTTTTGACTTGTCATTTTAGATACTACTTCAATTTTTGTGGTAGTACCATTGTACTCGCTTAGCGTATTTGTTCTCGACATAAGGGTTTTCATGTTCCTTATCTTGTCCTCACCACCGGAAGCAGCAATATAATTATCAATAACCGACTTCACCGTTACATGGCTTGGTGCCGGATTGAATGCTCTTTTCTCTGCCGGTATAGCAAGTGCTTTTTTAACCTTTAAGTCAGACTGGTTTTGTGCCGTAAGTCCCGATGACATAGTTGGAGAGACCTCTTTTTTCGGAGCAGTTGCTTTTGGAGTTGCCATTGCTGTAGCATTATTGTTTGCAACAGGAATAAGCTGAGTTCTTCCAAAATCAAAATAGTTGACTATTTGAAGCCCTTTTTTATACGGAATATAAATCGTATCTCTATCTATACCCTGAGGTCCCTGTTTTTTGATTAGGAACTTGTTTTCGCCTTCATGCAACGGTACACGAATGTAGCTAATGGTAGCTGGTAGAGTTTGCCAGTTACGGGTATCGGCTTTTTCGGTAGCCGCTCCGGCAGCATCGCCTCCCAGTTTAATAAGGTCTCCGGCGGTATCGCCAAAAAGTTCTTTACCTAAGGCGCCTAAACCGGCACTTGCTGCTTTTTTTGTAGCAAAACGTGCAACAAGATCTATGGTTTCACGCAGCATCCTGTCTTTAAGGCACTGCTTTGCAATAGGATAAATGTCTTCGGCTAAGTTAAAAGGGACATCCTGGTTGTTTACCACTATGGCTGCATTACTGTAATAAGTACCTCTTTCCCTGTATTTAGGGATGGCTATGGCATTTACACTACCTATATCAAAACCTACAGGTATAGGGATGAATATCTCTTCCTGTATGGCTCCGTCATAATAGGTGCCGTAAAAGAAACCGTCGGTACCACTGGCAGTAATCACAATTTGATCTTTAGCAGGACCAAATCCGTTTTCCCAAAATACTATGGCTTCTCCGGTTGCTTTAGTGGCAGCATCATCTGTAAGCTTGAACTTATTGCTGTATTTTTCATAATCTTCCCTAAAGCCCATTAACTTAGAAGTCCTTAACAGGTCTTTTTTAAGCTGTAGGGGAGTAGGTACATCAAAGTACTGGTCGCCGTTGCGGGCATAAATTTCTTCGGCATTTCTGTAGGCAATATAGGCATTGTTTATATCGCCTGTGCTTTCGTAAAGTATACCCTGCAGGATTTGAGAGAAGGCATCTTCACTATACCTGTTTTTATTTTCCTTGTACTTTTCATTGAGTTCATATAACTTAATGTTAATCCTTTTTGCCTCCACAAGTGCTTCGGCAGGTTGTCCTAAATGAAAATAGTTAAGGGCTTTGTAATAGTGAATAATTACCTTTTCAAAATCCTCACCTTTGTAGGGCTCGGCCATAGGATTGGTAAATTTCGCAGCTATGGCCTGTCCTGCATTGGTTTTAGTCATCCTGTCTTCAATCATAATGTAAGCCTCTTCAAAAAGAGTGTTACTTGCTTCATAATTTCCGCTAAGATGCTCTACTTTTCCTTTTTCCAGCAGGTATAAAAGCCTGTTTCTGTTTTTGTTAAGGAATTTATTATTATCAATGCCTTTTATGGCTTTATTAAAATCACCATTAAATAAATCGCTTTCAATATCTGCGGTTTTGGTGTTATAGGTACTACAGGATTGAAAGGCAATCAATAACAGCAGTAATGCCAGTTTTGCGGGCATTTTAAGTATGTTTTTGGTTGCTTTCATGTTGGTTGTTTATTTGGTATTGAAACAAAAATTACATGTTTTTCTTACCAATGTATTTTTTAATCTTTTTGTCACCAATCCATACTTTATCGTTAGTCTGGATATTAGTAAGCTCAAGGTCAATTTGGTAATAAACAGTTTTTTCTTTAGATTTTTGATCTACAATAGAGTTTATTGTTCCCTGAAGCATGAAATCGGCACCGTTTTCAAGTCCGAATTTTTTCATGGTAGACTGAGATGAATAGTTTTGCTGATCAGCTCTTTCGGCTCTGATCTCTTCTCTCATTGGGCCACCCTGAACAAGCTTCATTCTCCCTGAGTTGATAATCTCTTTTTCAATGTCTTTAGAGAAAGTTTCGGTAGCAATATGCTCGTGTGATTTATTAGTAATCATACCAACAATAATAACTGGTTTTTTACCTCCGTTTTCGGCAGCATAAGTACTGTACCAAGAGTGTGACATAAGTTCGGCAGTGATTTCCTCTGCAGTTAGTCTGGAATCGGTATCGTTCCATCTTCCGCTTAGGTCTATAACACTGTCCTCATTTACACGTTGAACTTTAGAAGCACAACTGGTTAGGGCTAATCCTAAAACAAAAGCTAAAATAAATTTGTAAGAAGTTTTCATAATTATTCGGTTTGATTAATAATTCAAAAATAGTTTAAAAAAGGTTATTGTTAAAATAATACTAAAACCTCTTTACAACATTGATGCCAGTTTTTTGGAAGCTAAATGCCCGAAAAGGTGTTTAGCTTATATTAATCCAATTAATGGTTTGTTTTTCAGTCTGTTATTTTTTTTTGATAATTAATCATTAAAAATACTACAGTCATAATCAATCCAGAATTGTGCCTGTTCCTGATACAGGTAACCGTAACCACAGTCTTCGGCAGCATTGATAAGGTTTAGGGCAGCAGTCCTAACGGCACTACAGGTAGAAGGAGTTGCATTGTTACTGAAAACAAGCGTTTTTTCATACAGAATATCTGCCAGTATTTCCAGTTGATCAAGGCAGGCGTCATTACCGCTTACCTCTGTAGTTTCTTCTTCTTCACAAGATACAAATGCTATAGGTACAGTTAGTAGCATACACAAGATCATGATTGTTTTGATAGTTTTGATTGTCTTCATAATAAATTGATTTTAAGGTTAGTACTTTAAATTATTTATTACAAAGTTCCATTTTAGGGTAAAGCAAAAAAATACCCATTGCTGGGTATTTTACTACAAAAAAAATCAAAATGATTTGTTAATTCTACCAAAACTAAAAATCATATTTCCGTTCCATGGAATAGCGAAGGAGTTCGCTTTTACCATGCAGGCTTAATTTTTTAAGTATGTTCTTTCTATGAGTGTCTACTGTTGTTTTTCCAATAAAAAGGAGGTCGGCGATTTCCTGCGATGTTTTTCCCTGTCCTACAAGATTTACAATTTCTTTTTCACGTTTGCTTAGAGGTACATCGCCTTCGTCTTTTTTTGGAGTGGCCGCTTTTATAGAATCATCAAAAAAAGTTTCCCCTTTCATAACTGCCCTAATGGCTGCTAAAACTACTTTTAGGGAAGAGTTTTTCATAATATAACCATCTACACCTGCCTGAGTCATTTGGCTAACGGCTTCTTCCTGTTCAAACATGCTAAAGGCGATAACCTTACAGTTTGGAAATTCCTTTTTTATTTCTTTTGTAGCTGCAATGCCGTCGGTTTTCGGCATTCGTATATCGGTAAGTACAATATCGGGTTTTTTGGAACGTACAATTTCCAACAGCCTTTCGCCGTCGTTAGCTTCACCCACAACTTTAATGTCATCTTCGTATTCAAGAAAAATCCTGATACCGTCTATAAGCGACTGATGGTCTTCTGCAATAGCTAATCGTATCATATTGGTAAGTCTATTATTATGGTAGTGCCCTTACCCGGAGTGGAATCTATAGTAAAGGTGCCGCCAAGTTGTTCAACTTTTTTAGTAATGGTATTTAAGCCCATTCCGTTTGAAGATGGTGCTGTAGTACTTTTAAAGCCCACACCATTATCTTCTATTATGATATTGATATTGTCGTCATGGTTGGTAAGCTGAATGGAAGCTTCTGTTGCTTTAGAATGCTTTATAATGTTGGTACTCAGCTCCTGAACCATCCGAAAGATAGCAATTTCAATTTTATTTTCCAATCTTTTATTAAATCCAACTGCCAGAACCTCAATAGTTAACTTGCCAGGGATTGATATTTTTCCTGCCATTTTCCTTATGGTAGGTATGAGCCCTTCGTTAGCAAATACCCCTGCATTTTTGGCATGAGCAATGCTACGTACTTTTTGATAAGCGTCTTCTATAAGCTGGTCTGTGCGGTCGTATAGTTTGTCTTCCTCTTCACGTATTTCATTTTTACGCATGCGAAGGTGTTCAAAATTCATTTTAAGTGTAGCCAGCATACTGCCAAGGTTGTCATGAAGGTCGTTTGCGATACGCTCACGTTCTTTTTCCTGTCCTTCAAGCATAAGGTCAATGCTGTTAAGCTCAAACTCCTTTAATGCTTTTTCAAGTTTTTGCTGCTCTATAAGTTTTTCCTGTTTGGAAATATATACACGCCTGCGGGCATTTTTAATAATGAGGAATCCTATAACTAAGCTGGCTATAAGAAGCCCTATAAATATATATACCAAAATTTTACCTGTCTTTACTTCGGCAGTTAATACTTCATTTTTTAGTTCAGTTTCTCGTGTTTGGTATTTGGTTTCCATTTCAGAGATGGTAAGGCTCTGTTCGTGAGCGCTTATACTATCTTCAAAACTTTTATATTCTATATAAGCCTCATAGGCGTTTTTGTAATCATTTTTTTCGACATAATTGAGTGATAAAATTTTATTTATCATGCTTTTAATACCAATAGGATACTCATTTATTGGTATGGTATCGGCAGCTTTTAATAGTTGTATGGAGGTGGTAAAATCTCCCAGATAATAATATGACGCTGCCTGATTTATATAATTTGTACAGATGTCATAATTGTTATTGGGCTTACTTTTAATATAAATAAGGTCTTTTTTAAGGTAGAATAGTGCCGAATCCGGTTCGTTTAAAAAGTCGTTATATAAAGCAGCAAGATTGTTGTCTATTTGCGACTCAAGCTCCTTATTGCCCAGTATTTTATTTATTTTCTTTGCTTTTTGGAAGTACTCATAGCTCTCTTCGCTTTCTTCTGAAGATATTTTTATTGAAGCTATCTCTATGTATGCCTTGGCTAACTTTAATGAGTCGTTACTTTTTCTGGCATAGTCCAGGTATTCGTTAAGGTACTTTTCGGGATGTAGTTTATCGCTGTTTTTTTGCGATTTGATAAGGTAAGCAATATTAAGGTTAATTTGTATTGCCTTGTCTATTAACCCCGCCTTGTTGTAAAGGTCGCGTGCCGACATGTAGTTTTGCAACGCTAAGGAATCAATGTATTTGTAGTCGTAAATTTTAGCTTTTAGTAAATGATACCAGGCTCTGTTTTCAAAACCGGTGGTATCATTTTCCAACAGTTTTAGTTTTTGTGTAGCCGATTCCAGCCTGTTTTCATTAATATCGTTTTCTACTTCTTCAAACCCCGGCTGTTGGGCATAGGTCATGCCCATGACTGTTAAAGCCATGAGCATGAATATAATTTTTAATTTTTGTATATGTATTTTCAATGTTATGGTGTAAAGCTTCTTTTAATTATGGTTAAACCTGCAGTTCGTGGTCTGATGAACGGGAAATCGTCGTCGTCAAGATTATCGTTATGAAGGTTAGGGATATTTGCTTTAGGGATAGACAACGCTTTAAAATCAGGTGCCTGTTGACGCTTAAAAGTCAGTCCGTTTTTTTTCATATCGTTGTACATGCTATTTAGTATAGTATAGAAATAAGTAGCATAAGCAATGTTAAAAGTGTTATCATGGAAAAGAACTACTACTGCTTCTTCAGCATCATAATCAAATGTTTCTGAACTGTAAGGGATTAAATCACTATTGTTAACCAATAGGTTGTGGTTAGACAGGTTTGTTAGTAATGTTCCTCCGTTATCAGTTTTCTTTTTCATAAAAATCAAAACGGCACTTAAATACTTTTGGTCGCCGTTTTCATCGGTTATGGTTTGTGAGATGTCAAACTTCTGGTAAAACTGATACTTGTTTAAAGGATCTTCTTTTGTGATGTGGAAGTCCAGATTTAAGCTCCTTGATGCAGAGCTGTAAGTTCCTGATGTTTCATAGGGATTTGTTGCACTCATATTTTTTGTTTTAAAAGGTTGGTTTACAAAATTGTAACACAAAAGGTAATAAAAAAATCCCCATTAGAGGGGATTTTAATTTTAATTTTTTAACAATTTTAGTAAGATTATTCTTTTACAAAATACTTAATGCAGAATAAAATTGCTATAAATGCAAGGAAAGCTATTAGTATCCAGTAACTTCCTTTATAATATTTTTTGTGAAGTTTAAGGTCTTTCCTGTAAACGTATATCATGACTGCTACAAACACTACAACGAAAAATGCAGCAAAATACAATTGGCCTGTACTAAACATGTTGAAATCTTTTTTGCAAAGCTACAATAAGCCTGTTTAATTTTCTATACTTTTAAAACTTAAAATACGATTATCATGAAAAAACAATTAGATGCCGTAAAGGAGTTTCACAGTGCTTTTGGATTAGGAATAAGCGAACAGCCTAAAGCCGATTTAGGAGAGGCTGTAAATATGCTAAGGTTTAACCTAATGAAAGAGGAGAATGAGGAATACCTTGAGGCTGTACAAAATAATGATCTTACAGAAATTGCCGATGCTCTGGGCGATATGCTTTATATTTTATGCGGAACTATTATTGAACACGGACTACAGCATAAAATTGAAGAGGTTTTTGATGAAATTCAGCGTAGTAATATGAGTAAACTGGGTGAGGATGGTAAGCCTATTTACCGTGAAGACGGTAAGGTAATGAAAGGTCCTAACTACTTTAAACCAAACTTTGAAGAAATACTTAAATAGTATTCAGTTTAGAAGTTATACAGCACACTAAGCACAAAATAAATAAAAAGCCTCAGCATTTGCTGAGGCTTTTTTATACCTGTTTAAAGGCAATTATATTTTTACAGTCCAGCCAAAGGTATCTTCGGCAAGTTTATACTGTATATTGTTTAATTTCTCTTTAAGGAATAATGCTACAGAATTTTCCAGTTTTGGTAACTCGTAGTACTTCTCCTTGTAGCTAAAGCCTACAATAGGATTTACTACAGCGGCTGTGCCTGCACCAAATATTTCCTGTAGAGTACCGTTTTCGGCAGCTTCTATAAGCTCGCTAACCAGTACCGGGCGAACCTCTACATTAATACCTTCTCTTTTAGCAACCTCAATAAGACTCTTTCTGGTAACACCGTCAAGAATTCTTTCGCTGGTTGGAGCAGTATAAAGCGTATCGTTTATCCTGAAGAATACATTCATTGTACCTGCTTCTTCAAGCTTGGTATGTGTAGCATCGTCAGTCCATATTACCTGCTGGTACCCCTGCTCGTTAGCTAACTTAGTAGGGTAGAACTGTGCCGAATAGTTACCTGCCGCTTTTGCAGCACCAATACCACCATTTGCAGCACGGCTAAAATGTTCGGCTATAAGTACTTTAACCTCTCCTGAGTAGTATGACTTAGCAGGAGAAAGTATAATCATGAATCGATAATAGTTAGCAGGAGCGGCTAAAACACCAGGTCCTGTTGCTATCATAAACGGACGGATATAAAGCGAATTACCTTTGCCTTTTTGTACCCATGCCTTTTCAATTTCAATAAGCTTTTTAAGTCCGTCCATAAATACATTTTCAGGTACTTCAGGCATTGCAAGCCTTGTGGCCGACTTGTTGAAACGCTCATAATTTTGATCCGGACGGAATAACCATACATCGTCATTATCATCTTTATAGGCTTTCATGCCTTCAAAAATGGCCTGACCATAATGGAATACTTTTGCAGACGGATCTATTAAAAAAGGTTCATAAGGTTTGATAACAGGCTTATCCCACACACCGTTTTTGTAATCACAAATAAGCATGTGGTCGGTAAACACGTTGCCGAAAGTAAGATTCTCAAAATCAACTGAATCAATTTTAGAACCTGGGGCAAGGTTTACTGTAATGTCGTTTTCGTTCATTTATTAGATTAGTTATAATAGTAGTGTTCTTGCAAATTTACTAAAAAAAGTCCAAAAAGCAGAATTTGTTAAAAAATACGCAGTAAAACGGGTGTAAATTATTGGATGTTAGAAAAATAAATAATGCTTAGCTTTTTGCAGCCTTTATAATTTTCTGTATAAATTTGCATACACTAAACATAATTCGCTAAAAAAAATGAAAAAATCATTATTTGCAGTGTCATTACTTTTGGCACTTACAGCCTGTAAAAACAATACAAATGTGGAATCAGAAGACACTGTTGTTGAAACTGAAAACGGAGCAATAAACATTGATACCGATTCTATTAACGAAGATGAAGAGGCATTACATATTGATGCAACAACAAACGATGGTTTATATGCATCTTTTGGCGATGAAATTGATGCCAGTCAGGCATTAACAAACAAAGAAATGTTTGCCAAGTACAAAAGCCTTAAACCGGGCGATACGGTTAATGTAAAATTTCGTGCTCATATAAACGATGTTTGCCAAAAGAAAGGCTGCTGGATGTCGTTAGGACTTGAAGATGAAAACGAATCTTTCGTGAAGTTTAAAGATTATGCATTCTTTGTACCGTTAAACGCTGCAGGGCAGGACGCTGTTGTAAGCGGTAAGGCTTTTGTTAGTGAAATATCGGTAAATGAGTTAAGGCATTATGCTAAAGACGGAGGTAAATCAGAGGCTGAGATTGCTAAAATTACTGAACCGGAAATAACATACGGCTTTATGGCCGATGGTGTTTTAATCACTAAATAATGGGAAGGAAGTTATTACCGGTATTGTCGGCCTTTATAATGCTGGCATCATGTAACGATAAAACGGTCAAAGAAGCTGCTCCGGAGGCTGAAGCTCCTGTAAAGGAAGCTAAAGCCGAAAAGAAATTTGAGATGTATGAAATGTCTCCAATGGCGGCTTTAATGGAACAGATGTATGTTGACAACATGAGGCTAAGGGAACGTATTATAAAAGGGGATACCATAGGGGCTTTTCCAAAACATTTTTTAAGGATACATACTACTTTGATGACTGATGAGTCAGATCGTGATCTTTTTTTTGAAGAGCATGCCAAAGAGTATATTGAGGCTCAAAAGCGTATTTATATTGATACGGTTAACGTTAAGGATCGCTTTAATGAAGGGGTAACCTCATGCCTTAACTGTCATGCATCTAAATGTGGCGGTCCTATACCTAGGATTAAAAAATTATACATTAAGTAATTGAAAAGAGAAATTATACAAACGCTGGACGGATCGGTAACAATACATCTTCCTGATATGAAGGAAAGTTACCACTCTAAATTTGGAGCTATCCAAGAGGCGTATCATGTTTTTATACAAAACGGGCTGACCTTACTACAGGATCGGCCTGTTTCTGTTTTAGAAATAGGCTTCGGTACAGGGCTTAATGCTTTTATTACTTTTTTGGAGTCGGTTAAAACAGGGCAACAAATTAACTACACAGGGGTAGAGGCTTATCCGGTAGAAGCAAATGAGGTAAAACTGCTTAACTATGTAGAGCAGCTTGAAGCGCAACAACACAGTGCCGTTTTTGAGGCCATGCACGGTACCAAATGGGAAAAACAGGTTGAAATAAATGATAAGTTTACTTTACTAAAAAGGAAACAGTTTTTTAGTGAGATAGAAGATGTCGAATTGTATGATATTGTCTATTTTGACGCTTTTGGCTTTAATGCCCAACCCGAATTGTGGACTGCCGAAATTTTTTCTAAAATGTATAAGGCTTTAAAAACCAATAGTGTACTGGTAACCTATGCATGCAGAACAAGTATTAAAAAAGCTATGCAGGAAGCGGGTTTTACTACAGAAAAACTTCCCGGGCCACCCGGAAAAAGAGAAATGCTAAGGGCATTTAAACATTAATATTATGTTAAAACTTTGAGTTAATTAGAATTTTAACGCAATCGATATAGTTAATTTTCATCGATATGTTATTTTTATTATTATCTTTACATGCATTCTAATAGAAGCACTAACCATTTAACACAATATTATTTTTTTAATTATGCCCAGAAGTATGTTTGCTTACACAAAAACAATTTTGGAAAGCGTAAGTTTTGACCCAAAGTTGTTTTGTAAGGAAGTAGAAAAAGCAATTAAGTTGTTATTACCATATGAGGTAGAACAGCTTGTAGACTGGCTTAATAATTTTACGACTGAAAAGCCTGAATTAAAAGCTTGTCTTATATATGTAGAACAATAAAAATTAAAGGAGCCCACAAGGCTCCTTTTTATTTTATAACCACTTTATAATTACTTATGAAGCGGAGAAGTAATCTCTACATTATGGAAGGCAATAGCCCCTCTAACAACTCCTGTTATGGTGGTACGCAATGCCTCTATAAGGTGTAGTTTAAGCTCCTTTTTGGAGTATATTAAACTTACTTCTCTGGATGGTCTTGGTTCGGTAAAGTGACGTAGTTTTGATTTGCCTTTTTCACTCATATCCAGAGTATGAAGGTATGGTAACAGCGTCATCCCTAAACCTTCGTCGGCTAGTTTAACCATTGTCTCAAAGCTTCCGCTTTCCAGGTGGAAACGATTATGCTGTGGCAGTGATGCCGCCTTACAAATGTTTAGCACATTATTACGGAAACAATGTCCGTCCTGTAACAGTAGTATATTGTTTAGGTTATCTTCAAGGTCTTTTACACTAAATTCTTTTTTACCAAAAGCCGGGTTGTTTTCCGGTATGTAAGCCACAAACGGTTCGTAGTACAGTACCACTTCCTTAATACTTTCCTCACTAAGCGGGGTAGCTGCTATAGCTGCATCAAGCTGACCGCTTTTCAGCATTTTTATAATCTCCTCCGTAGTTCGTTCTTCAATAATAAGATTCACCTTTGGGTACTTATTAGTAAAGTTGGTAATAAACATAGGGAGTAGGGTAGGCATAACTGTTGGTATAATACCTATTTTAAAATCACCGCCTATGTATCCCTTTTGTTGGTCTACTATATCTTTAATACGGTTAGACTCGTTGACAATACTCCTTGCCTGTGTTACAATTTGCTGACCCACATCGGTTAACTGAATAGGCTTTTTACCCCTGTCAAAAATTTGTACGTCCAGTTCTTCCTCCAGTTTTTGTATTTGCATACTCAGGGTGGGCTGGGTTACAAAGCATTTTTCGGCAGCAAGTGTAAAGTTTTTGTATTCGGCTACAGCCAATACATAGTGCAGTTGAGTTATGGTCATTATTAAAAAGTGTTAAGTATAGATTTTTATGATAAAATTATAAAAATCATCGATAACGCTTATATTTTTTTAAGGTTATTTTCTGTAACTTTGAGAGTGTAGATAACCTAATAAATAATATAAAAAGTAAAACATGAAAACGAAAAAAGAGAAAACAGAAGCCACGAACATATTGGGTTTACCAGTAAAAGAAACTGAAGTTATTGCAGCAGAGTTAAATATACTTTTATCTAACTTCCAGGTATATTACCAAAACCTGAGAGGAATACACTGGAATATTCGCGGTAAACGTTTTTTTGACCTGCATGTAAAATTTGAAGAATTATATAATGATGCCCAGCTAAAAATAGATATGATAGCAGAAAGGGTACTTACACTGGGAGGAACACCTTTACATACTTTTGAAGATTATATTAAAAATAACAGACTTGAAGTAGGTAAAAATGTTTCTAAAGATGTAGATGCTGTTCAGCTTATTATGAGCTCATTAAGCGATTTATTAAAGATAGAAAGGGTGATACTGGACGAAAGTGATAAAATTAATGATGAGGGTACAAATTCTATGATGAGTGATTTTATTACCGAGCAGGAAAAAACCATCTGGATGATGAAGGCTTGGAGCGAAGAGGAAATTTAACATACGGAATTAAAAACTTATTTAGAACCGTTTAAAATATATTCGCTATTTTAGCAATGTGAAATTTATTGTAAAAATAGTAATATTCCTTTTTCTGTCATTCCTGGCAACCCCTACGGTTATAAGCCTTTTGGAAGATGATACGGATATTTCTATGGTATACAGCCTTAATGAGGAAGAAATTCACAAAGAAATAAAAGAGATTAAAGCCGGACCCGAAACGGAGTTCGAAATGCCTCTTATTATAGTTGAAAAAAAATCTAAAGTTATAAATTCAAAATATCTCCTTAGGCTTGATAATGCCTTTGGAGATATTTTTTCTCCACCTCCCGAGAGAGTATAATTCAATTACTGCCGCTATTTCTATGTAGTTGGTTTTGAATGGGATGTCTGCTTGTTGCAGATGTTTAATACTGTATTAATTGTATTATATTTTATCGGTTATGACAAAAAAGAATAATCTTTTTGCCAATTTTAAGTCTGATTTTCCTTCAGGTCTCGTTGTTTTTTTAGTGGCTTTACCGCTGTGTCTTGGTATTGCCCTCGCTTCGGGTGCGCCACCATTATCGGGTGTTATTGCCGGTGTGGTAGGTGGTATTGTAATAGGTTTTCTTAGCAATTCACACATAAGTGTATCCGGTCCTGCTGCCGGGCTTATCGCCATAGTATTAACAGCAATTGCTACCCTTGGCTCTTTTGAGGCGTTCTTGCTAGCTGTATTCCTTTCGGGGGTAATTCAGCTTGCACTGGGCTTCTTAAAAGCAGGTAGTATTTCCAATTATATACCTGCCAATGTGATAGAGGGTATGCTTGCGGGGATTGGGGTTATTATCATTATCAAACAGATGGAACATGCTGTAGGGTATGATAAAAGTTATGACGGTAACGAATCGCTTTTCAGGCTGGACGGAGGTAATCCTTTCTCGGATATCCCCGATATTATTCAGCGTTTTGAGGGCGGAGCGGTTATCATTACCATTATATCCCTGCTTATACTCATAGTATGGGAGAGAGTACCTGCGCTAAAAAAACTGAAACTGTTACCGGGAGCCCTTGTGGCGGTAATTACCGGTATACTACTTAACGAGATTTTTACAAGAACGGGAAGTCATTTCGCTTTAAGCAGTGAGCACCTGGTTACTTTACCGGTGCCGGAGTCTTTTAGCGATATAGCCGGTTTTATAATCACCCCTGATTTTTCTGTTATTACAAATCCTGATGTTTGGATATCGGCAGCTACCATTGCCGTAGTAGCATCGGTAGAGACATTGCTTTGTATTGAGGCCTCCGACAGGATGGACGTACAGAAACGTTATACTGATACTAACCGGGAGCTTAAGGCTCAGGGTATAGGTAATATGGTAAGCGGCTTTATTGGCGGACTGCCTATTACATCGGTAGTAGTACGTTCTTCGGCCAATGCCAGCTCGGGAGCAAAAACCAAGATGTCGGCAGTAATTCACGGATTTTTATTACTGATATGTGTACTAGCTATTCCTTTTGTACTAAACAGAATTCCGCTTGCTACACTGGCAGCTGTGCTGTTGCTTATAGGTTACAAACTGGCAAACCCTGCTAAGTTGAAGCTTTTCTGGAAAAAAGGGAAATACCAGCTTATACCATTTGTGGCTACACTTATTGCCGTTGTAGCGATCGACCTTTTAAAAGGCGTAGCACTTGGTATGGTTATAAGTATTATATTTATCCTGAAAGGTAACCTGCAAAGGGCTTACCATTTTAGGAAAGAAGCGTATGAGGAAGGCGATGTAATACATATAGAATTGGCACAGGAAGTGTCTTTCCTTA
The DNA here is from genome assembly GCF_036347315.1 of Flavobacterium sp. C4GT6. NCBI lineage: Bacteria > Pseudomonadati > Bacteroidota > Flavobacteriia > Flavobacteriales > Flavobacteriaceae > Flavobacterium > Flavobacterium sp. C4GT6. The sequence goes on from NZ_JAZGZU010000006.1 coordinate 89,692, forward strand.
ACAAGGCAGCAATAAAATCTACCTTAAACGATATTCCTGAAAACTCAAAAGTGGTTATAAATGCATCAGATACTGTATATATAGCCCATGATGTACAGGATCTTATCAAAGAATTTAAAAATATACGTGCCAAAGAAAATAACATACAGGTACAGCTGGTAGGCTTTAAGGATGCTTATGACCTGGATGATACTGAACATGTTTTTTTCGAACACACTAAAAAGGAACACTAAAAACAACTAAGTTTAAAGAATATAATTTACTAAAATAAATATGAGCGAGTTTTATAAACAATTATTGGAAAACAACAAGAAATGGGTTGAGAGCAAAATTGACAATGACCCTGAGTATTTTGCAAGGCTTGCCGAGGGGCAGTCGCCACCGTTGTTATGGATAGGATGCAGTGACAGCCGTGTGCCTGCAAATGAAATTGTAGGAGCACAGCCGGGAGAGGTGTTTGTACACCGTAACATTGCCAATATGGTTGTTCACTCTGATATGAACATGCTTAGCGTACTGGATTATGCTGTTAATGTACTTAAAGTAAAGCACGTTATTGTATGCGGACATTATGGTTGTGGTGGCGTTAAGGCTGCTATGGGTAATGCTTCGATAGGGTTAATTGATAACTGGATTAGGCATATTAAAGATGTTTACCGTCATCATAAAACATACCTTGATTCAATTGTAAACGAGGACGATCGTTTTAACACCTTTGTAGAGATAAACGTAAAAGAGCAGGTGTATGACCTTGCTAAGACATCTATCGTACAGGGTGCGTGGAAAAACGGACAGTCGCTTCACCTACACGGATGGGTATATGGAGTAGGCTCGGGGATTGTAAAAGACCTTGGGGTTAACGTAAGCGATAACAATGATTTGGATAAGGTATATCGCCTTAGCCTTTAACAATAAAAAAAGGGACGCTGTTAAGCGTCCCTTTTTTTATTTGAAAAATAGATTGATGAATAAATTTTTTCTAATTCTATTTTAGCATTTATTGCATAATGATTATCAGGCTCTATAGATAACCAGTAATTAACCTTTCCTATTAAAGAAAGTAAGTAATTATATTTTTTTATTTTCTTTTTTGATATGTGAGATTCGTACCCATATTTGAAAATATAATATAGTTCTTGTTTTAGATTTCTTTTATATGTTGATGGAATATTAATACTGTCCTTTTTGACAGAAACACCAGTTATTATTCTTTTGCCGGGCTTTTTATATAGTCTAGTTTTGTGTTTATTAACTTCAAAGCCTTCATCAATTATTATTTCTGTTATATATTCAATAGTCTTTACAGAAATATGTTTACCAGAAAATGTTAAATCATCGGCATAACGAGTGTATTTTAAATTTAATTTTTTGGATAATGATATTAATCTTTTGTCTAATTTTTTGGCAACTATATTGCTTATTTGAGGACTTGTTGGTGAACCTTGAGGTAAAGATTTGTTATATGAACATATTGAAGCTAAGTAAAAAGAAATATGATTTGAATACCCTAAGCTTTTAAATATGTGTATTATTCTATTAATATTTATAGAAGGGAAAAAGTCTTTTAAATCTAATTTTAAAATTTCTTCTTGACCAATATGAACTTTTGCATTAGTGATAATAGATTTTTTTTTCGCAAACCCATGTGCTGAAGAGTCAATACTAATTTTTTTTAAGATATTATTGTATATCCAATATTGCATTTCTAAAAGAGCCGGATAGGGTATTGTTATTTCTCGACTTCCTCCGGTTCTTTTTAATAGATTAAAAGATGTGTAATGATTATCAGGACTATTAATTACAGAAGCTAGATAATCAATTTGTCTGCCAAGTAATAGACTTAAATGATCAAATTCGAATATTATAGGAACTTTATTTGATAGTAAAGGATATATATATTCTAAATACTTTTCAATAACATCATTAGAAACACCTTTCTTTTTAAAAAAAAGTTTCCATTCATTAGTTGTATTTAAGGGTTTACTATTCAAAATATAATATAAAAATAGAAGGTGGAAGAACTACTTTCATTCCTTTAGCGACCCCAATAATTAAGCTTTATTGGAGCCTCGCGCCAATAAAGCTTAATTATTGGGAGCGAATCTAGGCTTTGCCTAGTGAGATATCAAAATAAATCTTTGATTTGTTTTGATCTCGGTTGAATTTGACTTTAACTTGTAAAAGCGACTCGCTTTCAATATGCTAGTTTCATTTCCACCTTCTTTGGGTTTATTTCTTGTTAAATTTAAATAAATTTGGTAAATAAGGAGAGTTAATATTAATTCTTTCTTTTAAAAAATCTGATGGAATATTATTAAATTTTCCTTTTTCAGGTTTATTATTAAATAATTGCTTTAGTATTATATCTCTGCCTTCTGATGTTAGATTTAATCTGTCATTATTGTATTCTAGTATTTTTTTTTCACTATATTTTTTTATGAAAAAAAATATAGCTTCAGGCTCTATTTTATATCTCGAAAAGAATGTATAAGTATATAAACCATTTGTACTTTCATAGAGATCTTTCAATATTATTCTTTCAGTTTTATTCATATTAGAAACCTGTTTCATATCTTGTTAAGATTGTTTTTCTTTCAGAATCATTTTTATCCTTTGTCCACCAAAAGATAGGGAAAACTGAGTTAGGTGTGTTACCTTGGCAGCCTTCCATGCTATATAGGGCCTGAGCGTTACCGTATCCAAATGAATATTCAGATAATTCTTTTTCATTTATTTTTTCGGCAAGTTTGGATTCCATGCTTTGCATGGCTTTTTCCATTTCAATCAATTCGTTTCCTTTATAAAATTCACTTATACCTTTGTCAAGTTCTAAAGGGCAAAAGATTTCAATACCTTTATTTCTTAATATGTCTACAGAACTTTTAATACCTGCTAAAAAGCAACATTTGAGCTCAAAATCACCAATTATATTCTTTTTTAACCAATCAAGTCTTGTTGATAAAGTGCTTCCGCTGCCAATAAATTCATCTATAATTAAAATTTGATTTTTTCCTTTCTTATAGTTGCTTACACCTTTTCCAAAAAGATTAACTGTTTTGAAGTTTTTCCACCCTGCTTTATAAAGTGGTACTTTAATGCTATCAATTATCCTTTGACTGCTGTCAGCTTCATCATCATATGTTAATGATAGTAATTGAGTAGAGTTTTCGTCAAAACCAGATTCATTGATAATGTAATCACAGATTTCATTATATAAATAGTTTAATTTCTCTCCATTTAGGTAGTAGAATCTTTCTAATAAAGAAAAAATGAGATTTTTGTGTACAGAAGTATCACAAATACCTAATAAATCATACATCTCAACTTTTTTTGTGATGAGCCACTCTTGGTGCATATAGAGTTTTATCAGATTATTATAATCTTCTTTATTATGTATCATGTAAGGTGATGTATGTTATTAAAAACAAATATATAGAAAATGTTTATAAAAAAGGGACGCTGATAAGCGTCCCTTTTCATTTTTATATTTACTACTATTATTCACTATCCTTTTCCGGGGTTTGATTCCTGAAAACCAGATTACCGTCAAAACTATCCAGTAGTATAATACTATCGGTGGTAACCTTACCGCTAAGAATTTCTTTAGACAGTTCGTTCATCACCTCTTTTTGTATTACACGTTTTACAGGTCGTGCTCCAAAATCAGGATCATAACCTCGTTTGGCTAGGTAGTCAATAGCTTCAGGAGTAGCATCGAGTGTAATGTTTTGCTTAGACAACAGTTTGGTAACCGATTTAAGCTGAAGGCTTACAATTTCCCTAATGTTATCCTGTGAAAGCGGAGTGAACATTACTATATCATCAATACGGTTTATAAACTCCGGCCTTACGGTTTGTTTCAGCAATCCAAGCACTTCGGTTTTAGCTGCCTCGGTAGCCGCTTCAATACTACTTTTAAGGTTTTCAAATTTCTCCTGTATAATGCCGCTACCCATGTTTGAGGTCATTATGATAATGGTATTCCTAAAGTCGGCTAAGCGTCCTTTATTATCCGTTAAACGACCTTCATCAAGCACCTGTAACAGTATGTTAAAGGTATCAGGGTGGGCTTTTTCTATCTCATCAAGCAGTACCACGCTGTATGGTTTTCTCCTTACGGCTTCGGTAAGCTGTCCGCCCTCATCATATCCCACATATCCCGGAGGCGCACCTACCAGCCTGCTCACACTGTGACGCTCCTGATATTCGCTCATGTCAATACGTGTCATGGCATTTTCATCATCAAACAGGTAGGAGGCAAGGGCTTTGGCAAGTTCGGTTTTACCTACACCGGTTGTACCAAGGAACAGGAACGAACCAATAGGTTTCTTTTGATCCTGTAACCCGGCACGGCTACGTCTTACGGCATCACTCACAGCTTGTATAGCCTCTTCCTGCCCCACAACACGTTTGTGCAGCTCTTCTTCCAAATGGAGTAGTTTTTCGCGCTCACTCTGTAGCATTTTGGTTACCGGTATACCCGTCCATTTGGCAACAACTTCGGCAATATCCTCGTTGGTAACTTCCTCTTTTATAAGGCTGTTTCCTTTTTGGCTTTCCTGAAGCTGTTTCTCCATTTCGTCCAGTTTCTCTTGAGCCTCTTTGATTTTACCATAACGAAGCTCGGCTACTTTACCGTAGTCACCTTCACGTTCGGCACGTTCGGCTTCCAGTTTAAAGTTTTCCACTTCTGTTTTTGTAGCCTGAATGTTGTCTACAATATCCTTTTCGCTTTTCCATCGGGCATATATCTCGTTGCGTTCTTCCTTAAGGTTAGCCAGTTCCAGTCCTAACGATTTAAGTTTTGTTTCATCGTTTTCACGTTTAATGGCTTCAATCTCAATTTCAAGCTGCATTATTTTACGGTCCAGTACATCCAGTTCTTCCGGTTTGGAATTGATTTCCATACGTAGTTTTGATGCCGCCTCATCCATAAGGTCGATAGCCTTATCGGGTAGGAAACGGTTGGTAATATAACGTTGTGAAAGCTCCACCGCAGCTATAATAGCATCATCTTTAATACGTACCTGATGATGGGTTTCATATTTTTCCTTAATACCACGTAGTATGGAAATGGCACTTTCGGTATCCGGTTCGTCTACCAATACTTTTTGGAAACGACGTTCCAGTGCTTTGTCTTTTTCAAAGTATTTTTGGTACTCATCAAGCGTAGTGGCACCTATGGCTCTTAGTTCACCGCGGGCAAGGGCAGGTTTAAGGATGTTTGCGGCATCCATAGCACCTTCACCACCACCTGCACCCACAAGAGTATGAATCTCATCTATAAATAGTACGATATCACCCTCTGCAGAAGTAACTTCCTTTACAACCGATTTAAGTCTTTCTTCAAACTCACCTTTGTATTTTGCACCTGCAATAAGGGCACCCATATCCAGAGAGTAAACAATTTTGTTTTTAAGATTTTCGGGTACATCACCCTGAATGATACGGTGTGCCAAACCTTCGGCAATAGCGGTTTTACCCACACCCGGTTCACCCACCAGCATTGGGTTGTTTTTGGTTCGCCTTGAAAGTATTTGCAACACACGGCGAATTTCCTCATCACGACCAATTACCGGATCCAATTTACCGTCGTTAGCCAACTGGTTAAGGTTTTTAGCATATTTGTTTAGTGAGTTGTAGGTTTCTTCGGCGCTGGCCGATGTTACCCTTTCTCCTTTGCGAAGTTCGTCAATAGCCGCTTTAAGTCCTTTTTCTGTAACGCCCTGATCTTTTAAAATTTGGGCTACTTTACTTTTAGAATTGAAAATAGCCAGTAACAGGTGCTCTATAGAAACGAACTCGTCGTTCATTTTGCGGGCAATGTTTGATGCCTCTGTCAATGCTGTAGCCGCATCGCGGGATAACGACATTTCACCTCCCGATACTTTAGGGAAACTTTGCAGTGTACTGTCCAGTATTTGCTGGAACAGTTGTACATTTACGTTGAGCTTTTTAAGTAAGAACGGAGTCACATTTTCGTCTACTTCAAGAATAGCCTTTATAATGTGCTCGTTTTCAATTTGCTGATGGCCATAACCCTGAGCAATTTGCTGTGCTCTTTGTATGGCTTCCTGAGATTTTATTGTATAATTATTAAAGTTCATATTCGAATTGTTTAAATTTGATATACTTTATTCAATTTATATTCCAATAAGTAAAATCTGACGAAATGTCGGTTTTTGCCGGAAAAATTAATTTTTAAACAGACAAAGTGTCTGAAAACATGACGATTATGAGTTTTTTTGATAAGATATTCGGTGATTCTAACAGTAAAGATAGCGGTTCTGGAGCAGAAATGTGGAACGATTTAACAGAAATAAAACAGTTAGACGAGATAGTGGAGGAGTCACAGCAAATTCCTGTTATTATTTTTAAACACAGTACCCGCTGCGCCGTTAGCCGAATGGCTTTAAAGCAGTTTGAACAGGAGTATGCCATTGATGCCGATAAGGCTAAACCGTACTTTTTAGACCTGTTGGCTCACAGGGATATATCTAACGAAATTGCCGACCGATTTGATGTGATGCATCAATCACCACAAATTATATTGATTAAAGAAGGAAAGGCAATATATGATACTTCTCACAGTGCTATTGATGCCGGTGTGGTACAGAGGATAGTGTATAGTTAATATTCTTAAAATATATTGGAGTAGATATTATTGGGGCTCATGAAATATGTATTTTTCATTATAGTCAATGTCAAATTTTTTCAGAAATTCAAGATATTCTTCCTTAAAAGATTGCTTTTTATGATGCTCTTCCTGTTTGTGGATATAGTTGATAACATTTTGTACATGTGATTTGCTATAAGAAAAAGCTCCGTAGCCTTCCTGCCATTCAAACTTTCCCTTGACAAATCCCTTTTTATTAATCCATAGAGAAGAGTTTCGTTTAATGTCCTGTAATAAATCAGAAACTGACTGTGTAGGTCTCATTCCTATAAAAATGTGTATATGATCGGGCATGCCGTTAATGGCTAAAAGTTTATGTCCGTTATTTTCTACAATGCCAGAAATATAAAGATAGAGTTCTTTTTTCCAGACAGGAGAAATTAGAGAAGCTCTATATTTAATTGCAAAAACAAATTGTAAATGTATTTGAGTGTAGGTATTTGCTATGGGTAAGGTGTTTACTACAAACATAACAAATCTATTTATTCCCTAACGGAAAAAAATATGATAATATAAATTTCTACCGAGATAAAATCCCTAAAGGGATTAAATAATTTATATATAGAAAATCATCTAAACATTTATTTAATAGAATAAGGGTTAATACGAGTTTTATACTAGATTACAAATCCATATAGGTTTTAATAAAATTATTACAAGCTAATTTCTAAATCCCGTTAGGGATTTTATATTGGTAGAGAATAGGATATTACAACGTATTGTTTCCCTTTAGGGAATAAATAATTAAGTTATATTTTTCATTTTTTGTGTAATCTCATCCAGACACAGGTTGTTAATGCTACCCTCATGAGTGTGTTTTGTGGCTTTAGGAGAAACAAACGTACCGTTCTCTACCTGTTCGCCTACCATTTTATAGGCATCCCTAAAAGGTATACCCTGAGCTACCAGTTCGTTAAGTGCATCTACCGTAAAGAGGTAGTCGTATTTTTTATCGTCCAGTATAGTATAGTTAACCTTAATCTCCTTAATGGAATAATGTGCCATTTCAAGACAGGATTTTAAAGTTTGTAAAGCAGGAAAAAGGCCCTCTTTAAGCAACTGAAATTCCCTGTGGTAACCACTTGGTAAATTATTGGTTATAAGGGTAAGCTCATAGGGCAGTGCCTGTATTTTGTTACACTTACCACGTATAAGCTCAAAAATATCAGGGTTCTTTTTATGTGGCATAATGCTCGACCCTGTGGTTAAGTGCTGTGGCAGACTTATGAAATTGAAATTCTGACTCAGGTACAGGCAAATGTCCATAGCCAGTTTTGATAATGTCCCCGCTACCGATGCCAGTGCAAAAGCTGTCGTCTTTTCGGTTTTGCCACGGCTCATTTGTGCGGCTACCGAATTGTATTTTAATGTAGCAAAGCCCAATTCATTTGTGGTAAAAGTCCTGTCTATAGGGAAAGAGCTTCCATATCCTGCTGCCGAACCTAACGGATTCTGGTCGGTTACGGTAAGAGCGGCATTCAGCATAACAACATCGTCAATGAGGCTTTCGGCATAGGCAGAAAACCACATCCCGAATGATGACGGCATTGCAACCTGCAAATGCGTATACCCTGGTAACAATATATTTTGATGCTCATTTGCCATAGCCATAAGCAGGTCAAAAAGTTCCTTTACCTGTTGTTTTATGGTGGTGAGCTCCGCTTTTAGGTATAAATGAACATCGGTAAGAACCTGATCGTTACGGGAACGTGCTGTGTGTATTTTTTTTCCGGCATCACCCACCTTTTCAGTAAGCAGGTATTCTACTTTGCTATGTACATCTTCAAAGCTGTCTTCAATCACAAAGTTTCCGGCTTTAATGTCTGCCAGTATTTCTTCCAGTCCGGTAAGTAGTTCGTTTACTTCCTTATCGTTTAATAGTCCTGTTTTTCCAAGCATTTTGGCATGAGCCATAGACCCCATAACATCATATTCTGCCAGTACAAGATCCAGTTCGCGGTCATTGCCTACGGTGAATATATCGGTTTTCTTATCTGTTGGTATGCCTTTATCCCAAAGTTTCATTACTGTTGTTTTAATGTGGCCTCACTGGCCGTTTTGGTAGTATAATTAAGGAATTGGGAAAGTATCTTTATATACAGTTCAACTCCTTCTTTAATTTCATTGATATAAATAAACTCATCTGCCGAGTGTGAACGCAGTGATAATCCCGGCCCCAGTTTTAACGACTGGCAGCTTAGTACCGACTGGTCTGAAAGGGTAGGGGAACCATAGGTGGTTCTCCCCAATGCTATTCCTGCCTGTACAAGAGCATGCTCTTTTGCGATAGATGATGAGTTGAGGTGCAGTGACCTTGGTTTTACCATTACCTTATCATTCTCAATACCCGATTTTATGATCTCTAGTATTTCGAGGTTGGTATAACAGTCGTTTACCCTTACATCCACAACCAGATTACACTCTGCCGGAACCACGTTATGCTGTTTTCCTGCATTGATTTGGGTTACCGTCATTTTAACTGGACCTAATACGTCAGATACTTTTTCGAAACTATAGTCCCTAAACCATTTAATAACCTTTAAGGTGTTGTAAATGGCCATGTCATCGTTAGGATGTGCAGCATGCCCCGGAGTTCCGGTTATGGTTACATCCAGTACCAGTAACCCTTTTTCTGCTATAGCAAGCTGCATTTCGGTAGGCTCGCCCACTATGGCGCAGTTTAGTTCGGGTAAATGTTTCAGTACACTGTTCAGTCCGTTAGGACCGCTGCTTTCTTCTTCTGCCGAGGCAACCATTACAAGATTGTAAGGCAGGTTTTCGGCTTCATAAAAGTAGGTGAAGGTAGCCATTAGCGATACCAGGCATCCACCTGCATCGTTACTACCCAGTCCAAACAGTTTATCATCTTTCTCTATAGCCTCAAACGGATCTAATGTATAAGCCTGATTCGGTTTTACGGTATCATGGTGTGAGTTAAGCAGCAGGGTAGGCTTACCTTCGGCAAAATGCTTATTAAAAGCCCATATATTATTGTTTTCCCGTTTAAAAGGGATACTGTTATTATTAAACCATGTCTCAATCACCTTTGCCGTATTCTCTTCTTCCGATGAAAAAGACGGAGTAGCAATAAGTGATTTAAGGAGGGATATTGCTTCTTCGGTTAGGGTATGTATCGTTTTTAAACTCATAAGTTTTCTTTTTAGAGCAATACCTGTGTGCAGGCGGTATCGTTCTGTTTTATCATTTCGGGACTGCCTATATATACTGCCGATACCCCTTTATTAAGGGCATCATAGCAGTTTTTCAGCTTGGGTAGCATGCCCGAATGGATTACTTTTTCTTTACGTAACTGGCTGTATTTACTAAAATTAAGATTTTTTATAATTGAATCGTCATCATCGGTATTGCTAAGCACGCCTTTTTTCTCAAAACAATACAGCAGGTTTACACTAAAGTCGTTACTGCAGGCAACAGCCAGTGCACTGGCAATAGTGTCGGCATTGGTATTAAGCAGTTGCCTGTTACCATCGTGCGTAATTGCACAAAATACAGGGACTACATTTTGCTGTAATAACACTTTTATCAACTCGTGGTTTACAGAAACGATATCACCTACCCAACCAAAATCTACAGCTGTATTCTTCCTTTTTTCAGAAAGGATCATGTTACCATCGGCTCCAGTAAAGCCCAAGGCGTTGTTTTGCAACGCCTGTAGCTGTGCTGTTATATCTTTATTGATAAGCCCAGCGTAGGTCATAACCGCTACATCCAGCATAGGCTTATCGGTAATTCTCCTGCCTTCATGAAAAACTGGGATAATACCTAAACCTTCGGCTGTTTTGGTTGCGATTTTACCTCCGCCGTGTACCAGTATTTTGTAACCGTTTAGTGCTGCAAAATCCTTTAGGAATACCTTTAGGACAGTTTTACTGTCAATCACATTGCCGCCTATTTTTACAACGGTAAGTTTTGGCTTATTCTCCATGTTCCAGTATTTTGGTTAGTATCGCCTGTGCGGCATATGTCCTGTTATTGGCTTGAGCTATTACGATAGATGCTTCGCTGTCCAGTACCTCATCAGTAACAATCATATTTCTCCTTACCGGAAGGCAGTGCATAAACTTGGCATCGTTGGTAAGTTTCATTTTATCGGCTGTTACTGTCCATGACGGATCTTTACAGGTTATTTGCCCGTAATCCATATAGTTGCTCCAGTTCTTTGCATAAATAAAGTCGGCATCGGCAAAAGCCTCATCCTGATTGTGTGTAATTGTAACCCCTTTGGTAAACTCAGCATTTAGCTCATAACCTTCGGGATGTGTGATAACAAAATCAACATCGGCCTTTTTCATCACTTTAACGAAAGAGTTAGGTACTGCATGTGGCAGCGCCTTAGGGTGTGGTGCCCATGTAAGTACCACTTTAGGTCTTTTTACGGTTTTGTATTCCTCTATGGTTAAGGCATCGGCTACAGCCTGTAAAGGGTGTTCGGTAGCGCCTTCAAGGCTTATTACCGGAACAGATGCATATTTTTTAAATGCAGAAATTACCTGCTCTTCCTCATCTTTATCCTTATCGGTAAGAGTAGGGAAGCTCCTTACAGCAATAATGTCACAGTATTGTGATACAACCTGTGCGGCTTCTTTAATATGTTCGGCTTTGTTGCCGTCCATTACTACGCCGTCTTCAAATTCCAGTGCCCAGCCTTCGGTATTAAGGTTCATCACAATGGCATCCATCCCAAGGTTAAGGGCAGCCTTTTGTGTACTGAGCCTGGTACGTAGGCTCGGGTTAAAAAACAATAGTCCCAGGGTTTTGTTTTCTCCTGTTTTTTTGTTGGCAAATGGTGCCTGCTTTATGTTTTTAGCTAACGCAATCAGTTCGTTTAGATTCTGAATGTCGTCTACCGAAGTGAAGTGTTTCATTTTGTAATTAATTGAAAAATAACTTATAAATCCTTTAATGCATTTTTAAGACCGATAAAAAAGCGGTCTATGTCCTCCTTGTTTATAGACAGTGGCGGTAGTATGCGCAACAGGTTTTTTTGTGATGCGCTACCGGTGAATATAAACTCGTTATAAATCAGTTTTTTCCGTAATTCGTTTATCTCAAAATCAAACTCAAGCCCAAGCATAAGTCCGCGTCCTTTTATGTTTTTAACCTGTGGTATAAGGGCAGCCTGTTCCTTAAAATAGGTACTCATGGCATTAACATTGTCCATAAGATTTTCCTGCTCTATAACATTAAGCACCGCGGTTGCTGCTGCACAGGCAAGATGGTTACCGCCAAAAGTGGTTCCCAGTAAACCGAATGAAGCCTTAAACTTAGGTGAGATAAGGATACCGCCAATAGGAAAACCGTTACCCATACCTTTTGCCATTGTAATGATATCCGGCTTTATGTCGTGGTACTGGTGTGCAAAGAATTTACCCGAACGCCCGTAGCCACTCTGTATTTCATCCAGTATAAGTACTACATCATTATCGTTGCAGGCTTTCTCTATAGCCTTAAAGAAAAGGGTAGTGCCCTCGTCCAGCCCCCCTACACCCTGAATTCCTTCTATAATAACACAGCAAACATCACCTTTAGCCAGTTCTGTTTTTAAAGCTTCCTCATCGTTAAGCGGAAGGAAAACCACTTCGTGCCCTGCATTGATTGGAGCAACTATCGATGGGTTATCGGTAGCGGCTACCGCAGCAGATGTACGCCCGTGAAAGGCTTTGTTAAAAGCAATAACTTTCTTTTTAACATTGTGGAAGGATGCCAGTTTAAGGGCATTCTCGTTAGCTTCGGCACCTGAGTTACACAGGAAAAGGCTATAGTCAGGATAACCCGAAAAGCTAACCAGTTTTTTGCCTAGTTCTTCCTGTAACGGATTTTCGATAGAGTTAGAATAAAAGCCAAGCTTAGCTACCTGCTCACTCACAGCCTTTACGTATACCGGGTGTGAATGCCCGGCAGAGATAACCCCATGACCTCCGTAAAAATCAAGGTATTCCTGTCCTTTATCGTCCCAAACTTTTGCCCCCAGTGCCTTTACCGGAGTTATATTATATATAGAGTATACATTGAATAAGCTCATTGTATGTTACTTTTTTAGAATTAATTAAAAACCGGTAGCCTTAAGCTGTAGTCCGGTGGTTTCTTCCAGCCCTAACATTAGGTTCATGTTTTGTATTGCCTGTCCCGAAGCACCTTTTATAAGGTTATCTATTACCGATGTGATTAAAAGATAATCACCTTTTTGCTCCAGGCTTATAAAGCATTTGTTGGTTTGTACCGCCAGTTTCAGGTGAATACTATCGGTAGTTACCCTAACAAAAGGTTGGTTACTGTAATAGTCTTCATACAGTGCTGTAACCTTATCAAAGCTTTTGCTTACTTTGGTGTATAAAGTGGCAAATATCCCGCGGGTAAAATCGCCACGGTTTGGGATAAATAATACCTCCTGATTAAAACCGTTTTGCAACTGACCAAGACTTTGAATGATTTCGCCCATGTGCTGATGCTCAAAAGCCTTATAGTGTGACATGTTGCCTATACGCCAGGGATGGTGTGAAGTAGCCGATGGCTGAACTCCTGCACCTGTACTGCCTGTGGTAGCATTGATGTGTACCTCATTGTTTAGCAGTCCGTTTGCTACGAGTGGTAATAAAGCCAATTGTATGGCTGTAGCAAAACACCCCGGATTAGCAATGTACTGTGCCTGTTTAATCTGGTTCTTATTCAGTTCCGGAAGACCGTAAACAAAGCTTTTACCGTTAAAGGCAGCATCTTTCTCCAAACGGAAATCGTCTCCTAAATCTATTATCCTAGTACTTTCTGAAAAGAGACTAGCTTCCAGAAAAGCGATTGACTTACCATGCCCTAAGCATAGGAAAACCACATCAACATTCGGGTTAACCGTATCGGTAAAGTTAAGTTCAAGATCACCAAACAGGTCCTGGTGCACACTCGCTACCGGACTGCCCGCGTTTGTGGTGCTGTAAACAAAATCAATATTTGCCTGCGGATGGTTTGCCAGCAGTCGTAACAATTCGCCTGCTGTATATCCTGATCCGCCTATAATACCAATGTTAATCATAACTCTCTCCGTTTACCTGTGCATAAATGTTTTGTGCGTTACCTAATATCTTAATAAAGCCTTTGGCATCGTTAGATGTCCAGGCGTTATTAACCTCGCCATACTGTCCGAATTTAGCATTCATCAAATCGTGAGCTGACTCAATTCCGTCCAGTGTGAAGTGATAAGGTTTAAGGTTTACCGTTACCGTACCTGTTACCGTTTTTTGAGTGTCCTCTAAAAACACTTCCACATTTCTCATTACCGGGTCAAGGTATTGCCCTTCATGGAAAAGCATTCCGTACCAGTTGCCCAGTTGCTCTTTCCAGTACAGTTGCCATTTGCCAAGTACATGCTTCTCTAAAAGGTGGTGTGCTTTGATAATGATAAGCGGAGCAGCCGCCTCAAAGCCCACACGCCCTTTAATACCTATAATGGTGTCGCCTACGTGTATATCCCTGCCTATGGCAAAGGCAGAAGCCAGTGCTTCAAGTTTTTGGATATTAACCGAAGGCTTATCAAATTCGTTGTTGATACCTGTAAGTTCGCCTTTTTCAAAATGAAGAACAACTTTTTCGGGTTGTGTTTTTGTTAAAGGAGAAGGGTAGGCTTCTTCAGGTAACGGTTGTGATGAAGTTAGGGTTTCCTTACCGCCTACACTGGTGCCCCATATTCCTTTGTTAATAGAGTACTGTGCTTTTTCCCAGCTGTATTCCACACCGTTTTCCTGTAGGTAAGCCACTTCTTCCTGACGCGTAAGCTTAAGATCACGTATAGGAGTAATAATAGTCAATTCCGGAGCGATGGTTTGGAATACCATATCAAAACGTATCTGGTCGTTACCTGCACCTGTACTGCCGTGAGCAATAGCCTCGGCACCTACATTTTTTGCATATTTAACCGTTTCCAGTGCCTGAAAAACTCTTTCAGCACTTACAGAAAGCGGATAGGTATTGTTTTTAAGCACGTTGCCAAATACAAGGTATTTAATTGCTTTTTCGTAATATTTATCAATAATATCAAGGTTTACGTGGTGAGCACTGCCCAGTTCGTAAGCCCTTGTTTCTATACCGTTTAATTCTTCAGGCGTAAAACCGCCTGTGTTTATAAGTATGGTATGCACTTCATACCCCAGTTCGTTTTTTAGGTACTTAAGGCAGTAAGAGGTATCAAGACCGCCGCTGTAAGCTAAAACTACTTTTTTCATTATACTTTTTCTTTTTTAAGGAAAAGTGCCAGCTTTATATTTTTAAGCCTTAGCAGCACTTTTTTGTTAAACGTGTATTTTTCTTCTGTTTTCTTTTTGGCGGGATCATACAGCATACCGGTACAAAGGCACATTTTGTACTCTTTGCGCTCAAGTATATCGAAGTTTGAACAGCCACGGCATCCGTTCCAAAAGCTTGGATCGTCTGTAAGTTCGCTAAAAGGCACCGGCTTATAGCCTAAATCAGAATTGATTTTCATAACGGCCAGTCCTGTGGTGATACCAAATATTTTTGCTCCCGGATATTTTTCCTGAGAGTATTTAAATACTTTTTCCTTTATTTTTTTTGCAAGGCCCAGCGCCCTGTAATCAGGATGCACTATAAGGCCTGAGTTAGCCACAAACTTGCCGTGAGACCAGCTTTCTATATAGCAAAAGCCAGCAAAATTTCCGTTTACGGTTGCTACCACAGCATCGCGGTTCTCCATTTTCTTCATAACATACTCAGGGGTTCTTCGGGCAATACCCGTACCTCTTTGCAGGGCAGAAGCGTTGATGGTTTCACAAATTTCTTCTGCAAATTTGTAGTGCTCTTCGTGAGCTATTACAATAGATACATTCATTTCAGTACTAATAGAAATAAATTAATATATGATCAATAAAATAAACAGGGTAAAACGGTGCTGGACGGACCGGACCATAGTGATATTGCAGACCTTACGGCCTGAATCGTCGTCGATTCTCTAAAGAATTAGGATTAGATATAAAAGAATGGTCTTTTACTACAGACCTTAAAAAAACAGATAGTGTTTTCAATTCCGTTAAAATAAAATTAATACTAAATAAAGTACACCCAGTATGTGGCAGGTATAGTTATACCAACCGCACAACCCGGTAGTTAAGCCGGATAGCTGTTTGATTTTTAGGGAGTTTAGTATTAAATCTATTTTTATTCATCGTTGCAAATTTATAACTTAAATTAAACGATGGCTGTTAAATTTTATGTAAGCCGTTATTTTTAACTAAAAAAAGGCAAAAACCGATTTTGATTTAATATTTTAAATTTTTTTGAGGTCAAAATTTTTAAATATTAATTTTTTTAAGCTAAAAAAGTAGTGGAGTGGTATAAAAAAGCCCCTCGTTTGAGGGGCTTAATGTATTATTTTTTGCTGAAAGGCGGTAATAATTTGCTGCTTACCTCACCAAAACCGATTCTAACCTCATCGTTTTGACAGTAACCTCGCATAATTACAGTATCTCCGTCTTCAATAAATTTACGCTCTTCTCCGCTGTTTAATTTAAGCGGATTTTGTCCGCCCCATGTAAGCTCCAGCATAGAACCGAAACTATCTGGTGTTGGTCCCGAAATAGTACCGCTACCCATTAAGTCGCCCGAGTTAACACGGCAACCGTTTACAGTATGGTGAGCCAGTTGCTGAGACATACTCCAGTACATGTACTTAAAGTTAGAGTTAGATATTATGGTTTCTTCTCCGTTTTCAGGAGTTAAACCTACCTGTAACTTAATGTCAAATGCGTGCTCTCCTGTTTGCTGAAGGTATTCTAATGGCTTAGGATCATTTTGCTCTGGTCCTGCAGTACGGAATGGCTCTAAGGCATCCAGTGTTACAATCCATGGAGACATTGATGATGCAAAGTTTTTAGCAAGGAACGGGCCTAGTGGCACATATTCCCATTTTTGAATGTCACGTGCGCTCCAGTCGTTAAACAATACCATACCAAATATATGGTCTTCTGTTTCGTTTACAGGGATTGGTTCGCCCATTATGTTGGCATCGGTAGTGATAAAAGCCATTTCAAGCTCAAAGTCAACTCTTTTTGACGGACCGAATACCGGTTGGGTTTCTCCCGGAGGAAGTGTTTGCCCGTTAGGACGGTGTACCGGTATACCCGATGGTACAATGGTAGAACTCCTACCGTGGTAACCTACCGGAATATGTAACCAGTTTGGTAAAAGGGCATTATCAGGATCACGGAACATTTTACCTACGTTTGTAGCATGCTCACGGCTTGAGTAAAAATCAGTGTAATCACCAATAAGTACCGGAAGCTGCATTTCGACATCCTTAATGTCAAATATTACGATTTCTTTTTGTTTCTCGTTATCCCTTAGTTTAGGGTTGTTAATGTCGAAAATATCCGCAATACGGTTTCTTACCAAACGCCATGTTTTTTTACCGTCTGATATGAAATCGTTAAGGGTATCCTGCATGAACATATCATCTGTAAGCTCAATGCCTTCAAAATAGTTTAACTGTTGCAGTGCACCTAAGTCTATTGCGTAGTTTCCTATCCTAGTTCCTATGGTGATTACATCGTCTTTAGTGATAAAAACGCCAAAAGGAATATTCTGTATAGGGAAATCGCTGTTTTCGGGTACATCAAGCCACGATTTTCTGAAAGGGTCGTTTGCTGTTAATGTCATATTACTTTGTTTGTGTATGATTTTGTTATTCAATTATCAAATATACTTTGCTATATCGTTTTGACAAACGATTTTTTGTATTTTTGACGGCAAATTAACGAAAAAATATAAAATGCTACGCGACGAACAAATTTTCGACCTGATCCTTGAAGAACAAGACAGGCAGATTAACGGACTGGAACTTATTGCATCAGAAAACTTTGTGAGCGACCAGGTAATGGAAGCAGCGGGGTCTGTACTTACTAATAAATATGCCGAAGGTTATCCGGGAAGGAGATATTATGGCGGATGTGAGGTAGTAGATGTTATCGAGCAAATTGCCATAGACAGGGCGAAAACCTTGTTTGGTGCTGAGTATGCAAACGTACAGCCACACTCGGGATCTCAGGCTAATGCTTCTGTATTCCACGCTTGCCTTAAACCGGGTGATAAAATATTAGGTTTCGACCTTTCTCACGGTGGTCACCTTACTCACGGTTCTCCTGTAAACTTTTCAGGTAGGCTATACCAGCCTGTATTTTATGGTGTGGAGAAAGAAACCGGAAGGCTTAACTACGACAAAATACAGGAGATAGCTACACAGGAACAGCCTAAAATGATTATTGCAGGTGCTTCCGCCTACTCTCGTGATATGGACTTTAAACGCTTTAGGGAAATTGCCGACAGCGTAGGTGCTTTACTTCTTGCCGATATTTCTCACCCTGCAGGACTTATTGCTAAAGGTCTTTTAAGTGACCCAATTCCTCACTGTCATGTTGTTACTACTACAACTCACAAAACCCTTAGAGGGCCAAGAGGTGGTATGATATTAATGGGGAAAGATTTTGAAAACCCATGGGGTATTAAAACTCCTAAAGGCGAGGTAAGAATGATGTCATCTTTACTTGATGCTGCTGTATTCCCTGGTAACCAAGGTGGACCGTTAGAGCATATTATCGCTGCTAAAGCTGTTGCTTTTGGTGAAGCTTTAAGTGATGAGTTTTTCCGTTATACACTACAGGTACAAAAAAATGCTCAGGCTATGGCCGAGGCTTTTGTTAAGAGAGGATATGACATTATCTCAGGAGGTACAGATAACCACATGATGCTTATTGACCTTAGAAACAAAAACATTACAGGTAAAGAGGCAGAAAATGCTTTAGTAAAAGCTGAAATCACAGTTAATAAGAACATGGTTCCGTTTGATGATAAGTCTCCGTTTGTAACATCGGGTATCCGTGTAGGTACGGCTGCAATCACTACACGTGGTTTAGTTGAGGCTGATATGGAAACTGTTGTTGCTCTTATTGATAAGGTTATCACTAACTTTACTAATGAAGAAATTATTGAAGAAGTAGCTGATGAGGTAAACGGTATGATGGGTGAAAGACCTATTTTTGTTTACTAGCTAAATTGAAAAAGCCTCCATTTGAGAGGCTTTTTTTATATAAAAAATGTACATAATTATATGAATAAAAAATTTTCACTTTATGAGTTTTTAGCCTTTTCTATAATTTTAGGTTGTGTTGCTTTTATGATAATAGTATTTTATATCATAGAGCCACATTACTCTATTGCTGATGCTTCAGGTATAAATATAAGCGAAAGCTCAGATATTGCAAGTTTAATAAGTAATTGGGTGACTCCTTTTTTTACTTTGGCTAGTGTATTGTTGTTTTATTTAGCTTTAAAATATCAAAGACATGATTTAAATCTTCAAAGGGAGGAAATGTCAAAGACAAGAGAAGAGTTTGAAATAAGCAGAATAACTGATTTAATATTGAATCAGACTGATAGAATTGAATCATTAATAGATAAAATGATTATTGAAGGTGTAACAGGGCATGCAGCAATAGAAAGACTTGGTGCTAATCTTTATCCGTTTGAAACAAATATATTACCTGTAACTCCAGAAAATACTGGTTCTAAAATTGTCAATGATAGTTACGATATAGTTCTGAAAAATATACCTTTTATTTTGAAAGATTTAGAAGCTATATTTAATTTTATCATGTCTGTTTCCAATAGTGTAAAAATTATTATTTCCGCTATAAAGTCATCATCGCTGTCTGATTCTAAAAAGAATGAACTTAAAAATTTGCTTGTACAATATATTGGAGAAGATAAAGCAAAATATTTTCGTTGGCTTTCAAATTCAATGAATGCTTATATGTATTGGTATATAACAAATAGATATGTCCCAAAGGCTAATAATTATGATCAATTTGTAAGACTAATAGCAGCTCTAGATACTATAATAGATTTGTCGTCAAAACAAGTACAAGACTTAGAATATGGTTTTAATTAATAATATCTTTTAATACTTCAAGTGTAATTTTTTTAAATAAAAAAGACCCGTGGGTGGAAGCCCCTGGGTCTTTAAATTGTTGGCCCATAACATGACCAGCAATGAGCGGCAAATGTATTGCTAAAATTTGATTAACACTACAAAAATCTGTTTTATTTTATCTGATTATTATTTCGTGTTTCGTTAGTAACCCCTTAAGTCCTGCTTCTGAGAATATTGCCTTTTTAAGTTTGTTCTTTTCGGGGTCTAAAGTAAAGTTATAACTGGTAGAAAAATCAGTTTTATTGGCAATTGTATCCAGAAAAACGGTTTTGTGAAGGTTACAATTATCAAATATTACGTCGGTAATATCGGCATTCATAAAGTCAGATGCTATAATCTGGCATCCGGTAAATACCGTTCCCCTCATTTTAAGGGTATAAAACTTGGTGTAATCCAGTATACATTCTTTAAACTCAAATTTAAACAGCAAGGCATCTACCATGGCAAAATTTACTCCGGTAAAGTTACACCCGGTAAACATCACGTCCCTAAACGATACATAGTTTATTTTTGCTTCGGTAAAGTTGCAGTTTATAAATTCACAATCGGTAAATGCTACCCCAAGGTAATTACATTGTGTAAAATCACAATCGGTAAAAGTACAGCGTTCGTAATCCTTGTACATAATATCGTCAGGGCCGAATACTGTATTGTTTATTTGTGTGTCGAGTATATAGTTTGCAGACATGTTTTTGTATTAGAGGTGCAAGTTAACTATTAACAGGGCTTATTTTGTGATTTTGTTAAAACAAAATGAATATTAGATTGGCTAACTTAGTGGAAACTAATAAATAATAAAAACCAACAACATGAAAAAGATTGTAATAACATTCGTTTTTTTATTAGGAGCATTAACCATGCAGGCTCAAACTTTTGGAGCCAGCGGACTTAGTGTTAAAGGAGATTATTCATCTGCAAAAACAGATTATAACAAGTGGTTAAGGATAGGGAATACCTTTGATGCTACCATGAAATTTGAACAAACCGAACAGGGACTTGATAAGGCAATAGGCTTGGTACAGCGTATGCTTATTGAGAACAACCTTGAAATAGGCAAACCCGATGTTTACAAAAGTGTGGGAGCAGAAGGAACAGCAAATAAGAGTTCTAATGACTTAAATGAACTTATTATGAAAGGTAAAGCAAGGGTTAATATGGCATGGTTCTCTCCCGATGGTTCTACACTGCAACTGTTTTTAGATAAAAACAGCTATGAGGTTAATGTAATGAATGCCTACAAAGTAAGATAAATATGTATCTTAGTTTTCCTAACCGGGAAATATGGATTCGCTTATAAAATTACAACAAACCGTGTTTAGTTTGCATCGCTTACCCGATGCCGAATGGGATATGTTTGTGCAAATACTTACCTTTAAAACCTTTCAAAAAGGCGATACCTTAATAAAGGAAGGTGAGTACGAATACTATATTTATTTTTTAGAAAAGGGAGCAACACGTAACTACTTTTTAAAAGAAGGGAAAGAGTTTACTGTTGCTTTTCATTTTTCGGGCGAATTTGTTACAGCTTTTTATTCCCTTATAACAGGCACGCCAAGTGTAGTTACTATTGAGTTTTTAGAAGATTCCAAAGTAATAGTCATACCTTACAGAGATTTAGAGGTGTTTTACCAAAAATCATTTCACGGTGCCACAGTGGGCAGAAAAATGGCAGAAATGCAGTATGCTCACAGGTTGGAAAAGGAAATGGATTTACTTTCTCTTACTGCCGAAGAACGTTATGTAAGACTATTGGAAAGAAACCCTGAGCTTGTTGCGGCTATTTCTGTAAAACACCTTTCTTCCTTTTTAGGAATACAGCCCGAAAGCCTTAGCCGGATAAGAAAGCAATACGCACGAAACTAACATACATCATTTTTTATCTCTTCTAACAGTCCCAACTTTGCATTGATCAAAAAACGGACAGTTATATGGATGTATTAATAGTACTTTTTACAGCTTTTATTGTAGGTATACTTATAAGTAAGCTTACCCAAAAAGATTTTAAATGGCATTTTAACGGTAATCTTGCCATGTGTTGTATGCTATGCTTTACGGGTATGGGACACTTTTTGTTTACAAAGGGAATGGCAATGATGTTGCCTGACTTTATACCTTACCGGGAGGCTTTGGTGTATATAACGGGAGTGGCTGAATTTATATTTGGAATACTTTTATTGTTCCCTGCTTATAGAACAACTACAGGAGTTATTATAATACTGTTTTTCGTTCTCGTACTTCCAGCAAATATTTATGCCGTTCTGCATAATGTGAACCTTAAGGAGGCAAATTATACCGGTAATGGGGTAGGTTATTTATGGTTTAGGGTTCCGTTACAGGTGTTTTTAATTGGGTGGGTTTATATATTTTCTGTAAGAGGTAAAAAAAATAATAAGCTATTGTTTTAAAAATCAGTTTTTTTCATAAAAAAACGGTCTAATTTTTTGTTAAAAGTAATCCTTTATGTGTTAAATAAAGGATTATTTTTTATATTTAAGAATAAGAAATCAGGTCCCCACTTATTTCTGAAAATTAAATGCTAAAGCTATTATGTAGAGAATAAATTAATTATTTGTCCCACATAATTTAAGCTGATGACCCACACAAAAAATTGGCTTAGCAATTTAACCCCACGTTTTCATACTACCCTTTTTTGGGTAGTATGTTTATGCTGTTGTTTTAATGCTCGCGCCCAGAAAAACGATACCATTATCCTTAAGAATAAGGATAGGCTTATCGGAGAGATTAAAGAGATGGACAAAGGCGTCCTGATTATTGAAACAGACTACAGTGATAGTGATTTTAATGTCAAATGGCTTGATATTAAAAAACTAAGCAGTCAGCAAACTTTCCTTATAACCCTTAGGAACGGAGACAGGTTAAACAGTATGCTGCAAACCGATTCCATAAACGGAGGCAGGGTAGTGTTGTATGATGTAACCGAAAAGAAATATATTTATACATCAGTACACGATATTGTGTATGTCAAATCTATCAAGCAGGGGTTCATCTCCAGGCTTGATGCCTCATTGTCTCTGGGTGTAAACCTAACACAGCGTGACAACTTTAAACAGTTTACCATGAGGAGTACCTTAGGGTATACTGCAAACTACTGGAGCCTGCAGGGAAGTTATAATGCCATTAAAACAAAGCAGGATAACAGTAATGATATTAGCCGTACCGATGCCAGCCTGGGACTTAGGGTGTTTTTAAAACATGACTATTTTCTAAACTTATCAGGAGAACTGCTTCAAAATGATGAGCAGCAACTGGATATGAGGGTAACTACCAAGCTTGGTTTTGGTAAGTATTTTGTACATACCAACAAGCTTTACTTTGGCGGAGTAATAGGTGGTGCATGGAATAATGAGAGATATGAACCAATACTGAATGCTGACAGGAACAGTGCCGAGGCATTTGGAGGTATTGAGCTTAATATGTTTGATATTAAAGATTTCAGCTTGTTAACCAACGCAGTGGTTTATCCCAGTTTAACAGAAAAGCATAGGGTTAGGAGTGATATAAAACTCGACCTGAAATACGATTTACCACTTGAATTTTTTATTAAATTCGGGTTTACGTATAATTACGACAGAAGGCCACCGGAAGGTGCCAGTAAGGAAGATTATGTTCTCCAGGCTACATTTGGCTGGGAACTATAACTAAGTTATTTTTTTAACAATCCCCTGCCTATAAGCAGGGGATTGTTTTTTGTAACCTGTTTTAAAACAAACTGTAAGAGTGTTTAACTGCATTAGTGTAAGGGGTATTTTTTTAGGCGAGCCTAAATTATTATATTTGCTGATATTCAATCGCTTTTTAGAATTGCATATCGCATTCTTCATGCCTTTCAGCCCTTATCTGTATTACCAAATTTTAGTATCTGTATGGTAATTGGGGCTTATTACAAAAAAGGCTATTAGCATAAATAATTAAAATTAATAATGGGATATGTATATATCCCATGTATAAATACGCTAAAACTTTTTTTAATAATGGAAATACATATTGTTGATTTAATAATATTTATAGTTTACCTGATAGTAATGCTGGGTGTTGGCTTCTATTTTATGGGACGTAATAAATCTAAAGATGATTATTATGTAGGGGGCAGAAACATGTCGGCTGGGCATATAGGCCTTTCGGTAGTAGCGACTGATGTAGGCGGAGGCTTCTCCATAGGTTTAGGAGGTCTTGGTTTCATGATGGGACTATCGGGTAGCTGGATGCTTTTTACAGGACTTTTAGGTGCATGGTTAAGCGCGGTATTATTAATTCCTAAAATATATCCTGTAGCAAGGGAGAACAAATTCCTTACATTTCCTCAGTCACTGGCACACCATTATAATGGTAAAGTAGCTCTTATAGCAGGATTCATTTCTCTTATAGGTTATGTAGGCTTTACCAGTTCGCAAATACTGGCAGGAGCCAAATTGGTCGAAGCTACATTTCCTTCGGTTTCCATAAATATGGCAGTGCTTATAATGGGGGTAATTGCTGTGGTTTACACGGCAATAGGAGGTATTAAGGCTGTAATTTATACCGATACCATACAATGGATAATATTGATGGGAGGACTCATATTTATTGGTATTCCGGTAGGATACGCTTACATAGGCGGATGGGAAGCCATTAGCAAAACCGTTCCTACAGAGTTTATGTCACTGTCCAACCTTTCATTCGTACAGTTTTTTAACTGGCTTATTACCATAGTACCTATATGGTTTGTAGGGATGACTTTGTACCAGCGTATTTTTGCCTGTAGGGACGTAAAAACAGCTAAAAAAGCATGGTTTATTGCGGGGTTGTTTGAATGGCCTATAATGGCCTTTATGGGAATAGCCTTAGGGTTGTTTGCAAGGGTAGGTTATGAACAGGGATTATTTACTGCCATAGGTTATGCACCCGGTACACAACTGGATGCCGAACTGGGATTACCACTGTTTTTAAGAACAATATTGCCGGTAGGATTAATGGGGCTTATGCTTTCGGCTTATTTCTCGGCTATTATGTCTACAGCCGATAGTTGTTTAATGGCAGCTTCGGGTAACTTCACTACCGATATTTTAGAATATTTTAAAGGCACCAGAAAGTTCGGACACATAAAATACTCACAAATTATTACTTTAATAATAGGGGCATTAGCCATTATACTGGCCACCAATATGCAAAACGTACTGGAACTAATGCTTTACTCGTATGCTTTTATGGTATCGGGGTTATTAGTGCCTGTTTTGGGTACGCTAATACTCAAAAAGCCTTCGGCAAGGGCGGCTGTTGTAGCTATGGTTGTGGGCGGACTTACAACACTAATTCTTATTATAACTCAGGTAAAACTGCCATTGGGGCTTGATGCCAACTTTTTTGGTATCGCCGCTTCATTCATATCATTTGTACTAATACAATATACCGACAAACCAAAAGGTGTTGTAGCATAGTATAAATAGAATTTAAATTGATTAAAAGTCCCGCTTAATGAGCGGGACTTTTTTGTAAGTAAAAAATGTTAAAATTAATATGTAAAGTGTTATATTGCAGGGCGTAAACCAATTTTTAAATTATGAAAAAAAACAGCCTTACTTTACTTTTATTTTTTTTAACGTCTTTTATTTATGCTCAGGAACCTTTTATTACTGTATGGCAGGCCACAGCACCATCTTATCAGATAAATATACCGATAGTTGATGAGGCTGGTAATAACTATACTGTAGATTTTGGAGATGGAACTGTGTTAACCAATCAAACCGGGCCTTGTAGTCATGTTTTTGAGTCTATTGGCGGTGATGAATTACATACTGTTACTATATCTGGTACATTTGGAAGAATAGATTTTTCAACAATGCCTGCGTCAGCGGTTAAGCTATATTATATTCAGCAATGGGGAGATGTTCAATGGACCAGTATGGAACATGCTTTTTTTTCGTGCTATCAGCTAATTATAACCGCTACCGATACTCCTGATTTGAGTCAGGTTACAAGTATGGAAGGTATGTTTCATGGGGCTTCTAACCTTAATTCAGACCCTGAATTTCCTTTAAATCTAAACAATTGGGATGTTTCAAATGTTACTAATATGAAAGATTTATTTAGAGAGTCTACTATTGGTGAAACTTCCCTTGATAATTGGGACGTTTCTAATGTTACCAATATGGAAGCCATGTTTGCTGATATTACTAATTTTAATGGGACTCTAAATAGTTGGGATGTATCCAGTGTTACTAATATGAAGCAAATGTTTTATAATACGCAAATGTTTAATCAGCCATTAGATAACTGGGATGTTTCAAATGTGACCGACATGTCTTTTATGTTTAATAAAAATGACGTGTTCAATCAACCTTTAAACAGTTGGGATGTATCCAGTGTTACTAATATGGAACAAATGTTTGGAGGTATAGAATCTGTGAGTAGTCATTTTAATCAACCATTAGATAACTGGGATGTATCAAGTGTTGTTAACATGAAAGGTATGTTTGCTGATGCTGTAGTATTTAATCAATCTATAGATAGTTGGGATGTTTCAAGTGTTACTGATATGTCATATATGTTTTACAGAGCATATGATTACAATCAGCCATTAAATAGTTGGGACGTGTCGAGTGTAGCGAATATGAGATATATGTTTAATGATGCACATGTATTTAATCAGCCATTAAATAGCTGGGATGTATCTAGTGTTACCGATATGAGGTATATGTTTACTAATGCTAATAATTTTGACCAATCATTAAATAATTGGGATGTTTCCAGTGTAACAACAATGGAAAGAATGTTTACTGGAGCAGATGTATTTAATGGAGAAGTAGCGAACTGGGATGTATCAAATGTTGTTAACATGGGATATATGTTTGGTAGTGCAGAATTATTTAACCAACCATTAAATAATTGGGATGTTTCCAATGTAACTGATATGCATTCAATATTTGCGGACACAAATAATTTTAATCAGCCGTTAAATAATTGGGACGTTTCTAATGTTATTGATATGAATAGTGCTTTTAGTGCGGCTTTATCTTTTAATCAGGATTTATCAGATTGGGACTTTTCAGGGGTACAAACTAATTTTGTTTATTTTGTATCTGCAACTAATATGAGTACAGCGAATTATGATGCTCTTTTACTTCGATTTGCCGAACAGGAAATAGAAAATCAGTTGTTGATATCATATTATATTTCTTATTGTGATTCTGTAGTCAGAAATTATCTAATTAATGATTTGGGATGGAATATATCTGAGGATGAGCAGTCTGATGATTGTGAGGTTGAAGCAAATCCAATAAGCGGATATGTGTTTTTTGATGAAGATAATAATGGATGTGCCAATAGTGATGTGCCGGCAGCAAATGTTCTAATAAAAGCAACTAACGGTAATTTTAATTATATTACAACAATAGATACTGACGGCTATTATGAAATGGACACATTTGTAGCCGGTACATATGAAATAGAGGTTATTGCTAATGATTATTTTACTGTATCTCCAGAAGCTGCTACTGTTACCTTTACAGGTACAGGAGATACAGAAGAACTAAACTTCTGTGTTACAGCTAATCAGTCTACAGAAGATTTAAACATAACTATCCTGCCTGTTACTGATGCCCGCCCGGGGTTTGAAGCAGAATATCAATTGGTTGTTGAAAATATGGGTACTCAAACCGTAACTAATGCAACATTAAGCTTTACTTATAACGATGCCATGCAGTCTTTTGTTAGTGCTGTTCCGGCTGCGTCATCAAATTCAGATAACGTATTAACTTTCGACTTAATCGATTTCCAGCCTTTTGAAAGCAGGGTAATTGATATTACTATGGAAACATTTACACCTCCTACAGTTAACGGAGATGATATATTAAACTTTACCGCTACGGTAACTCCAAATGAAAATGATTACACTCCGCAGGATAATACTTTTGAATTTGCTCAAACTGTAGTTAATTCATTTGACCCTAACGACAAGAGTGTGGTACAGGGTAGTGAGATTTACATTGAGCAGGCTACAGAATATCTGGATTATATCATCAGGTTCCAAAATACAGGAACAGCAAGTGCAATAAACATAAGGGTTGAAGATATACTTAGTGACGATGTAGATTGGAGTACGTTTAGACCTGTAAGCTCAAGTCATGACTACAGAATAGAGATAACTGATGATAATCATGTTGAATTTATTTTTGAAAATATAAATCTGCCTTTTGAGGGGGAAGATGAAGCAGGAAGTAACGGTTTTATCGCTTACAAGATAAAACCTGTTGACGGACTTGAGGTAGGCGATATTATCCATAGTAATGAAGTGAATATTTATTTTGATTATAACCTGCCTATCGTAACCAATAGTGTTACTACACAAATAATAGATTTGCTTGGTATTAGCTATAATATTCTAAACAAAAGTTTAGTACTATATCCAAATCCGGCTAATGATATTCTTTATATTAAGGTACAAAACAATGTATTACCAGAGGAGGTTGTTATATATAACTTACAGGGGCGTGAACTAATGTCGTTTAACCAAAACCTTGAGAGTATGGATATCACTGACTTAAGTTCGGGAATCTATCTGGTTACAGTGCAAACTAATAGTGGTAGGGCTGATTACAGACTTGTAAAAAAATAAAAGTATTTAAATAGATAAAAAAGCAAAAGCCCATACATTGTATGGGCTTTGTTTTTAATTGGATAATAGATGGTTGTTATTTCAGCATATATGTAATAGCACCACCGTCAACAGTAATCTCTGTGCCGCTTATAAAACTGGCATCGTCAGAAGATAAAAATACTACTGTTTTTGCAATTTCATCGGCATTACCTAAGCGTTGCAGTGCGGTAGATCCTGCCAGGTTTTCTTTAGCCTCGGCATTTGCCACACTGTCAAGCCCCGGAGTTTGTATTGGCCCCGGACTAACAAGGTTTACACGTATTTTTCTTTCAGCCAGTTCGTTTGCTGCAATTTGTGCAATTTTGTTTATGGCTCCTTTTGTGGCAGAATATACACTGGTTCCTATACCGGCTGCTGTAGCTACTATTGATGAGGTAAATATTACAGATGAACCGTTTGCTAAGTGCGGCATTAATCTTTGTAAAGTAAAATAGTGCCCTTTTACATTGGTATTAAACTGTGCGTCAAAATCGGCTTCAGTTGTATCTGCAATTGGTCCGAAGGTTGCGATTGCCGCATTCAAAAATAATACATCCAGTTTCTTACCAGTTTCTGCAACAAATTTTTCTAAAACTGCGATGCCATCAAGGTTTGAGGTGTCTGACACTAAAGTTGTTAAATTAGGATTATTGATTTCGTCTGAAGCCTTTTGCAGGTTATCGGCACTTCTGCTTGTTATCACTACGTTTGCCCCTGCATTAATAAATGCTTTTGCAGTTGCTAAGCCTATACCGGTACTTCCGCCAGTTATTACTACGTTCTTGTTTACTAAACTCATTTTTTGATTTTTAATTATTAACAGTACAAAGGTAAATTGGATTAATTTATTATTGTAACTTTGTAACTAAAAGTAACAGTAACTTTAGAGTAACCAGGTAACTTATGACAGAAAATATTTGCCACAAAAAAGAAATCATGGCCATTCACGACACCATGGATGTGCTGGGAGGGAAATGGAAAATATCCATTATATCAACCATGTGTTATTACAACAAGAGGCGCTTTTCAGATATACTGAATGATCTTAACGGTATATCTAACAAACAATTAAGTAAGGAATTAAAGGAGTTGGAACTAAATAAGCTTATTAAGCGAACCGTTTTAGATACACAACCAATCTCGGTACAGTATAATCTTACTGATTATGGGCAGTCCCTTAAAAATCTTATTCATGATCTTGCAGCATGGGGCGCAAAGCACAGGAAGGTAATAATAGCAGAAAGTAATATTGGTTAGCAAGGCTTACTACAATAAGCTAATTAAATCGATATTAATAAGAGTAGTTGCAGCGATGCACAATAAATTATGGAAACAATAAATAAAAAAATTGCCTATTCGATACTTGAACTAGCCATTGTATCGAAAGGTGTTACTATAGAAGAAACATTTAAAAACAGTGTTGCTTTGGCACAAAAGGTCGAAGAAATGGGTTACAAAAGACTATGGCTGGCAGAACACCACAATATGATACATGTAGCCAGTGTAGCCACTTCAATACTTATAGGGCATATAGCAGGAAAAACAAAAACAATACGTGTGGGCTCTGGCGGTATTATGCTGCCTAATCATTCACCGCTTATTGTAGCAGAACAGTTTGGTACGCTAGGTAGGTTATATCCTAACCGAATTGATTTAGGGTTAGGAAGAGCACCGGGTACCGATCAGGTAACGGCTCATGCTATTAGAAGTGACAGAATGCAGTCGGTTAACAGTTTCCCAAAGGAAATAGAGAAGATACAACAGTATTTCTCAACAGAAAGCGAGTGGGAGCAGGTACGTGCTGTTGTAGCCGAAGGGGTTAATGTGCCGTTGTATATTTTGGGTTCGAGTTTAGATAGTGCGCATCTCGCCGCAAAAATGGGGCTGCCCTATGCTTTTGCCAGTCATTTTGCAACCGGACTACTGGAAGAAGCATTGCATATTTACAGGAAAGAATTCCAACCTTCTGAGTATCTTGATAAGCCTTACACTATTGCGGGAGTTAATGTAATTGCTGCCGATACCGATGATGAGGCCGAAAGGAACTTTACATCCCTAATCAGGATGTTTTTAGGGATACTTACAGGGAAAAGGGAACCGTTACAGCCACCAATGGAAATGACCGATGAGCTGATGATGATTCAGCATAACCCAGCGGTACGTGAAATGCTTAAATACTCATTTGTAGGAAGGAAAGAAGCTGTCGCGAAACAGATAGATAAATTCCTTAATGAAATGGGGGTGGATGAACTTATGGTCGTGTCTAACTTTTATGATCATAATGACAGGGTTAAATCTTATCAGATATTGTCTGAGATAATGGACGAGCGAAATAAAGTAATAGTATAAAATAAAAAATCCTATACATTGTATGGGATTTTTTTTTGTGACCTCGACAGGACAATTTTCTAACACCTTTATCACAGATTTGACAGTATTGGCAAGGTGTTCGGCTTAGTGAAATTTAAATTTTAAGATAATTTTATGGTGTGTTAAAATTGCTAAAGGAATACTATATTGTAACATATAGTAGTGATTGTTAGCTATTTAGCAATGTAGAAATTAGCAGGCGTCTAATTTATTGAATTTCAATGTGTTGAGGTGTAATGGGATACAGTTTTTATTCAAATATCGACAAACATTACAAACAAAACATTTGTTTGATTTTCAGAGATATATGTTGGTATTTATGTGTGTTTTTTGAAATAAAAATAAAATGATTTTATCTATTGTGTTAGATCGATAGATAGCTTTTCATAATTCTACTGACTTGAATAATCCCAATTATTGCGATGATTTACCATGTTCAACAGGCTTTTCCTATAAAAAGCTCCATCATGTCGAATTGTCGATCAGTTATCTGCATTACACCAACTTTTCAATGTTGAGGTAAACAGTTTTTTACTCTTTTTATGAACAAATAGCTGCTTCAATTAACATGTAGAGGCAGCGGTCAACTTCAATGTAAATAAAGTTTACGGAATACGCACTAAACTGAATCCAGTAATATTTTGAGCAATTGACTTAAAAAAATACATTTATATGGGAATAAAAAATCTTCTGTATTCTGATCGCGATAAGTTATTGCATATATTTGAGAGTTGGTGACAACCCTAACCGACAACTGTTCAGACATTAACCAACAGACAAAAACCGGAAACCAAGCCTAACTACCACCCGACATAATTTGACACAGCTAAATGTAATCGGGGACATTTATTCCTAACTTTGGAATAAAATAAAAACAATGCTGACAAAATCTTCCATACCTGTAAATTATATGACGGCCGAATTAGGCGAAGGTATTTTTGTTGGAGGAATTACAAACGAAGACTTTCATTTGTACGAACAGTTGGAAAGATTTTACAACATTAAACAATCGCACAGGGATGAATATCATTTGTTTTTCTTACAAGAAAAAGGAACTACAACTATTGAAATTGACTTTCAAAAATACACTATAAAACCGCTTTCGGTTATCTTCATTCATCAAAACCAAGTACATCGAACACTATCATTCGAAAACGCAACTGTGAGTATTTGGGCAATCAGCAACGAAAATTTAAATCCCGAATACTTGAAATTATTGGAAGATATTTCGCCTGCCAAACCTTTGACATTAAAGAAAGAGACGTTTTCTGTTATTTCTGAAGCCGTATCACTTTGTACAAAATTATCGAAACGAAAAAAAGAAAAGTTGTATCATTCTTTACTAAATGGAAGTTGCAATACTTTAATAGGATTTGTAATTTCACAGTATTTAGTCCAATCAAAATCAATAGACAAGCTTTCACGGTTTGAAATCGTAACTAAAGCATTTAAAGAATTGTTGGAACGAAACTTTGTTACAGCCAAGAAACCGACAGAATACGCACAGCAATTAAGCATTTCTTCGTCTTACTTAAATGAATGTGTAAAAAACATAACAGGGCATTCAGTTTCATACCATATACAACAGCGAATAATTTTAGAAGCAAAACGTTTGCTTTATCATTCTGATCAATCGGTAAAAGAAATTGCTACGGAATTAGGATATGACGACTATCCTTACTTTTCCCGACTGTTTACAAAAGTTGTAGGAATGCCCGCTTTGGCGTTCAGAAACAAAAACCGCGATTAGTTCAATATTTACCCTTTTCTTGCATTGTTTGACATCACAATTCATTGTTCCTTTACATTAAATTTTAATGTAGTAAACAATGATTTCAAGCATACCAAAATGGATGACAGGTTTATTTGGAAACAAATTAAGTCCAAATGTAAAAGTTGTAGAAACAACTCTTTTAAGCCTACAAGTAAAGAAAATTCGTTTTCAAGGCGATTTAACAGAATGGGATTTCTCAATCGGATATGCTTCTGTAATTCGTGTGAGTGAAACAGAATTTAGAAATTATACAGTTGCGTATCATGACAAAGAAAACGGAGTTTTTGATATTATTTTTCACATTCACGGAAACGGAGTTGGAAGCAAATTTATAGACAGTCTACAAGTAAGCGATGAATTGTTTATCAGTCCGCCAAGAGGAAAAAAATTATATGAAATCAACGAAAAACAACAATTCTTTTTTGGTGATGAAACTTCATTAGGTGTTGCTTGCGCATTGTTACCTTTATTGAAAAAGAACAAGCATCAATTTCAATTTTATTTTGAGTTGGATGAAGCAAACAAAAGCGTTCCCGAACTTTTAGAATTAGAAAATTATACTGTTTTCCCAAAAAACAACTCGTTTAGAAATGAAAAATGGATAATCACTTTACCTTTATTTCAAACACACGAATGGAAAACCGCAAATCTTGCATTAGTCGGGAATGTTAAATCGGTTCAGACATTCAGAAAAGTTTTGAAAGAAAAAAAGCTAGGAAACATTTACTCACAAGGTTATTGGCTTGAAGGCAAAAAAGGACTGTAAAATTCCAAACCATTTTATGCAGGGTTAAAAAAATAGTATACTGTTGTTTTTATAATCTGTAAGTAAAACAAGCTGTTTAGATATAAGAGAATTTAAATTACTACATTTCTTCCAGTAATGACAAACCACCTGTTTTTCCTTTTAACGGAGTATCATGCGCTACATATTGAATCATGCTGGGATGATCTGTAGCTTCACGATTGATTGTGTCAGGGGTTGTGAATACATAGTTAGTTGTAGATGGCTGTAGTACACTGTGTTTACTATGACCGTCGTTTAATGGAACACTTTGCATAAAATGTGTCTCTTTTTTTGCTCCGCTACTTTGAGGATTTAGGGTTTCACCATCTGGCAGATGTCCTCCCATAGAAGGCACTGAATATTCCTCCATTACAGATGAATAATTAGTATCACCAAAATAACTTGTTACAATTACCGGGTTTTCCCCTTTATTTTGTTCATTAGCATAGCTTTGAAATGACTCATGTGTTTTTGCCTCTTTGGTTTTTGATCCGATGAACTCATTAGGTATGTGAACAATTAATGTTCTGTATTTGGTATTATCGGTTGTCTCATAATTTACTGCTGCGGTTTTTATTTTTTTCCCGTTAGAATGAGTAACAATTTCCTGTGTAACATTATAAACATTCAACATATCATTTCTAATATAAACACTCATACTCTGTTTATTATCAGAGTTATCTTTGGCATTAGTTCCCTGGATATAGATTTTTTTGGTGTAATTAACATCAAGGGATTTGTTATCAACTTCTGTTTTTAGTTGTAAGGACTGTTGTTCCTCTTTTCCTTCAATTACAGCAATAACATGAGGTATTGTTTTATTTTCCAGCAGAGACTGAACATGAGACTGAAAATCAGTGCCTAATGTGTTTTTTGACTGTAGGGAAAGCATTTTTTTAATGTCAGTTTCACTTACACCTTTTCTTGAACTTGAAGTAGCAAGGTTTAAAGTATCGGTGTTCATTTGGGCTTTCCATTTTTTTCCGAAATTTTCATAAGCCTCACGTGAAAAAACAGATATTACGCTGTAATCTTTCATGCTTTCTTTCTTTAAACCGGTATTTGATGTATGCCGGTCTGAAATTGACAGAGGCTTACCGCTACGGTCTATGCTATTTGACCGCTTCAGTCTAGGTCTGGCTTTTACTTTCGGTCTTATTTCTTTTCTACGACTAATGTAGCGATCTTCTGAAATTTTTTGTCTCTTACTTGGATTCAGGAATTCAATATATTCCTCATCATCCCAATCAGTTGGTCTTTTCCTTTTTAATCCCATAATTATAACATTAAGATAATTTTGCTGACCGTACTATTTTATTATTCCATGGCTAATGCAAGTAAATTATATTGAGAAGCAACTGAAGCATCCTTAGGCATTACAGTAATGGTAATCTCATTCCAGCCCAATACCAAATAGTCATGGAAATTAGCCGATTTTAAATCAAAATTCCTCAGGTCAAGCTGATTAGTGTTGTTTAAAGATCCCTGACCTTCCTGATCGGTTACATTGATAGTAGTCTCATTTCCGTTTATGTTGCATGTTAATACAATATTGCCACTATTTAAACCTTTCCAATGTTTCATGATGAAGGAGTATTGTGTATTGATGTCGGCTACTTTAAAAGCCAAATTCAACGATGCACCCTCACCGCTGTAATTACTAGGGAAGCTAGCAACCATACCTGTTGAAAATCCTAACCCTGTAGCTAACAAATCATTTCCTCTTGAACGTATTTTAAATTCGGTCTCAGGAGTGTTTGGGCTTATATCAAAAAGATTATTTTGAAAACCGATACCTGTACTTTGATTGTCAGATAAAGGAATAAGAGCATATTCGCTTAACTGAAGAGGAGTGCTTTGTCGCATAGTATTATTATATGCGCTGGAAACAGATGCAATTAAAGATGCCTCACCGCCTCCAGAAGGGACTGTCATTGAATGAGATGCCAGTGCAACGCTCACATCATGCTGGAAAGTAAGTGTCTCAATAGCTGTTAAATCTTTTGGAAATGTAACTAGCCATTCTGACGCCATTGTAAAATCTAATCCAAAAAGAGATAAATCACTTGGAGGTAACAGGATATTGTCGTCTGATGTACCTTGGTTGGCTCCGCCATAATACAGTAAATTAGCCACTACACTTTTAGGTAGTAAAATATTTGATCCTGAACCTGTTTTATTATATTCAAAAATGCTCCATGGATAGGTTTGTCCCCAATTCCATTGAACAAATTCGCCAATAAATGTATTATTAGTATTATTGAAGTTTTCTACTGATGAGTAAGCTGACCAGTCTTTTACACTCATTTCATTTCCTGATGCCATTTGTTGGCTTGTAGCGTTTGAGATGCTTTGACTTGTTGCCTGAGAAGTGCCGTTTTCCCAACTATGAGAATAATTTATACCCACTGATGCTATTGGACCATCAACAAACCAGCCTGCCGACAAATCAACACCAAAGGTATTTACGTTAGATGAATTTGAACCCGATGATGTTTGATTGGTTTGAGATTTGGAACTTCCTGTAGATGTGTTGGTACTTTGTTCAACACTTGCGTTAATGGTTTTTGGAAAAATCCTTTTAAGGCTTATATCTACACCGGTTTGGCTTACTCCTGTAATACCGGTTTGAATATTTATCAATGCAGGATAGTTATTAAACCCTATGGATTGATAATTTGTATTTGGATCCCAGTTTATTCCGTTAACCAATATTCGGTGTTTAACTGTTACAGAATAAGTATTTGAACAATTTAAATTTTTTGTATCTACTAATTTTAGTATATTATATGTAACGATATCAATTCCAATCTTGTTTCCGGAATTATCTAATATATCGTACATTTCTTCTTTAGTGAAAAAACCGTTTGCCATAATAATTCATTTTAATTTTATAAAATTCATTTTTGCTCATATATATGAACCTTAGGAGCCTCTCTGGTCTTACCTGCTTTACCGGTAAGACCATCAAGACCATCTATTCCATTTTTTACCTGTAACTCGCTTTTGTTTTCATAAAAAACTCCGCTAGTACCTGCTAAACCTTTCTTTCCGCCTTTTCCGCCATTTCCGCCATTACCTCCTTTGGAAGGAAAATTTAATGACTTAAAAACAGCAGACTCCCGATGGGGTACAGATATAAAAATATCGCAGCACATGCCACCATTTCCACCTTGACCGCCATTGCCGCCATTGCCTCCACAGCCACCATTTCCTCCAGGAAAGCCTGATACAATGCCAAATGGAGTTATTAGCCCGTTGGCACCATTGCCGCCATTACCACCATCACCGCCGTTAGTTCCGTCAGATCCCGGAAAACCTTTACCTGCACCGGCCTTTAACCATATGCTGTTGGTTTTGAATCCGGTTAGTTTGCCAAATCGGAGGTCAGATAAATAGAGCATTGCACCATTTCGGCCTTTATTTCCTTTTAAACCATTGTATCCATCGGTACCATTATGCCCGTAACACTGGTCGTTTGTATTAACTACCCGCAGTCCAAGTGGTGTGGGTTCAACCGTAAGTGGAGAACCATTTGCGCCGTCAATTCCTTTTATAGCATAATCCGGTATATCGATTATGGAGTTAATACGGGTAAAACTGCGTTGTTGTACCAAATTTGAGGTACCTAATTCTATTGTTGCATGCCCATTATTTATATCATTTGCTACTAATTCTTC
This sequence comes from Flavobacterium sp. C4GT6, assembly GCF_036347315.1. Taxonomy (NCBI): domain Bacteria; kingdom Pseudomonadati; phylum Bacteroidota; class Flavobacteriia; order Flavobacteriales; family Flavobacteriaceae; genus Flavobacterium; species Flavobacterium sp. C4GT6. Next base: position 126,617 of record NZ_JAZGZU010000006.1, read on the forward strand.
GCAATTGAGGATAAATACATTGCCATTAACGACTAACTTACTTTGATTGCTGAGAACTAATCGTTTAACGGTTATTTGTAAGTAAATCTCTGAATCTCCTGTATCCCATGGAAATTCGTTAGGATAGGCAGTTAAATCAAGAGTTTCACCGCAAGAAAGGAACAACTCTTCAATTTGTATCACTTTTACCGAAACCGGAAAGTGGCTTTGATGAGCATTTGCATCTGTAAAAGGATAATTACCATTGCCAAAAATGTAGGCTTCGGCTCTGTCATGTTCCCCTATGCCCAGTTTTGAACGAGGGGACTTAAGCAGTTCATCAAAATAAACTTCATTGCGCCATTTGCGTTCTTCAATAGTTATAGGTCCGAAAAATTGTTTAGCTTCTTCAACAGTAGGAATAAGGACGTATTCGACATCAGCATTAGAATTGGTCAACGCATCACTACCTGTATTGGTTACCATATCGACGTGAGTTTTCATAGTTTACAGGTATTATGAGTATTAAGAATTACTTATAACATTTATTACAGGCATAGATCCGTTAGATCCGCCATTACCGTTTCCTCCTGTAGCACCTTTAGCTCCGGTAGATCCTTTACTTCCGTCATGTCCGTGTTTGGTACCGGTACCACCGCTTCCGCCATTACCACCGTTTCCGCCGGTTCCACCTGCACCGTGTTGTCCGGCGCTGCCCGGAATAACATTTGAAGAGATGTTAGCTTTATCAGCTTTTGTGTTTACTGTAACTGTCATTGCCTGATTAACACTACTTCCGTTTCCGGCATTTCCGCCTTTTCCTCCAGTTCCTCCGGTTCCTCCGGTTCCTCCATCACCACCATTATTATAACAGGTGCATCCTGTACTGGTTGCGTTACCTCCGTTACCTCCGTTACCTCCTTTTCCACCAGTTCCACCGGCTCCGCCATTACCGCCATTACCACCACGTGCTAAAACAGTAAAAAGTGAAGTGCCGCTTAGCTGAACAGAACCCAGGTTGAAGTTTGATAGCGGTGTGCCTCCACCGTTTTGTCCGTCAGTTCCTTCAGTACCCGCTTCTCCGTTTCCTCCGTCTGAACCTGCCTGAGCATCGTCACAACTTTTAGATTGTCCGTTTTTACCTGTAGTACCTGTCGCACCAGTTGAACCATTAGCACCTTCAACACCATTGGCTCCGGCCATAAGTATCTGGTAATTATTTTTACTGCTTGGATTTACTAATTTAGTGGTTGTAGCATTGATGGATAGCTGTACATAAGAAGTGATACTTCCGCCGTCAAATACCAGAGTGTCGCAATTAATTATTTGCGGAATACCTGAAAACTCAACATCTGAGTCTATAGTATAAGTGCTTGTTTCTACGTTTTCAATATAGAAAGGCAGAAAGTCAGCAAGTTTTTGACTACCCGGTAAGCTATCGTTTATTTTTTGAAGGTTATCTTGCTGAAAATATTTCAGGCAGTCTGCTTCAGTACTTAGTTTGACAATTTTACCATTTGGGTTTTGAGGAGTGAAATTTTCCATTGTTTTAATATTTAAATTATTTTTTAGTTGAATACATTTTAATTGTTGCCAACAATAATCAGCTTAGTTTTTAGGATGATCCCTTTATTATTTTGACGGATCAATTCTTTATGTGAATAGGAGGTTTGAATGATATAGTATGTTGTATATCAGTGATTATCTTATTACGATAAAGAGAGTATTGCTTGTTGGTTAATGTAAAACTAAAAATAAATGGAGTGAAAAAATTACGTATAAGTACCTGTTTTTTTATTCGGTACTTTTACTTAGGAATAAGATAATTCAGAGTAGTTCTTACTTAATTAGGAGGTAATGAACTTATCGTTGTATATAACTTTTATGATATAAGAATAGGGGGAATTCTGTGAAATTTTGTTTGATAAAATAGAGGAGGGAAGTAAGTGGTGATATAAAATAAAAAAGCCCATACATTGTATGGGCTTTTTTGTGACCTCGACAGGATTCAAACCTGTAACCTTCTGAGCCGTAATCAGATGCGCTATTCAGTTGCGCCACGAGGCCTTTTTGCTTCCCCGATTTGCCAAAATAAAGCTATTGGCTTATCGTTCTTTGCGGGTGCAAATATAGGGATTATTGATTAACTTGCAAACCTAAATGAATATAAAATTGAAAAAAAATGGCATTAGAAAACTATATACGTGACATTCAGGATTTTCCGAAACCCGGAATAGGGTTTAAAGATATAACTCCGCTGTTAGGAAACCCAAATGCAGTTAAGGAATGCATACAATTATTACTAAAAAACCTTAAGGATAAAAACATTGATAAGGTAGTAGGGGTGGAGAGCCGTGGTTTCTTTTTTGCCACTTTACTGGCTTATGAGCTTAATGCAGGGTTTGTACCTGTAAGAAAGCCTAATAAGCTACCGTATAAAACCATTTCGTCATCTTATGAGCTGGAATATGGTATGGATACCCTGGAGGTTCATATTGACGGAATTAACAAAGGGGACAGGGTACTTATCCATGACGACGTACTGGCCACAGGTGGTACTGCTGCTGCGGTTTGCGAACTGGTAGAAAAACTGGGAGGTGAAATTGTACAGTGTAACTTTTTAATGGAACTGTCGTTTCTTAACGGGAGGAAAAAAATAAGTAAATACGATATTTATTCGCCGTTGGTATATTAGTCCAGTGCGTGTATGGTAACGTAGTATTTCCAGGCAATTATTGCTTTTTGAAGTTTGGTAGCTTTGCTGAGGTCAAGTTGCTGTTTGCTGTAATTAGGTAACAGCCACTTATTGAGTTTTGCCAGTAGTTTAAACATGGTGAGAGGGTTTTGGTTGTATCAAATATAAAAAAAGACTGTCTTGATTGACAGTCTTTTAAGTAAAATATATGATTTCTCTTTTATATCCTTTCTTACTGGATAAATGTTTTTATCTCACCATTTTGTTTACTTATAGCAATGTTTGATATACCGTTTGAGTCCTGACATGTTAGCGACTTTTCAGTACCTTTCTTATCGTCGGTTATGCTTATTTTTAGTTTAACAATTTCTCCGGCTTTATTTCTTCTTACTGTTTTATACTTTACGGTTACTCCCATATTTTGTAGTACATCTTTGTAATTTTCAAGGGTTTCATCGCTGGTATTCTTATTAATTACCACTAATGCATTGTTTTGCTGTTTTTTCGAAACCGTAATAATGTTAGGTTCTTCCTCAATGTCTGACGTAGTAATAGTAACTGTTTTAGGTCTGTTTTTAGTGGTAGTGACCATAATAACACCATTTCGGGCTTTTTCACCATATTTTGCTACATTTTCTTCGGTTTTTTTGTTTACATCTATTGCTACAATGTTATTATGATTAAGATTTTTAACCATTGCAGGTGTAGCTTCTTTACCATCAATAAATATTAAGGCATCATCTGCATTAACCATATTATGGTTAGTTTCGGTTTGTTCTACAACAGTATATTTTCTTATTCTTCCCGTTTGGTTGTCACTTACCCTTTGGGATATTGATGTATTTATATCTTGTGAGGTATTCCTGTCGTAAAAAGCAGTGTCTATAGTTGTAGTGTAGAATGTAAATTTACGTACTCCGTTTTGAGCTATGGTATCGGTTGCTGTATTTATAAAAATAGCATTTTTTCCTGTTTTAGGGTTGTTGTGTTGTTCAGGAACACCTATTTCAGTTTCACCGGCAGAACCGTAGTGTATTTTTTCCATTTCAACAAAATATTCCCCTTTGTCATTTTTCTCAACAGTAAGTAAAAAAGGATCTAGCCCCGTATTCTTTGAAGTACTCCATGATTTTACATTTGCAGCTCCTGTAATCGTTAAAGCTATATTGGAAATTTCGCCGTTGTCATTTCTGTCGAGTGCATTCAATGTAAAAGTACATCCAGTAGCTTTTTCCAGTTTTTTGATTCCTTCCTTAAGGGTTTCATCACTAGTATTTTTAGTTATTTCTAATGCATGAATCTTGTTTTGCGATTCGGTTTGTACGGTTTGGTTTTCTGTTTCTTTAATTTGAGCTTCTGTTTTTATCTGGAAAAGAAAAACAAAGGCAAACATAAATGGTAATATGAAGGCATACTTAAATGTATTTATTTTTTTTGATGAAGGCATGTTTAACATCATGATACGTTTTTTGATTAATGGTTGATAAAAATGATTGGTTATCCCCATATACTCTTCATTAAGTGTAAACTTGAGCAATGTTTTCTGGTAATTTTTTCTGTCGTTTACCTGTTTGCAGGCTTCGGCATCGGCAATAAACTCCAGATTTTGTGATATTGTTTTTTTGTACAACCACATAAACGGGTTAAACCAAAACAGTATGGTAAAAAGCTGACCTATTATAATATCTGCCGAATGTTTTTGGCTACTGTGTACTTTTTCGTGTTTTAGAATATCATTTAACTCCTCTGGGTTAACTGTATTCGAATTGTAAACAATGTAGCTGAAAAAAGAAAAAGGTAGTGTAATACCTGTGGTGTCTATAATGGTATACTGTTTTTCCTTTTTGCCGTTACTTCCTTTAATTATTGTTTTTATTTTAAATAAATCTATAACTAACCGAATTAGCAATACAGTTGCTATTAGTATATATATCCCGATAAGTACATAAAACCAGTTAATGGTATAGGCTTGTTCAACTACTGCTTCAGTATAATTTTCTGCTTCAGGTATTAGTATTTGAAAAGGAGTAGTGTTAGTACGCTCTATAATTACTGTTTTTGTAATAGTTAGTAGGGGTAAAAAAGCAGCAGTAAATAACCCGGAGAGTAAAAACCACCTGTTAGCAGTAAAAAAGGTTTCTTTTTTTAAAAACAGGATGTAGGCAAAATAGAATAATGCAATTATCCCCGATGCTTTTAACATATAGATAGTAAGGTTCTCCATGGTAGTATTTTTATTTTTTAGGGAATACAGCGCTCAACTGTATTCCCCATCATTACTGTTGCTTAACTAACTTTAACAATAAAGATTTATTCTTTTTCAGTATTTATTTTTTCAAGCTCTTCCTGCATTAGTTTTCTGGCCTCTTGTATCTCTTTGCGGGCTTCTTCCATATCTTTTTTCACTTCTTCTAATTGCTTTCTCTGCTCGGCCATTTCTTTTTCCTGTTCAGCTTTCATTTTGTCAATGTGACCGCGTCTTTCTTCAAAGTGTTTTTTACGTTCTTCAAGCCTCTTTTTTAATTCTTCCCTTCTTTCTTCAGCATTTTCTTTTAGTTCTTCTTTTCGGGCTAAAATTTCAGTCCTTCGTTCTTCCATTTGTAGCTTTCTTTGCTCGGCCCTTTCCATGTCGCGTGCAATTTGAGCTTCACCTCTTTGTAGCTGAACAAGACCTCTTTCCATTTGCTCTTTCATCCTGATTTTTTCGGCCTGACTCATTTCCTCAACACGTTTCATCTGCTCTTCCATTCTTTTAGCCATTTCGCCATCAAGCTGGGCAAGTGCTTCCATATCCATCATACTTATAGGATCGATACTGAAATCCTGAATCATGTCCATATCCAGTACCATTCCTTTAGGCATTTTTACAGCATAGCTTCCACCTGTTTGTGTGGTTACTACCAGTACGCCGTCTTTAGCTTCTTTACCGTATTTCTTTTTGGCTTCTTTACCTGTAATAACATTTATATTACTAACAATTTGTCCCTGTGGTATGGTTACTGTACTGCCTTTTTGCTGTTTTACACCGTTTACAATTACCAGTACATCTTTATTATCACTGTTTATAATTTGTAGTCCGTTTTGTTGAGATGGTGAATTGTAAATCGTTCCCCTAGCAGCAGGTGGAGTAGGAGGGGCTGGCGGAGCCATCATTGAATTTGGAGCCATAGGAGCCATAGGAGCCGGTGGCGCTGGCGGTGCTGGCGGAGCTGTCATATCGGGTTCATCCTGATAGTAGGTGTTAGCGTAGTTTTGGTATTGGTCGTTTACAGGCAGTGCATTAAATGCAATTTTGTTACCTGTGTCGTCATTACTCTCTATAGCAATTTCAAAACGATTTATAGGCTGCGTGCTGTTTGTTTGGTATACTTTTGACTGATTGCCATCGTTAACCGTAACCTTAATAGCTGTAATTTCATTATTACTGTTACGGGTTATGTTGCTAAAGGCAACCTCGGAACCAAATTCTTTTTTAAACAGTTCTTTTACCTTTTCAAGCTCTTTGTCTGTGGCATCTTTTGTGATTTCAAGAGCCATTTTAAACTTTTCATCGCTTACTTCCTCTATGGCCTTATCGGTGCTTTTTTCCTGAGCAATAACCCTTATTTGAAACAGCATCATAAAAGCTATTAGTACTGGGAGTACTATAGCATATTTCCAACTGTTTACTTTTCCTGATTTTTTTTTGTTTAACATAACGATTCGTTTTTTGATTAGTGATTGATAAAAATGATTGGTGATTGATATGTATTCGGGCTGAAGCGTAATTTTCAGCATTGTTTTTTGATATGCCGTGCTGTCGCTTATTTGTTTTGTAGCAACAGCATCGGCAATAAACTCAAGATTTTGAGAGATCGAACTTTTATACAGCCAGGCAAAAGGGTTAAACCAAAAGAATATGGCTGTTAACTGACCAATAAGCATATCTGCCGAGTGGTATTGCCTGCTGTGAACTTTTTCATGGCTAATAATGCTTTCCAGTTCGTTAGGCTGCAATAGTGCCGAATTGTATACTATATAATTAAAGAAGGAGAACGGAGCATTTACCCGTGGTGTATCAATAAGTTTATATTGACCTTCTTTTATTATGGTTTGTTTTTTTATTATTCGCCTTAGCGATATAAAATTGAATAACAGTTTAATAATTAAAAATATTACAGCCGCTATATATATGCCCAAAACAACATTGGGCCAGCTAAAGCTTACAGGGGGAGGTGCTACCTGTTGTGTGTTATCCTGAAGTTGTAGTAACCGGCTAACATCTATTACCTGTATTTCCTGTTGCGGGGCGGGGTCTATCCATACAATTTTTTTAAAGAAAACAAATGGCAATGCCAATGCTGTACCTAAGCCCGAGAGTAAAAACCAACGGTTTGAAACAAAGAAAGTTTCTTTTCGTAAAAAAATATGATATGCAGCATAAAACAGGGCAATTAGTCCTGAAGCTTTGGCCATATATACAAAAAACTGTTCCATGCTACTCTTCTTTCTCTATCATTTTCAGTATTTCGCGTAGCTCTTCGGCGCTTATCTTTTCTTCTTTGGCAAAGAAAGATACCATACCCTTGTATGAGTTATTAAAGTAGTTTTTAATGGCATTGCTCATATAACCTGTGCGGTAATCTTCTTTGGATACAGTAGGGTAGTACTGGTAGGTATTACCGTAGGCAATGTGATCTACATAACCTTTTTCCTCAAGGTTTCTTATTATAGTAGAAACAGTGTTGTAATGAGGTTTACTTTCCTTTACTTCAAGCAGTACATCTTTCACAAAAGCTTTTTCAAGCTTCCACAAAATCTGCATTACTTCTTCTTCTTTGTTCGTTAATTTTTGCATGGCATCTTTAATTAATAATCCAAAGCTAAAACTATTTTTTTAGTTTGTCAACTATTTTTATAGTTATATAACTAAAACGGTAGTTTTTTATTGTATAAAGATGCCTTAAAAATTTATGCTATGCGTGTGATTCTTGTTTTAAACGCTTTTGCACCAGTAGTATTGCAGCAGCCGAGAGCAGACCTAAAACTCCCATAACAGCCCAGTTGGTATTATAACCAAAGAAAGAAATATTAAGCATTCCCAGTTTGGAACTAAAAATATGGGCTACACTAAATGTCATGGTATAAAGTGCCATGTAACGCCCTTCATGACCACGTGGAGCGCGACTCATAGCAAACGAATTGGCAAACGGAAAACAAAGCATCTCTCCAAGTGTAATAAATACAACACTTAATAAGAGTACTCCTATCCAAACATTAATTAACAGGGTAAAGAAGGCAAGGGCAAAGAATACTGAACCCCATAACAGTACTTTGATTTTAGATATGTTTTTCCGTTCAATATATCCTACTAACGGCATCTCTAAAGTAAATACCATAGTACCGTTAAACGACATAATAAGCCCTGTTTCAAATTCGGTTAGGTTGTATACTTCCCCGTGGTAAAGCGGTAGGGTAGTAAACATTTGGAAAAATATAAGTGCTGTTGCAAAACTGGTAAACAGGAACAACAGGAAAGTACCATCGTTAAAAACAGATACGTGTTTTGTTATATCTTCTTTTACCAATGATTTATCTTCTGTTACTTTTTTCTTCTCTTTTACTAATATATAGAACAGTAGTATAGAAATTATACACGACGCCCCATCGGCCCAAAACAAGCCTTTGTAACCAATATTAGTAATAATGAGTCCGCCCAAGGCTGGCCCTGCTGCAAAACCAAGGTTGATGGCAAGTCTTACCAATGCTAAAGCTCTCGTACGGTTTTCGGGTTTTGCATAGGTATTAAGAGAAACAAACATGGCGGGTCTAAACGTATCGGCAATTACCATTATACCGAACATAGCAAAACACAACCCAACAAAGGAAGTTACATACTGTAATCCGAAAAATAAAAGCCCCGTGGTAAAAAGGCTATATACCATTACTTTGTAAAAACCTATCCTGTCGGTTAGTTTACCACCTATCCATGATCCCGCCATTGATCCCAGTCCGAAACATACCATTATCCAACCTACCTGACCGTATGAAAAGCACAGGTCCTCTTTAAGGTATTTGGAAAGGAATGGCAGTACCATAGTACCGGCGCGGTTAATAAACGTAATTAGCGTTAGTATCCATATCTCCCGGGAGAAGCCCCTGAAGTTATTGATATAGCGCTTAAAGGCTTTAAGAAACATGTAAATGGGATGATTTACCACAAATATACAAAGGAATGACTCCTTAATATTAACAGCCCAATAAAAATATTTTAAGTTATTGGTTACTTTTGTATAAAACCAATAATAAGATAATGAGGAATATAATAATTGGCGGAGCTTTGTTACTATCTCTTATGGCAAAAGCACAGGAATGCTCAAAGGACAATGCTGTGGCTTTTCAGGAAAAGATGAATAAGGAGTATGCTAACCCAGATGAGTCTCCGCTTACTAAAGAAGATATAAAGACGTTTAAATCGCTTGAGTTTTATCCTATAGATACTGATTTTTGTGTTGAGGCTAAACTGGTTAAAACGCCAAATGAAAAACCTTTTTACATGCAAACCACCACCAGTAGGAAACCACGCTACAGGAAGTATGGCGAACTGCATTTTACCCTAAAAGGGAAAGAGGTAAAACTGGACGTTTTTCAGAGTATGGATATGATGAAAATGGAAGAGTATAAGGATTACCTTTTCCTGCCGTTTACTGATTTGACATCGGGTAACGGAAGTTATGGAGGAGGCAGGTATGTAGATCTTAAAATCCCTGCCGGAAATACTCTTACGGTAGATTTTAATACAGCCTATAATCCTTATTGTGCCTATAACCATAGTTATTCATGCCCGGTCCCGCCGGAACAAAATGATATACTCGTTGAAATTAAAGCAGGGGTAAAGGAATATAAAAAGCATTAAATTAAAAAAGCCGTATCGGGAACTGATACGGCTTTTCAACTAAACATAATCAGAACTACTAATTAATTAGCTTCGATTAAAGATTCATAAGCAAGAGTTTCTTTTTCAATATTTAATAATATAAAAGACCTTTCGGCAGGATTACTGCTTTGCAGAGCTTTTACATTTTCAAGGGAAATATTCCCTGTAATGTATCCGGAATCATGATTTGCATATGACTCCTCAATGATGTCAAAATATTCTTTTAAGCTTTCTGCTTCTTCCTTTTTATGGCGAAGCAATACCTTAAGCGTAACCTTATCACTCAGCAGTATGTTTTCTTCCTGGTATATTTTTTTGTATTCATAACGGTAATCATAACTTAATGCAGAGATGTCTGACAGCACAGCAGAGGCTGTAGGGTGTGCACCTGCACCACGCCCCACAAAGAAATGAGTATCGGCAAAGCTGGTTTTGGTAAGCACTCCGTTAAATACATCATCAACAGTAAACAGGCGGTCGTCGCTGTCTACGAATTTAGGAATAACAAAAGCCGATAGGGTTCCCTGTGGTGTTTTAAATGCCTGGGCAACCAGCTTAATTTTAAGTCCTTTTTCACGGGCATATTTAAGCTCCAGTTCGCCTATGTTATCTATACCTATATTATATATGTCGTTAGGGTTGGCAATGTAACCAAATGAGTGTGCTAATAATATTAGCAGTTTGTACTTGGCATCAAAGCCTCCAGTGTCAAGAATAGGATTACTTTCGGCATAACCGTTGTCCTGAGCCTGTTTAAGGGCAGACTCATACGAAAGGTTTTCTGCAAAAGTTTTGGTAAGTATATAGTTGGTAGAGCCGTTAACAATCCCCTCTATAGATTCTAAAAGGTCGTTGTCATAATATTCCTCAAGGTTTCTAATTATAGGCATACTGGCACAGCAGGCAGCTTCATATAAAAGCGGCACGTTGTATTCACGCTGTAGTTCCAGTAGTTCGGTAAAATGTTCGGCAACCATCTTTTTGTTGGCAGATACCACCGCTTTCCCTTTTTTAAGAGCAGCCGCTACAATTTCAAAAGCAGCATCGGCATCATCTATAAGTTCTACTACCACATTGATATCTTCGTCGTTAAGGATGTCATTTTTGTCGTAAGTAAAGTTTTCTGCACCTATTTCACGGGCTTTGTTTTTGTCCTTAACACAAATGTTTTTGATGTTTGCTTTCAGTCCCGGAGTTTTTTCCAACACTTCGTATAGTCCGTAGCCTACACATCCAAAACCGAATAATCCTATATTTAAATTTTTTCTTGACATTTTGTATTTCTTCTTTTGAGAGATGTTTAATTAAGCTGTTACGCTTTTTTTATCTGCATTAGCTTTAACAGCAGCAGCAATAGCCTGTTTTAAGTCGTCAATTAGATCATCAGCATCTTCAAGACCTACAGAAAGGCGTATAAGGCTATCAGTAACGCCAGAGCTGTATCTCTTTTCTGCCGGGATTGATTTGTGAGTCATTTCACATGGCAGGCAGCAAAGGCTTTTAATACCTCCAAGACTTTCAGCCAGTTTAAACAGTTTAGTGCCCGATACTATTTGTGAAGCCAGTTCTTTATCATCAATTACAAGATCAAAAGCGATTACACCACCAAAGTATTTTTGCTGACTTTTAGCAATCTCATGGTTGTGGTGTGTTTTAAGGCCAGGGTAGTAAACATTTTTAATAAGCTTTTCTTCCTGTAGGAACTCAGCTATTTTCTGAGCGTTTTCGGCATGTTGTCTTACTCTAAGGGTAAGCGTTTCAATACCGCGGATTACTAACCAGCTGTCAAATGGTCCTAAAATAGCACCTGATGCATTTTGTATGAATTTGATTTTCTCGCTTAGTTCCTGTCTAGAAGTTACCACAAGACCCGCAATCAGGTCACTGTGACCTGCAATGTATTTAGTTGCACTGTGAATAACAATGTCTGCACCAAGATCGATAGGTTTTTGAGAAACCGGCGATGCAAAAGTATTATCTACACAAAGCAGTATGTTGTTTTCTTTTGCTGTTTTTGCGATAGTGCGTATATCAGATACTTTTAGGGTAGGGTTTGTAGGCGATTCAATCCAGATAAGTTTTGTTTTATTGGTAACTGCATCGGCTACATTTTGAGCGTTTGTAGAATCTACATAGTTAATTTTGATTCCGAATTTTTGGTACACGTGAGTGAACAGGCGGAAAGCCCCTCCGTAAATATCATCTACTGCTATAACCTCGTCCCCTGCTTCAAGAAGTTTTATAACCGAGTCAATAGCTGCCAGTCCGCTTGCAAAAGCAAAACCACCGTGACCGTTTTCAAGTGCTGCAATACAGTCTTCAAGAACCTTACGTGTAGGGTTGTTACTGCGTGAATAGTCGTAACCTTTGTGAACGCCCGGTGCATCCTGTACAAATGTTGATGTTTGGTAAATAGGGGTAGCGATTGATCCTGTTAGTTCGTCTACCGGAATGCTGTTAAGAATTAAAGTTTGCTCTCTCATTTTTTTGCTGTTTAGAATATTTGACAATTTTTTAAATCCTGTTAAAAAAACATTCTAAACCAGTCTATCGGAAAGTGCATAAACAAAAAATGCCTTTCCGATAAGTCAGAAAGGCACATAATATATTGAAGTATTATCTACGTATTTCTAAACTTATCTTTCCACATTTGCATGTGGTTGAATGTGGCACCTTATTCAAATTAATGAACAGGTTGCCAAGACGTCATAGGGTCAAATCCCTCGGTCTTTCTGGATAAGAATTATTTTCTAAAGAACTTGCTGCAAATTTAAAGTACAATGATTTTAATTTCCAAATAAAACTTTAAATATTTTTATTTAACTGAATATCAAATATTTAAATTTGGTGTTTTTTTAGTTTTAATGAGCTTACAACTGAGAAAGTGCTATGAAAAAGATGGCAAAAAGTGCTAAAGTGAGTCCGGCATAATTAAGTTTTGACATCTTTTCTTTAAAAAATAAAATCCCCACAAGGCTGCCCAGTACAATTACCCCCATGTTCATTCCGGCAAAAACGGTCGATGGATCTTCAGAAAATGCTTTATGCGCTTTTAAGTAAAAAAGAATATTACAGAAATTGAAAATACCAACCAGTGCCCCAAAAGCCAAATTCATAAGGCTTAGTTTTTCTTTACTCACAATCAGTTTAAAAAATACATACAGCCATGCCACGGCTAAAGCTCCGCAAAATACTATAAAAAGCGATGTGATGTAAGGCATGGTATTGTGCAGGGCTATCTGTTTGAACAGTATATCTATAACGCCAAATCCCAGTAATACGATAGCCGGATAAAACCACTTTGAGGCATTATTATCGTCTTTTTTGGAGAGTATCAAAGCTATAGCAGGGAAACCTACAAGCAGGCCTATAATTTTATAAGTAGTAAAACTTTCCTTAAAAATAAAGTAAGCTGCAAGTATAGGGATAAATAGTGACAGGCGTTGGGCTGCATCGGTTTTTACAATTCCCATATGCTTAATGGATAGTGCCAAAAATATAAATATGGAAGGCAGTAATACCGCCAACGGAATATAAATGTGCCATGTGGCATTACTATCTACAGTACTCATATCGGGTTTAAAAAACTGATAGCACAGTCCTACGGCAAACACATAGTTCCAGCCTACAATCTGGCTAATGTTTACAGGGTATTTTTTTGCAGTTTTAAACAGTACACCAACGGTAACGCTGCATATAATACTTAAAATGAGGTATAACATCGTTAAAAGAATTTGGGCAAAAATACTATCTTTTCAGTTTTTGCAGGCATCTTTTGTATATTTGATTCCGCTATGAAATCGTATTAAGAATAAACCATAAACTCCTACAGGGCGTATATTCTTTTAGGAAGAATGGTTAAAATTTTAAAAAAATGAAAAAGCAGTTCCTATTACTGTTACTTATATTTACTGCAGTATGTAGCGCTCAGGAGGATGCCTGGGTGTATTTTACCGATAAACCTGACGCAGATTATTACTTTGAAAATCCGCTTGAAATGCTATCTCAACGTGCATTAGACCGCAGGGCTGCACAGGGTATTGAGCTGGATGAACTTGATGTTCCTATTCATCAGGAGTATATAAACGGTGTAACAGCTGCTAGCGGAATAACGGTAATGGCAAAGTCAAAATGGCTTAATGCACTGCATGTAAGAGGAGAACTGATTGATATAGCTGCACTAACTTCACTGGAGTTTGTAGACAGTATAGAATATGCCGATAAATCACTTAACAACCCCGGTAGGCCTGCAATAGCCTCAAGGCAGCAGCAGGTGAATAAAACACTGGATGTTCAGGCCGATTTTAATTATGGTATGAGTACTACCCAAATACAAATGCTTAACGGACACGTACTACACCAGCAGGATTATAGCGGAGAGGGTATGATAATAGCCGTACTGGATTCGGGGTTTCCCGGAGTTAATACAGCGCAACCGTTTCAAAACCTGTTGAATAACAACCGTATTTTGGGAGGTTATAATTTTGTAGCTGCAACAGATAATTTTTATACCGGTAATCAGCACGGTACATTTGTGCTTTCTACCATGGGAGGGTATGTTGAAGGGGCACTTGTAGGTACTGCGCCCGATGCTTCTTACTACCTTTTTGTAACAGAAGATGCCTCATCTGAAAATCCTGTGGAGGAATCCTACTGGGTAGAAGCAGCCGAAATGGCCGACAGCCTTGGGGTAGATGTAATTAATACCTCACTGGGGTATTATGATTTTGATAATCCCAATTACAATTATACCTATGAAGACCTTGATGGTCAAACCGCATTTATAACACGTGGAGCTAATATTGCTTTTACACGCGGTATGATTTGTGTAACTTCAGCAGGGAATACAGGTAGTACCGAAAAACCTTATGTTGAGGTTCCTGCCGATGCGGCTAATGTACTTACCGTGGGTGCAGTTAATTATGAGGAGCAAAGAGGCAGTTTTAGTAGTATAGGACCAACGTTTGACGGAAGATTAAAGCCCGATGTTATGGCACTGGGAGTGGCTGCTATTTACTCTAAAACCGATGGTGAGATAAGCTTTGGTAACGGGACATCGTTTGCAAGTCCTATCACTGCAGGTTTAGTAGCCTGTTTATGGCAGGCATTGCCTGAGAAAACCAATACTGAGATTATGGATCTTATAAAAGGTTCGGCAGACAGGTTTAGTAATCCTGATTATGACTACGGTTACGGTATACCTAATTTTGCTTTGGCATTAAATGAACTGTCTGTACAGGAGCTTTCCAAAAAAGATTTTGTAGTATATCCAAACCCTACAAAAGATGTATTTTATATATCCCTTCCGGATGATGTTAATGAAGCTTCGGTTACAGTTTATAACAGTTTAGGACAGGTTGTTTTACAGCACGAAGTCATTGCTAATCAGGCAATATCGTTACGTGGTTTATCGTTTGGAGTATATAACTATGTGGTGTCATCTTCTGATAAATCCAAAACCGGAAGGCTGATAAAGCAATAAATCCTTACTTATGAGATACGCCTTACTATTCTTATTTGCAATTTTATCAGTTTCCTGTCAAAAAGAAAAAACACTTACGCCCCAAAATATTATTTTGGGTACTTGGAGCTCGATAGATACTACAAACCAGTTTACTAACAATAGAGGTTTTGAGTTTTTTACTGACAGTATTTTTGAAGATAAATATGGATTTCATAGGGAGAACCCCCATTTTATAAGTGCTGAAAATTCCAAATACGGGTCAAATGCATATTATATTTATTTTGGTACTGAATCTAAATATACTTTATCAAACGACAGCTTGAGGCTTTTTAATCCGGCAACCCAAAAATGGAGTTTGTGTAAAGTAAAAAAACTTACTCCCGATACACTTAAAATAGCTACAGATGCTACACATAGGTACGGAGGGACTTTTGTAAAAAAGACATATAAAACAGATACGATTCCTGATTTTGACGCTGTTTTTTTATATTCATCGCCGTGTTTTGGTATCAGTCCTGTTGTTACGCTTCTTGTAAAAAATAATGGAGATGTGTTATTTAGCGGCAGGTACAGTGTAAAACATTTAGGACTAAACAAGTCAAAAATTAGTAAGGAAGGGTTTAACCGTATTAAGGAAAGGTTCAAAAGGGCAGATTACATGAACTTGGAGGAGTCTTATGCACATAACGTAACAGATGGTATGCTGTGTGTTTGTATTTATTTTATAAAAAATAATAAAATAGTAAAGACTGTTAGGGATTGTGGGGCTCAGGGGCCTAATGAGTTAGCGTGGGCTTACCTCCCTTTAATAAGAATAGGACAGCTGCATGATATGAAAGAGCTTGAAATTCCTACTGATATTGCAAAAAAGTTTAATATAGATACTAACAGTACAGATGTAATGATAAATATGGATGTAAGAGAGAAGTTCGATTTTTTAAGCCGTTTGTCTGAAAATTTGTAGTTTTAGAGTTTAAAAAAATATTCATTTTACATGAACAGAATAACTCAATTATTTAATATACAACACCCTGTAATACAGGCAGGAATGATTTGGGCCAGTGGCTATAAACTGGCAAGTGCAGTAAGTAATGCGGGAGGACTTGGTCTTCTTGGAGCGGGGTCTATGTACCCAGAGGTACTGCGTGAACATATACAAAAATGTAAAAAAGCAACCGATAAACCTTTTGGTGTAAATGTACCAATGCTATATCCAAATATCGAAGAGATAATGAATATCATTGTTGATGAGGGGGTGAAAATCGTATTTACATCTGCCGGGAATCCTAAAACATGGACAGCATGGTTAAAAGAGCGCGGCATTACCGTGGTGCATGTGGTAAGTAGTGTAAAGTTTGCCCTAAAGGCTCAGGAAGCAGGGGTAGATGCTGTTGTTGCCGAAGGCTTTGAAGCAGGGGGACATAACGGTAGGGAAGAGACCACTACATTTACGCTTATTCCTATGGTGAAGGAAAAATTACAAATTCCGCTTATCGCAGCAGGAGGTATTGCAACAGGCAGGGGTATGCTTGCCGCTATGATACTTGGTGCCGATGGTGTACAGGTAGGTAGCCGTTTTGCGGCTTCGGTAGAGTCGTCTTCGCATGCTAACTTTAAACAGGCAATAGTAAACGCTCAGGATGGCGATACACATCTTACCCTTAAGGAGCTTGCTCCGGTAAGGCTGATAAAAAACAAGTTTTTCCATGATGTAATGGATTTATATACCAAAGCCCCAACAGTAGATGACCTAAAAACATTACTGGGCAGGGCACGTGCCAAAAAAGGTATGTTTGAAGGTGACCTTGAAGAGGGCGAACTTGAAATTGGACAAATTGCCGGACTCATACATGAGGTAAAACCCGCAGCAGCAATTTTAGAGGAAATTATAACCGATTTTAAAAAGGCAAAGCAGGAAGCTGTAAGTCTTTAAACATAAAAAAAGCCCGGCAGTTAGTGTCGGGCTTTTAATTTTCTATAGGTTGTAATAAGCTGTAGCATAAAAAATATCTGTGCTATAACAAAGGCAACTGTAGCCAGGAAAAAAGCTTTAAAAACCATACCTGTATTTTCAGTATAAAAGTTAAGATCTACATCGGTTTTATATAAAAACACTATAAGTAGCGGAATGCTCAGTAGTACATGTATTATAGCCAGTAGCTTGTTAAGCGGCCATTTTTTTATAAAAGCCCATAGGTAAATTAATGCTGTGAACAGCAACCAGGGTGTTATGAAAAATGAAAGGAAAAAATGAGGAGGTAATATGGTTGTATTCCATCCCGGAATTACACTCATAGCAAAATCAGCAGGGGTAATGGCCACCCATGCAAAAAACAGGCTAAATGCTACCAGAAATAAAATTAGTGTGGTTGTAACTATTTTTTTCATGATAATTTTTTGTTTTTACCTGTTTTGTAAGCAGTGAATAATGCTATTACAATTAGTATTACTTCTAAGGTAATCATAATCGTATGGTTAGCTATAGGGTAGTATTTTTCTTCAGTTTTTTGGGGTTCAGCACTAAGTGGAGGATAAATTGTCATGCTTCCGTCAGAGCCAATCATGTCATTTATAATAATCACTTCAATCCATAGTAAGGCAATTAGTACAGTAAATAATATAAAGACAATATTTATAAACTTGTCCCTGAATTTATTGATTAAGGTTCTTATTCCGTAAATAAGAAATCCCGGTATCGCAATAAAAAGGAAAATTAGTGAAAAACGATCCATTACAAAATAAGTATCACCCACATTTATATCTATTGTTGGATATTCGGAAGAGTAGAGAAAAACACATGGTAGTAGTAAAATAATTAACCAAATGGTTTCCTTAAGATATTTATTCATTGGTGTGGTTGTTTACAGTGCTGCAATATATAAAAAAAGAGGTTGTCTCAAGTCAATCCTTTACAGAATTAGTGTCATTCTGACGAAGGAAGAATCTCTGTTTTTTTCATATCGTAGATTATAGATATTAAGAATATGTTGAAAATCAGAAAAAGACATATTCATCCTGTCAATTTTAACCTTTTCAGTACCGTGTTTATGATGTATTTTTATATAATCATCATGAGAAATAGTATCAAATTCAGTACTGTAAATCTCGTCCCATGAAAAAAAGGTTTTGGTTTTAGAACTATATATACCTTTGTCGTTAATGGTTAGTGAAGGTGCAGTATTTCGTAATAGCCTTATATTATTAAATAAGATAAATATGCCAGATAGTGCGAATATATAAGTCAGCGTTTTATTTTTTTCCTGTACATTAAAATAGACGAAAATACCTGATCCAATCATCATACATCCTATAGCAATATTTATATACATTTTAACTCTTGAGTGGCGTATGTGTGTTACCTTGGGTATTTCATAATCATCATAAATAGGATTATCTTTTAAAAACCTTTTTTCCAGTTCTTTTAATTTAGCTTGCTGGCTTTTAGTTTTTATTTCAAATTTTCCAAAAAAACTATTTTCGGGCGAAATTACCCTATACATTATAGCTTTGTTTCTAAGTGCATGTATATTGTCGGCATTTTCATAAGCCCATAGTTTCCAGTATATAACTATAAAACTCCTAAAGGCAAATGCGATAATAACCCCTCCGGAGGCACACATTAAGAGTTTGTTTTTAGTAAATTCAATAAAGGCAAGTGGTATGAAAAATGTAAATACAAGTAACAGTATAAATGGTAGTAAAATAGTAACCAGCTGACCTTTATTGACAGCTTCCTTAGTACTGACTTTTAATTTCATAGTATTTTTTTAAATTTTACTCCCACTTTAATAGCATTATATATTAAAAATAACACAAGAAATATCTGTACCATAGCCATATAAACGGGATTGGTAATTAAATATGATTCCCTATAATCATCGGTTCCCGGAATCACACAAGTTGTAGGGAAAATGCTGTAAGTAGCATAGTTTAACATCATAAGTTGGGAATATCCCACGACAATAAAAGTCAGTAATATTAAAAAAGTGTAGTTAACCGATTTGTTATTGCGGTATAAATTATTTGTTATTTTAGAATAATAAGAGAGAAATAGAACTACTATTATAATTGTAAAGGTGCAGTGTAAAGGTGTATAACTATAATTAGTATCATGAATATCTATAACAATAGTTTTTGTTGATAATGATCGTTTATCAAATAAATAATTTGAAAAAAGTAAAGCTAAAAGTATAATAAAACAAAACCTTACAATTTTTTTAATGTGTCTCAACATGGTGTGGTTGTTTACAATGCTGCAATATATAAAAAAAGGTGCCATAAAGGCACCTTGATATTATAGTATAAGTAAGTTTAGAATTTGTTCTCTACTTCGGCTGCTTCCAGCATAAGGTAATGCAGGTCGATATTTTTAACAAATGGTTTAAGCAATTCACTACCCGGACCAAACATTGCCAGCTCTACATAATCTGCAGAGTGGTTCATGCTAATCCATCCAACCGAGTTGTGTTCTTTTTGCATTTCTGCAAAAGCCTTAAACGGTAAGTGTTTGTAGTTATATAGTCCGTCTTCTTTTTCAAGTCCGTTATAATAGCCCAGTATGGTTTTAGCCTCCTCCTGAGAGATAGTCCTTCCGTTAGCATGTTTTATTATTTCCCTAACCTGATCTACACTTGTTTCGCTATGAATACTGTTAAGTATCCATTCGTTAGTTTGAGTATAGTTCTGGATGCTGTCAAAGTTACTGTTTGCTTCTTTACCGTAAATAATACCAGGGTTGGCATTACCGTGATCGGTAGTGATAACAACAAGGGTGTTGCCATCTTTTTCGGCAAAATCAATTACTGCTTTAATAGCATCGTCAAAAGCAGTTTGGTCGTATAAAAGTGCACCAATATCGTTAGCGTGTGCACCCCAGTCTACCTTACCGGCTTCAATTTGAAGCACAAAACCGTTTTTGTGCCCCTTCATGCGGTCTATAGCCTTTTGAGCCATTTCGGCAAGGGTAGGAGTGTTGTCGGTAAGTTCTTTACTGCTTCTGCGGTCTATGGTATATGGAAGTCCGTCATCAGCAAAAACACCAAGTATAGGTTTGTCATTGCCTGCTGCCATCATTTCGCTACGGGTACGGGCAACCTGCCATCCTTTAGCTTTATAATCGGCATAAACGTCTTTCTTGTCTTTTCTTTTATCGGCACTAAAGTAATTATTGCCACCACCCATCATTACATCAAAACCCAGTTTTAGATACTCTTCTGCAATTTCGGCCTGTGCATTACGGCTGTCGCTATTTACACAAAATCCTGCCGGAGTAGCGTGTGTAATAGGTACTGTAGTAACACAGCCAGCCATTTTACCTGCTTTTTTGAATTTTTGCCATATCGGCATGTTTCTTTCTCCGTTAGGGCCTACATTAAGGGAACCGTTGTTTACCCTTGCACCGCCACCCCACGATGAACTAGCCGCAGCAGAGTCGGTCACTATAGAACTGGCCGAAGCCGTGTCCATAAGTGCTCTGCTAATGCGCTGGTCTTTATAAAGCTGTAACCAGTTAGACCCTTTACCGTTTTTACGGTTAAGGTATAAATCGGCCATGTTTAGCGTACCGGTACTCATACCGTCACTAACCATGAATATAATGTTTTTAGCCTTTTTGTTTTTATCTAAATTATTGATGTCAAGTACCTGTGCAGTACCTTCAAAAGGATTAAGGACAGCAGTGCCTATGGTGAAAAGCGAACCGTTCCTGAAAAATTTTCTCCTGTTCATTTTTTTATTTTATTAATCGTAAATAGGAATCCGCCAAATTTACACAACTATACCCATAAGGGGTTAAAGAGCAATGTTATTTAAACTTTAAGGAAAACTGTAGTAAAGTTTAAGTGGCCGCTTAGCAAAGTTACACAAGTTTTAATGAACAGCTTGAGGTTTAACATTTTGGGCTAGTTGACCTTAATTACGTTTTTTTATAAAATAATAAATTCCGGTAACGACTACCCATGTAATTAGGCAATTCAGTATAAGGTTTATTATTTTCCATTCCCAGTTTAGAAAATCATGCCCCGCCCAAAACTGATAGTAATATACAAAAGGGAATCCTATTTTGATATTAAATCCGTAGGTATCAGATAAAGGATTAAGCTGAGGCAATATCATAATAAACGAAACCGAAAAGAATACCAGTATGGATAATAGTGTGCTTTTGAGTAACAGTTTCATTTTTGCTTTAACCGTGTTTAGACATTAAAATATTCTTTATACCAGTTGATTTCATGATGGTCCATAGCATCGGTTTTAATTTTATGTGCTGAGTCAATTTTAGAATATACCAACTCAAGGCTGGCATAATCCCGCTGACTTATAACTTTAAATCCGTTTCGCATAAGCTGGGCCGCACAAACTCCCATACCTATTTGATATACTTTATTTTCGGCAAAGCGATTACCATTATAAATAACCTGGCTTCCGCAGGCAGCACTTACATCCATTAATATAGCAAGCTCTATAGCTTCTGCTTTGGCTATTTCCAGCATTTTCTCTGAAGCTGCAATCATTCCCTCGCTCCAGTCTATTCCGCTATCGGTTAATACTTTTGCTTTACCGTTAAGTACATCCATTCCGGTTCCGCCATGTATGTCACACATTTCACGTGGTGAACCAAAAGAATACTCTTCCGGGCAAAACGTTGTTACTTTTACGGTATCATACTGTAATACTTTTAAAGCGCTTGGGTATTCACCGTTTGCAGTACCATCATAACCACACTTTATACCTTTAAGGCATGCGCTCATAAGTATGCGAAGCGGATTTTGGGCGGTAGGAATCCTGAGTGATTTTATATAATTAATATCTGTCATGATGTAAGGTAATTTATTCAAATATAATTAATTATATAATTGTACTGCGGGCAATTCTTCTTTTAGTTCTAATACTATATGCTATGGCAATAGGTAGTCCAATAACTCCGCCCAAATAACCGAAAGTATGAATACATCCTACCCTTAAATAGTTTTTAATATCAACTATTTCGTAAGGTACATCCCAAAAACTCAAATAATCTTGCCACTCATGAGGCATGAATGCCAATGCATATAAATAACCTAAAATGCCAAAAATAAAGCTCACCAATAAGTTTATGAGAATAGCTTTTAGTGTAACTTTAAACATTTGCTGCCAGGTTTTGTGTATAAGCCCTGTTAATGACAATATAATTCCTAATATCAATCCTACCCACCATGTCGCCATCCATCCTACAATAGCAGCCATTACTCTATTTGTTCTTTCGGGCATTCCAAATTCTGTGAGACCGAATTGAATGAATTTATATTTTGTATAATATTCGGGAGATATGGTATAGGTTATCTGGTCATGTAATACACCATAAATGCCTGCAATAAGGCAGGAAACAGCGATTAGTAAAGGTAAGGTTATTGCTTTTTTCATTTTGGGTTGTTATTACTCAAATATATAAAAAGCCCGGGCAATACAACCCGGGCTTAAACAAAAAACAACTTAACCAAACGGTTAACAATTAATGACCAGGTTCGTAAATAAGCCTTAAAAAGGTGCTGAATCTTTCGTTCTCCCTGTTTACGGGAATACCGGTCACTATACCTATCAAGATATTATCGGCAACACTTACACGCATTTGGGGTCTTATGGTCATATCAAAATAATGTTTTTGTGCCTCTTTATTAAATTCTACACCTACAAAATTGCGCGTACCGGGTATCATGTAATGAAAGTTAGTATTGATTTGCCAAATGGTATGAGTGATATTACCTTCAAAATGATGAAATACCTGTGGTCCTGTATAGAGAAGGGTATGAAAGTTTTGTCCCCATCGTTTTGCAGCGATAAAAAACGGATTGTACACATTACCTGTAAAAAGGGGTGAACTGCTGTATTGATTAAAATCGGTAAGTTCAAATTCCTGAATATACCCAACAGCCATAGAGGTTTTTAGTTTTTCGGATACAAAAAAGGAGTACTGTACCGCCATTTTAAGACTATTCAGTTTACTGGAAGGAGTATTGGTTTCACCATTTACCGGATAATAAAACGAAAACGGAAGCTCTACCTCAAGTCCCAGTCTGTTTACCGGAGCCCATTCATACTCTACAAGAGCAATGTATTCATCGTGTGTATTTTTATCTGTAAGCCCCATGCCCACGTTCCATTCGCGTTCGCCTTTGCGGGCCCCAAGATCCCTGATAAGGTCTATGTATAAGGGTTCTGCATGGAGTACTTTTACAGGTTCATTTTTATCTTGTACCTCGGCAATATAAAGACTGTCGGTTATAGTATTTGGTAATTCATTATTTGTTTGGGCATAGCCGTTATTTATACAATAGGGAAGTAAGGCAATACATATTGCCTTTAAAAAAGTTTTCATTTTTAATTTATTAACTATTAAACAAAAGCATTTAGCCTCATGCTTTTTAGCACAAGGTAAAAGTGATTGTAACGGATAATAAACTATACTTCGGGAGGAGGGTAGGGAATCTCAAAAAACAGAACGCCAATACTGTTGAAGTCGGCTTTAAGGTTTTGTGTTGCGTTTACAGGCAGGAATTTTTTTTGTGTTACAGAAGCCGAAGGAATAATAAATAAATCAAAGCCTATTTTTTTGAAAGAATCGGTATCACTGTCGTTATCGTAATATTCGGCAAGGGCATCATCAAACCCCATTAGCTTTTCTATAATAAGCTCCAGTATACTTTCCTGCTTATTAATAGTAAGGTCTTCCTTAACCCCATGGGGTGTAGGTACATCTATACAGCAGTTTAGTACGTACAGTGACATAAATCCCCATATGTATTTTAAAAAGTTACTGTTTTTTAGTGCCAGATACATACTGCAAATATATTATAATAGGTATAGGTATAACGTTATTTTAGGTTTTTAACAAAAACAAAAGACCGAAGCTTTACAGCCCCGGTCCTGAAACAATAACAAGTATATATAACCTAACTAAACCGTAATAGGTTCGTTTTTAAAATCCATAACAACCTGATTACGGATTATATCTTCAAAAGTTTCTCTTTGTCTGATAAGGTGACCTTTTCCTTCATACCATAATACCTCTGCCGGACGAACCCTTGAGTTGTAATTTGAAGCCATAGAGAAGCAGTATGCCCCCGAATTTCTGAAACAAAGTACATCGCCTTCTTTTATTTCAGCAATCTTTCTGTTGCTTGCAAACGTATCGGTTTCACATATATATCCTACAACCGAATAAAAACGGTCTTTTCCTTTAGGGTTACTTATATTTTCAATGTGATGGTGCGAACCATAAAACATAGGGCGTATAAGGTGGTTAAAACCTGTATCAATCCCTGCAAATACAGTAGAGGTGGTTTGTTTTACCACATTTACTTTTGCAAGGAAGTAACCTGCTTCGCTTACCAGGAATTTACCCGGTTCGAAAGCAAGGGTAAGGTCTTTACCATATTCCTGACAGAAAGCGTTAAAACGCTTGCTCAGTTTTTTACCCAGTTCTTCTACATTGGTTTGAATATCATCTTTTTTGTATGGTACTTTAAAACCGCTTCCAAAATCAAGGAACTCAAGGTTTTTAAAGTTAAGTGCTGCTTTAAACAGTATCTCTGCAGCATAAAGGAATACTTCGATATCAAGTATGTCAGATCCGGTATGCATGTGTATACCGTTAATGTTCATACCTGTATTTTCTACAATCCTTAAAAGGTGAGGCATTTGGTGTATTGAAATACCAAATTTACTGTCTATATGCCCTACAGATATATTGCTGTTACCACCCGCCATTACGTGAGGGTTGATACGGATACATACCGGTGTGTTAGGGTGTTTTGCGCCAAACTGCTCCAGTATGGACAGGTTGTCTATATTTATTTGTACGCCAAAGGCAGCTACCTCTTCAATCTCTTCCATAGATACACCGTTTGGGGTGTATATAATGTTTTCGGGTTCAAAGCCGGCCATAATACCGAGTTGCACTTCCTGTATGGAAACGGTATCAAGGCCGGAACCCATCTGTTTAAGCAATTTTAGTATAGAGATATTTGATAACGCCTTTACGGCATAATTGATTCTTAAATTTTTTACCTTTGAAAACGCATTTTCTAAACGATAATACTGCGTTTGGATTTTAGCCGCGTCATACACATATAAAGGACTCCCAAACTCTTCGGCTAACTGTAATAAATTTTTTGCTTCCATTCTTTTCTAAGATATACTTGTTTCGGTAGCAAAATTATTTACAAATTCAATTCCAGTCAATTAATTAAAGTATACTAACAAAATATAACAAAAAGTTATAAATATAACTAATGCGTTTTACTATAACGATTTAAATAACGATAAAAAAATACCGGGCTCATCCTTTAAGCAGCAGTGACGTATAGTAGCTTATGGATTTGCCCGGAACTGGGTAACAATTAAAAAATGATGTTGTGGTTAACTATATAAATAAATATGATTCTGACTAAATAGGTGAGGGCTTACTGTCTTACAAGGGTTATTACATAGCCATCTATATATGTTTCATCAAGTGTAATGGTATTGTTTTGCATTTTAAAGCACCCCAAATCATTATCATTAACAATAAGAGATGTTTCACAGCCAAATGTAGTCGATTCGGTCACCATAAACTGATAGCTGTAATTACCTGACTCAAAATAATCATTAGCCTCCTCATCAGTATTATTATTGGTAATGGTAACAGTACCATTTTCATTAAATTGCCAAACAATGGTTCCGGGCTCAAATTCCTCGCTGGTTCCTGCAAACCCGCCATTTACTTTTATAAGTGACCAGCTGTCGTAAAAACTGTTCTCAACAGGACGGTTGTCATCATCATTATTACAGCTTAATGTTAAGCTTGTAATGACCAGTAATAATAGTAATTTTATGGTTTTCATAGGCAATGGTTTTACTATTAGATGATTAAACCTAAAAAGGGTTGCGTGACCCAGTATTAAGGATTGGATAAAAAATTAAAAATACTTTCGGTCATTGGATTGAATTTTCTATTTTTGTTCCACTTTTAATAAGATAAATGCATTAATTATGAATTTACACGAATATCAGGGAAAACAAATACTGGCAAGCCACGGCGTACGTGTACAGCGCGGTATTGTAGCTAACAATGCTGTGGAGGCTGTTGCTGCCGCTAAAGAAATAACTGCCGAAACCGGAACAGAATGGTATGTGGTAAAAGCACAGATCCACGCAGGTGGCCGCGGTAAAGGTGGTGGTGTTAAGCTTGCAAAAAACCTTCAGCAGGTAGAAGAGATTGCAGGACAGATTATAGGTATGGATCTTATCACGCCTCAAACTCCTCCAACAGGTAAAAAAGTTCATAAGGTACTTATCGCTGAAGATGTTTACTATCCCGGAGAAAGTGAAACTTCAGAGTTCTATATGTCTGTACTTCTAAACAGAGGTAAAGGACGTAACATGATTATGTATTCTACTGAAGGTGGTATGGATATCGAAGAGGTTGCAGAAAAAACTCCTCACCTTATCTTTACTGAAGAAATTGATCCTGCAGTAGGCTTACAGGGATTCCAGGCAAGAAGAATTGCATTTAACCTTGGTCTTTCAGGTAATGCATTCAAAGAAATGGTAAAATTTGTTGACTCTCTTTATACTGCTTATGTACAAAGTGATTCATCTCTTTTTGAAATCAACCCTGTACTTAAAACTTCAGATAACAAAATTCTTGCTGTAGATGCTAAAGTTGTTCTTGATGACAACGCTCTTTACAGACAAAAAGAATATGCAGATATGCGCGACGTTCGCGAAGAGAACCCAATTGAGGTTGAAGCGAAAGAAGTAGGACTTAACTATGTTGACCTTGACGGTACTGTAGGTTGTATGGTAAACGGTGCAGGTCTTGCAATGGCTACTATGGACCTTATTAAGTATGCAGGTTTTGAGCCGGCTAACTTCCTTGATGTAGGTGGTACTGCAGATGCTAAACGTGTAGAGACTGCTTTCCGTATCATCCTTCGTGATCCAAACGTAAAAGCTATCCTTATCAACATTTTTGGTGGTATTGTTCGTTGTGACCGTGTTGCTCAGGGTGTTGTTGACGCTTACAAAAACATGGGTGACTCTATCAACGTGCCTATCATTGTACGTTTACAGGGTACTAATGCAGATATCGCTAAAGAACTTATCGATAACTCAGGTATGCCAATCCTTTCTGCTACTCTATTCCAGGAAGCTGCAGATCAGGTTAAAAATGCTTTAAGCTAATAAGATAAACCAACAGGTTTTATATATAAAAATCCCTCGCAATGCGAGGGATTTTTTATTGGATATTTTTTTATTTCTTCTTAAGTTCTATAATTCGGTTAACTTCCTTAACCAGTAGGGGGAAGGCGGGTTCGGTCATGTTATGGCCATAACCTTCAAGCTCATAAAGACGGGTGTCTTTGTGGCCCGCTATTTTCATCATTCGTGCCATATAGGCGTTTTCCTCATAGCGTCCCAGCATTTCCATTTCCCTGTCACCTGTAATTAAAAGTAAAGGAGGAGCATCGGCACGTACATGGAACAACGGAGCATAGTCATCTACAAATGGTTGCTTTTCAGGGATGCCTCTTTCTTTTCTTACGGTAAAGTGAGTTATGCACTGCCCGCTAAACGGAATAAGTCCGGCAATCCTATTAGAATCGATATCATATTTGGCAAGGTATTTTTGATCCAGTCCAACCATGCTTACCAAATAACCTCCGGCAGAGTGACCCGATAGAAAAACAAGCGATGGATCCCCGCCATATTTTTCAATATTATTGTATACCCATGCTACGGCAGCGGCACTGTCTTCAATATAAGCAGGTGCTTTTACATTAGGGCTTAATCGGTAATTAACCCCAACAATGCAATAGCCTTTGTTTTTAAGGTATTCGGGGATTTCTTTGCTGCCCTGAGTTATCCCTCCGCCATGAAACCATACTATGGTAGCAAAGTTTTTGGTGTTTTTTGGAAAATATATGTCCAGCACGCAACGTTCGGCTATGTAGGAATCTGATTTGTTTGTTGTCTGATCGTAATACTGAATGTTGGTTTTGGTAAGGTATTCTGTTTGTGCTTTACTCACTGTAGCAGCAAGCAGAAAAAGAAAAATGATAAGTTGTTTTTTCATTGAAAATGATGTTAGATATTATTAAAAGATGGTAGCTCAAATATAAAAAAATCCCGACGTAAAGCCGGGATTATATCTTACTTCTTTTATTGTGACTATTTTACAACATTACACTGTGTTAACTCTTTAAGGAAACCAAGTACCTCTTCAACCGACTGTACCCTGTATTTTGCTGATGTATTACCTGCCCCTACCTTAACTGAATGCTGATAACTGCCTGTAAGTTTTTCGAACAAATCTTCATCGGTTTTATCATCGCCAAAGGCAAGTATAAAGTCGTAATCTTCATTATAAATACTGTTTTTATAAGTAGTCCCCTTGTGGGCAAGGAAGTGTTTAACCTCAATCACCTTATTGCCGTCTATAATTTGTGTAGGCATGTTGTACAGCTGATTCTTTAATAACGAAAGCAATTCACGCGATGCCAGGAAGCCCTGCCTTTGCTCTACATTTCTGTAGTGCCATGCCACCCCAAATTCTTTTATCTCTACAAAACTTTCAGAGTTTGTGTCTACATAATCCTGCATAATCTCTATTACGCGGCCTTTCCATTCGGGTGTGCCATTTATAACCGATTCCCATTTGTCTCTTTTTACATATCCGCCGTGTTCGGCAACAAGGCCAATAGGTAATTCGCCAAGCCATTTCTCCAGGAACTCCCTGTTTCGACCGCTAATAATCCATACATCGTTTTTCGGATCGGAAGCAAGGGTATTCAATAGTGTAATAAGTTTATCATCTGGAACAGCCATTTCGGGCTTTGGTTGCAGGTTTACCAGTGTACCGTCAAAATCAAGCAGTAAGAGTCTTTTTTCCGCACTTTCGTATTTCTCATAAAGCTCAATCCTTTCGTCTCCGGCAAGGGTTACTGCTTTGGTATCTTTATTATGAATTTCTTCAGTTTCATTTAAAAAGTCGGAAGCCCATCTAAATACATCATGCTTTTTTAAATAGCGTTGCATGTGTTCCAGCCTGCGCGCCTGTTCTTCCTCACTCATGGTAAGTCCGTAATTCAGTTTAAGGGCTATCTGTTCAAAATCGTGAGGGTTTATAGTTAGCGACTCCTGTAGTTCTTTTGCTGCACCAGCCATTACACTCAATACAAGAGCTCCTCTAAGGTCTTTTCGGGAAGCGACATACTCTTTTGCCACAAGATTCATTCCGTCTCTTACAGGCGATATAAGTGCGGCATCGGCACTGGTGTACAAGGCAATTAGCCTGTCAAAGTCGACCGACTGGTACTGGTACACAACCGGGGTCCATTTGTAGTTACCCAGTTTACCGTTTATACGGGCAATACTGAGTTCAATCATTTTTTTCCGCTCACCATATTTGGTAATCTCCTCACGTGATGGTACAATAACAAGCAGGAATACTACCTTTTCTCTCCATTCCGGGTAAGTGTTCAGAAAGGTTTCATAAGCATTTAGTCTGTTGGTAATCCCTTTTGTATAGTCAAGCCTGTCTACCGAGAAGATTATTTTTTTATCCTTGTATAGATCCTTAATCTCGTCACGCAGCTTTACCACATTAGGATTATCATACGCATTATGGAATTTATCAAAATCGATACTGATAGGGAAGGAGCCTACTTTAGTACGATGGGTGTCCTGACTGAACAGGAAGTTTTTATGAGGAAAGCCCAGCATTTTCTCAATACATTCGGTAAAGTGTATAGCATTTTCCCAGGTATGGAAACCAATAAGATTACTACCCATTACACCTTCCATAAGGTAACGCCTTACTTTATTAGGCAGTACCCTGAAAATTTCAAAATTAGGGAAGGGGATATGCAGGAAAAATCCAATTTTAGCCTGTGGGTGCTTTTCGCGTATTATTTTGGCTAGTCCCATAAAATGGTAATCGTGTATCCAAACAATGTCGCCGGGTTCGTAAATGCTGTTTACCTTATCGGCTACAATTTCATTAGCTGCTTTATAGGCTTCAAACCCGTCGTGGGTATATTCTATAAAGGAAGGGAAGTAATGAAACAATGACCATAAAACAGAATTACTGAAAACATTGTAAAAATTGCGGTTAAGCCTGCGCTCCAAATACACGGGCTCAATATCAAAATTACTGTCGTAGTTGTTTTTGTTTTCTTCCCAAAGCTGTTGGTCAAAATCGGCTACACCTACCCAGGTAAGGTTCTTTTGGCTTTTTTCAGAGTAGGAGAGTACTGCTGTTGCGAGCCCTCCGGCACTTTGAGTAATTTTTACATTGTCTTTTTGTCTTTTTATAGACACAGGTAATCTGTAAGATACGGTAATAATTTTCATTTTTCGGCTTTTTACCTGATGGTAGTAGAGGCATGCCATACAGGCGGTTTACTCAAATTTACAAAACGAATAGCGTATGCGAGTTTAATAGAATGTTAGTTAACATATATTTATTAAACTTTTGAGGGATTGATAAAATGAAAGAAAAAAATTACGAATCTATTAAAGAGAATATTTTAATAATGCGGTATAAGGGTCACCTTTTATGTCTAAGAGTATAGCAAAGGCAGGTTCTGTTTTGATGCCCTTGCGTTTAAGGTCAATTATTTGCTGTTTGAAATGTTCTACTTTTGCCTGTAGTATTTCAAATTCCTTTATCATGTGGCGGTAGGCATTTTGCTGCTTTACAGGTATAGGCTGCCCGAAAATTTCCACTTCAAACCCGTCAAGCCAAAAACGGACTATAATACTATGTACCCCGTTAATTAGCTTTTCATTGATGATAAAGTTTTTTTCCGACTGAAAATTATCGGTTACTGTAGTTATAAAAGATTCCCTGTCCTAATATTCACAAATAATATCAAGATCGCTGTTTTCTATATTTATAGCTATAGGGTAGGTACCTGTTAATAGCGGAGTAAAGCCCGAAAGCTTTTCCACAACCTTGGCCTTTGTTAGTACAGCATAAACCTCCTGTTGTGAGGCATTGCCTTTTTTAAGATAGGTTATGGTGTCAAACTGGTTCAAGGTTAGTCCTTATTTGGTTTTTTGCCGTTTTTAAAACGGGTTTTATCCATTATAGGTTCTTTCTTTTTAGGCTTGTTGAATTTTTTCACCGGTTTTTTAGTAGTACCTGTTACTTCACCCTGTGTTTTAGGTTTTGGCTTAGGTTTACCTTTATAAGTGCCCGGTTTTTTTGGAGCAGAAGTATCTTTACCTGCTTCGGCTTTTATGGCTGCCAGTACTTTTTTAGGATCTTTTGGCTCATCTTTAGTACCGCGTAAGTGAATAATAAGTCCGTTTAAAAAGTTACGTAGTACCTGATCGCCACACTCCATATAATTAGGGTGGTTCTCATTACGGAAAAATGCTCCCAGCTCGGGTTTTGAAATCCTGAAATCCACCAGTTGTAAAATCTCAACAATCTGGTCGTCACGAAGCTGAAGTGCTACCCTTAGCTTTTTAAATATATCGTTATTATTCATTAAGTTATTTTTTGCAAAGGTATGGCAATGAATCAATATATCAATTTTTTAATGAATCAATATATCACTAATTAGGGCTAAATAATTCTAAATTTAATTAATTTTTGCCTGTAAGCCATAAATAGGCATCTTTAAACTGACTTGCCCAAAGCTTTTCGTTGTGCCTTCCGTTGTGTACTATTTTTTTATGAAAGAACTTCCTATCGGTTAGCTTAAAGTAAATCAGTTCTTCCATACGTTCTAAATCAGTAATCATTTCGCTACTTTCATGGTCGCCTGCCATAAAGTACATTTTAGCATTAATGCTTTCCACGGCATGAACATCATCATATATTTTATCATTAAACCAAAATGAAGGGGAAAAAACACCTGCTTTACCAAATACTTTTGGGTACTTTAACACAGCATAAAATGATATGAGTCCGCCAAGGGAACTGCCCATTATCATGGTGTTTTCCTTATCGCTAAGGGTACGGTAATGCTCATCTACATAAGGTTTAAGAGTAGTAACCAGGAAATCCAGGTATTTGTTGCCATTGCCTCCGCCATACTTTTCGTTAGGGTAGGGAGTAAGTTCGTTTATACGGTTATCTCCTCCGTTTTCTATGCCTATAATAATGGTTTCGGCTTTCAGGCTGTCCAGTGTTTCGTCAATACGCCATTCTCCGGCAAAAGCGGTAAAGCTGTCAAATAGATTCTGACCGTCATGCATGTACAGTACCGGAAACTTTTTATCGCTATTCTCGTATATATTAGGTAGGTATATCCATATTTTACGCTCGCCACCCAGTTGCGGGGCATTGATGGTAAAAGTCGACACATTTTGTGATAAAGACGGGGTTTGAGGTTTGGCAGTCATACACCATAAAGATAAGGTGAATAGGAAAAAAATGCGGACCATAATTAAAATCTTTTACGGTAAAAACGATATATTAGCTAAAAATACCACAATCTATGAGCACTTACGAAGAAAAATTAAGCTTATTGTCTGAAATGATTGCTTTTGCAAGAATAGACGGTGAGATACACGAAAGGGAGTATCAGTTTCTGGCTATAGTTGCTTCGCAGCTCAGTATAGATAAAAGTGTTTTTGAAAGCCTTTTTGAGCATGAGGCCGAAAGGGTAACTATAAAATCAGAACACCAACGAATACTGCAGTTTTACAGGCTGGCACTTTTAATGCATGCCGATGGTGTACTGCATGAAAATGAACAGATTGCCATACGCGAAATGGGTATCAACATGGGGCTTAGTCCGTTTGCCATGAGAAGCGTACTGCAGGAAATGGAAAAATCGCCAACAGGACTTATAGACCCGGATATTATGCTGGCACTTTTCCGTGCCCAGCACAATTAATCGGCAGCTTTGTGGATAACCCTTTGCGGGAATGGTATAGATACCCCGTTTTGCCTGAATTTATCCAGTATCTTGTAGCGTAAACGACTTTTTACATTCTCGGCCCTAAATACATCTTCCACCCAAAAGTAAATGGAGAAGTCAAGTGATGAGTCGCCAAAGTTGTTAAAGCGTACAAATGGCTCCGGCTTTGTAAGTATGCCCTGCTCTTCGGCAGCAGCGTCGTGTAATAATCGGGTAACCAAATCAACATCCGAAGAATAATCAACTCCTACAGTAACATCAAAACGGGAAGCCAGGTCATTGTGCGTCCAGTTAATCAGTTCGTTTTTGGTAAGGTCAGAGTTCGGGATAATAATATACTTATCATCGCGGGTAAGTACTGTGGTGGTACGCAGGCGTATTTCCTGTACGGTTCCCACTATGTTGTTTACCTCTATAACATCGCCCATTTTTACGGTAGAATCTACCAGTATTACAATTCCCGAAACATAATCACTAAACAGGTTTTGTATACCAAGTCCCAAACCTACCAACAGGGCAGCAGAACCGGCTAACAGTACCGAAAGATTAAAACCTACTATCTCAAGAGAGAGTAATAAAACAACTACAAGGAGTATGTACTTAATAAGGGTAAAAATGGAATATTTTTTAGCCTCATCAAAACTATGTATGCGGTAAATACTCTTCTTTATAATTTTCATGACGAAAGCCACACATGTCCAAAAAACAATAAGTGTAATAATGGAGCTTACCTTAAGCTGTGTTTTACCTATGGTAATTAGTGTTTCGTTTAACAGATCTTTAATATGTTCCCACATGGTTTATTCCGGTTTGGTTTGGTTGTCTTTGTTCATTTTTACATAAAAGGATGGGGCTTCATAATCCTTGTCAAGATAGTTTTGCGGTATGGTGGTCATGTTTCCGTCGCGCGCAGCCCTATAGTGTGGTGAAAGTATCTCAATACCTTTTTCATTACAGCAGTCCTGTATGTTTTTATGCAGTTCGCTGTATATGGCAGCCTGTTTGTTGGCCTCTTTTGTATAGGCGTTAATCTGGTAGGCTACATAAAAATCCTCCAGGCTGGTTTGCAGTACAAACGGTACAGGCTCTTTTAGTAAATGTTCGGTCCTGTCGGCAGCATCAAGCAGTGCCTGTTGTATGTCTTTCCACGGTACGTCATACCCAATGGTTACCGTGGTGTGGAGTATAAGTCCTTTGCTTATAGTATCACTGCTGTAATTAATAGTGTGGCTACTCATTACGGTGGAGTTAGGTATGGATATAATTTCGTTTTTAATGGTACGTATACGGGTTACCAGTAATGACTTTTCAATCACATCGCCCACAACTTCGCCAATTTTTACACGGTCGTTAATCTTAAAGAGACGCATATAGGTAAGTACAATCCCTGCAATAATATTGGATAACGACCCCATAGAACCAAAGGTAAACAGAAAACCTAAGAAAACCGAAACCCCTTTAAATACCTCTGAATCACTACCCGGCAGATAAGGGAATATCACTATTAAAAGGAATGCCAGTATGAGTACGCGTATAATTTGATAAGTAGGGTTCGCCCAGTCGGGGTAAAAACCATCTATATGCAGGTTACCGCGTGCAATTTCATTTTTAAGGAAACGGGCAAAACGCAGTATATACCTAAAAATAATAATCAGTACAATAATAGTAATAAGGTTTGGCATGTAGTCCCAAACACCAAATGCTACCTTTTTAACCGGAGTAAGAATGTAGCTGAAAAGCGTTTCGGCAAAGTTTTGTGTCCACGGGAAAATACCAAACAACACCGGTAACGCGATGTATATTAGCAGGAAAATAAACAACCACTTTATAAGCCTGTTTACCAGTAATAATAGGTTTACCTGCCTGTCGGCATCAAACAGTTCGTAGGTTTTGATTTTTATACCATGTATTCTTTTGTCCTTTTGCTGTTTAATCTTGTCGGCAGTCCAGCCAAACAGTTTTCCCGAAAGATAAATAAGCAGTACCAGTACCCCAATAACCAGCAGTGCCAGTGCTATTTCCTTTATCAGAGTCTTAAAGCTGGTTTCGTTTTTATAGGTGGTTATCTCGTTGGCAATTATGGTTTTGTAACTATCGGCAAGCTCCTCTTTTGAGGTGTTGTTCCAAATAGCATCGTTCTCTGAAAGGCTTATGATTATTCTGTCATGATAAACCACATCTGAAGTCGATTCGGCAGAAACTACCTGTAGTGAATCGGGCTGAAAAAGAATCCTGCCACCCAGTTCTTCAATGCGGCGGGTTACGGCCTGGGCACGTTCGGAAGCCGAAAAACTGCCCTGTTTGCTGTAAATATAGAAAAGAGTGTCTTTAAAGAAACCCGTAACCGGATTCCCTTTTATTTTGGAACGCAGTTTGTCTATCTGTTCCTTTTTTGCGGCAAGCCTTTTGGTTTCGCGGCTTTCAAGCTCTTCAAGCTCTTTTTGCAGTTCTTCCTTTTTAAGATTATCAGTAGTTTTTAACGACTGTATTTGTTGTTCCAGTTCGGCTTTTTTAACCGAGTCCTTTAGGCGTTGTTGCTCAATAATCGCAATTTTGGTATTAAAAGCCTCAAGGTTAGCAGCGTTAACCGAATCGTTTACCTGTGCAATACTGTCTTTTTGGGCAAAAGCACATTGCGTAATGGTAAAAGCAATTATCGTTATAAATAAACGGTAAAGTTTGTTCATCCTCATATTCTGTGTTACAACACATAAATATAGGGAATTTTTGGAAAGGCTATAATTTAATAGTGATTAAACAAAGGTTTGTTTCAAAATTAATTAATTATGATTTATCAAATATTATATTCAATTTACCTTCAACTTGATTGGGCATATTATCAGCACTAATGATATAATCAATTTTGAAATTTTTTATATTTGAATGCTCTGAAAAAATGAATGATAATTTTTCTAACACTTCAGGATATCCATGTTTTAAATGGTTGATGTTATAATCTATATAATTATTTTTTGAATCACTTGATATTTTAAGGGTATCTACAAAATTCAATTTGAAATCCTCTTTAATAGGATTTCTATAAAAATAAGAAGAGGGTTTTATTGTGATTGTTTCATATCCTCCTTTGGGCTTTTCGGGAGGGGTTGGAAGCTTCATTTTTTTTAAATCGTCTGTTTTAATAACTTTAAAATCAGCTGGCATTCTTAAGTGTATGTCGATGTTTTTAGCAGGAATTTTACCTTCATTAACTAGTGTGAAATCAATATGAAATATAAGACCTGCTTTGTCTTCATAGTGGAATATTTTTGTCAAACTTTTTTCATATGAATCAAAGTAGTTTTTTAATTCTTTATTATAAGATTTTATCTCTCCTTCGCTAGGTAAAAAAAACTTTAGGTAAGTAGGGGATTTGGAACGGTTTTGTATATTTTGTATGTATGGAGTATCTATTTCTAATTTTTTTACGAGATTTTCATAAAAGATTTCACGAGATTCAATATCATTTTTTATTACAGAAAACTTTTGAAAATTTTTAGATTCTAATTCAAGACTAAGCTGAGGTATTTTAGATTTTAAAGATAAATTTTCTTTTTCTAAGGCTTTAATTTTTTTTTCTTCAGCAGTTAACTCTTCCCTTAAAAAGTATTTTGGGTCAGGTTTTAGAGGCTTGATATTTAATTGTATAGCTTTTAATCTAGGGCCTACATCGTTTGTGTATAATAAAATATTCTCTACTGGATGATTTTTACTGAACTCAAGTATAGCTGCTATTAATCGATGGTCTTGCTCGTCAAAGTTTAAATTGTATTGGTTGTATATTGATTTTGAAGGTTTATCAAGAATGAGCTCAAAAAATATATTTTTTCTTATTTCCGATAAACTTAATTCATATATCTCTTCAATTCTGTTTAAAACTTTTCTTGCTCTCGTACTAATTTTAGTAGTACCTATTTTTTTTGAATCTAATTCATCTATAACAATTGGAGCAATCATAATTTTACATTGTTCAGAACAAGACTCTTCGAGCCAGTTTATTTCTTCGAAATATCGGTAATGTAAAAAAATATTAGTATCAACGAATATGTATTTCATCCTTATATCTTCTCCTGCAACACTTTAATTTCGTCCCTTAGTTTGGCAGCCTGCATAAAGTCAAGATCTTTGGCGGCTTTTTCCATAGCCTTACGTTTTTCACGTATAATCTTTTCAATCTCGCCCTTAGCCATATAAGTGGTATCAGGTTCGGCAGCCATTTTAGGCGAATTATCATAATTGTACGACGATATCGGACTCTTAGATAGTGAGTTCTCAATTTTCTTATTAAGGGCTTTAGGTTCTATACCATTTGCCTTATTAAAGTTCATCTGTTTTTCACGGCGGTAGTTGGTCTCATCAATAGTACGCTGCATACTGTCGGTTATCTTATCGGCATACATAATCGCCTTACCGTTTACGTTACGGGCAGCACGCCCTACGGTTTGTACCAGCGAACGCGTACTTCTTAAAAAGCCTTCCTTATCGGCATCCAGTATGGCAACAAGTGATACTTCGGGTAAGTCAAGCCCTTCCCTTAAAAGGTTAACCCCAATAAGTACGTCAAACAGACCTTTACGCAGGTCCTGCATGATTTCCACACGCTCCAGTGTATCTACTTCCGAGTGTATGTAACGGCATCGTATCGCTACCTTGGTAAGGTATTTGGCTAACTCTTCCGCCATACGCTTGGTAAGGGTAGTGACCAAAACACGTTCGTCTGCCTCTACGCGTTGCTGTATTTCCTCAATAAGGTCGTCTATCTGGTTAAGGCTTGGGCGCACTTCTATAATTGGGTCCAGCAATCCTGTAGGGCGTATAACCTGCTCTACATAAATACCGTCACTTTTTTGAAGCTCATAGTCGGCTGGGGTAGCACTTACATACACCACCTGATTTTGTAGCGCCTCAAACTCTTCAAACTTAAGCGGACGGTTATCCATTGCAGCCGGAAGCCTGAAACCATACTCCACAAGGTTTTCCTTACGGGAGCGGTCTCCGCCATACATAGCATGTACCTGCGATACGGTTACATGGCTCTCATCTATAACCATTAAAAAATCATCGGGGAAGTAATCTAATAAACAGAAAGGCCTAGTGCCGGGTAGCCTGCGGTCCAGGTAGCGCGAGTAGTTCTCAATACCGGAACAGTAACCCAGTTCACGAATCATTTCAAGGTCAAAGTTAGTGCGTTCCTCCAGTCGTTTTGCCTCCAGGTGTTTGCCTATTTCCTTAAAGTAATCTACCTGTTTTACAAGATCCTGCTGAATTTCCCATATGGCTCCCTGCAGTACATCGGGCGATGTAACAAACATATTGGCAGGGTAAATATTCAGTCGGTCATACTTTTCAATTACAAGGGCAGTTTTGGCATCAAAGGCTTCAATTTCTTCAATCTCATCACCAAAAAAGTGTACCCTGAAAGGATCATCTGCATAACTAGGGAAAATCTCTACGGTATCTCCCTTAATACGGAAGGTTCCCGGCAGGAATTCGGCTTCGGTACGGGAGTAAAGGCTCTGTACCAGCCTGTGTAATAATTTGGTTCTCGATATAACCTGATCGCGCTCTATTGAAATTACGTTTTTTTGGAACTCCACGGGGTTACCAATACCATACAGGCAGGAAACCGAGGCTACTACCAGTACATCACGCCTGCCCGAAAGTAGGGATGAGGTGGTACTTAAACGCATTTTTTCGAGCTCTTCGTTAATCGAGAGGTCTTTTTCTATATAGGTCCCCGTTACGGGAATGTAAGCTTCGGGCTGATAGTAGTCGTAGTAAGAAACAAAGTACTCTACGGCATTATCGGGAAAAAACTGTTTGAACTCTGTATACAGCTGTGCTGCCAGTGTTTTGTTGTGTGCCAGTACCAGTGTGGG
The DNA here is from genome assembly GCF_036347315.1 of Flavobacterium sp. C4GT6. Lineage (NCBI taxonomy): Bacteria > Pseudomonadati > Bacteroidota > Flavobacteriia > Flavobacteriales > Flavobacteriaceae > Flavobacterium > Flavobacterium sp. C4GT6. Next base: position 165,444 of record NZ_JAZGZU010000006.1, read on the forward strand.
GCGTTGTACATTTTCTACCACGTTTGCCACGGTAAATGTTTTACCCGAACCGGTAACCCCTAAAAGTGTCTGGAAACGTTCTCCTGAATTTATGCCTTCACTAAGCTGTTTTATGGCTGCGGGCTGGTCGCCCATAGGTTTGTAATCAGATACTACTTTGAATTTCATTTTTCTCTTTTTCCTTCCTTTTTACAAAGATAGTGAAATGATTGTTTGCCTTTGTGTATTTTAAAACACTAAACAATATTGATTTTTAAATGTATAACATTATTTTTGATATACTAAAATGACAGTTTTTTCTGTTTAATATACAAACATAGTCAGCCATGAAAAACACGCCTTTATTACTCGCTTTGTCATTATTGCTTTTATTTTCCTGTAAAGATGAAAAACAGCAGGATAAACATGAAGTTACCACAGAAGAGCCTGATTTAATAGCCGATTCGGGAAACAGAAAAGCTTTTACGACCGATAACCTAAACATGCAGACCTTTACACTGGATGCAGGGAAAGACAATACTGTAAAAGGGGAGAAGGGAACCGAGCTTACTATCCCTAAAAATACTTTTGTTGATGCTCAGGGTAACGCAGTGACCGGGAATATTACTGTACAACTGAAAGAGGCTTTAAGCATCTCTGATATAGTGACGGGAGGACTTACAACGACATCAAACGGAGAAATATTAAGCTCGGGCGGGATGCTGTATGTTAATGCTAAACAGGGTGATACTGATGTTTTTATAGGTGAAGCAAAATCAATAGGGGTAAGTGTACCTACCGATAATTTTGTTCCAGAAATGCAGATTTTTACAGGTAATGAAGATGCTGACGGAAATATTAACTGGGTTGAACCAAAGGATATTATTAAAAAGCCTGTTGCAAAACCAACTCTAAACAAAGCAGCAAAACCTACTAAAGCAGCAAAATCTACTCAGGGTAATATGTTTGATGCTATAATAGATTATGTTGAAGATGGGGATAAGGATGATGCATATCCGGCTCCTTATACAAAGCCCTTAAAACCTTATAAAAATGACGGAGGTATTGTTATAGCAGTAAATATTGATAATCCTGAACTTTTACCGGAGTTTATGCCTTTTAGTAATGTATCGTGGAAACTGGTAGATGAGTCGGTTTTCTCAAAAGAAGATGATGGAAAAGACTGGAAACATGTATCAGTAAAACGGTCTGCTAAACAAGATATATATGTATTGACCTTTAAGGGAACAGAAAAAAACAGGGATGAAATAAAAGAGTATGAGGTTTATCCTGTACTTGAAGGCGAAGAGTATGATATCGCCCTGGCAGATTACAATAAAAAATTAGTTGCTTATGAAAAGGAAAAGAAGCTACAGGAGGAGAAAAGAAAAGAGCAGGAGGAAATAAATAAAAGGATAGAAAGAAATTTGACTGATGAATCAAAAGCAATGGATTTTGCTAATGATTATATTTTTGAAGTGACCCGTTTAGGTTGGATTAACTGTGATTATTTTTATCGTAAGGGTAATCTAACAGATGTTTTGGTAAGGACAACTATTAATAATACAGGTAAAAATGATGTTTACGCTTATATGGTAATTAAAGAAGATAAAGTTTGTTTAGCCGGTTACCCTGATGAAAACGGTAGTTTTATGTTTGGTTCTGCTGGTAATGCATATATCAAAATGCCTTTAGGTATAAAAGTAACTATACTTGGAGTAAGTGCCCAGGAAGACGGGACATTAAAATTTGCAAGTAAGGATGTAACTATAACTAAAGAAACTTCGGTATCGTTAGAATTAAAGCAAGCTACTGAAGAAGATATGAAAAAGGCTATTGAAACCGGTACGATTAATACTTAATCAAAGCACTCCATCATAAGGAGGTCGCCTTCCTTGTGTTCTATAAGTACAATACCATCTTTAAGGGTTACATTACTACTGCCTGTACGGTAGCCAAGAGTTAACTCTTCGTTGTTGAGTTCGTATTTAAGATTTTGTGTTTTTATGCCAATTACTTTTCCTATTGGGATTAGTGATAACGGAGTGTTTTCGGGATACCATTTCTCAAATTTTTTAGGCAGCAGGAACACTTTAGAGTGATCGTCCAGTATTACGACCTTTATAAGGTCGCGGTAGCGTACAATATTGGTAATGTTTGTAATGGTATGGTCGGCACGCTTACCTGTTGCCCAAATCACATTAGCAGCAGGAATTTTCCTGTCTATAAGATAGTCCAGTGCTTTTTCGAGGTCGGTTTTATCCTGACTCGGGGTATGCACTATTTCCAGCGGGTATTGCAGTTCCTTATATTTTTCGGCATCAAAACCATTGTCAAAATCCCCAAGTAACACATCTACTTTAATGCCCAGTTCCATTACACGCTCTATTGCGTTATCGAGTACTATTACAAGCGGAGACCATTCCAGTAACTGCCCCATGAGCTCTTTACTGCATGCTGCGCCGTTTGCAATAATTAATGCAGGTTCCTGATCGTCTCTAACAATGTGGTGGGATGACATAATTTTGATTTAGAGAGCAAAAATACAAACTTTATTGTACTGTATACTCAATAAAAGAAGCTTCACTAAGCCTAAAATAACCCAAAGGATAATTATCAGGGTTGGTTTGGTTTACAATATTCCCCCTAACGCTAATAGGAGGTGTTTGAAAAGGGTTTGGGGTATCGGGCGGAATAAGGCTCAGTAACTTACTCATATAGTTGTAATAGCGCGGAGAAATGCCATACAGGTAAATTATCATTTCTTCATTTGGCTGTAAATCATCATACAAACGAATTGTGTAAGTGTAATTCCCATTAACGAATTCATCGTCAAAAATAGCATCGTTAGATCCTTTATTAGCCCTTATAAAACTATGCAGGTAGTAATTTTCCTCATCGGGAGGATCCTGAAAGTAAGCCCTTAAAGTAGTATCACCGTCGTTAAATCCTTCCTCGCTTTGTATTACCTCCTCCAGTTGCGGCACACTAATAAGAGTTTCGGTTGCGGTATAGGTTTCTCCGTTGAGTTCAATATAGAGTGTATACGTTTCGTTTATGGCAGGCTGGAAGTTATCACATATATACTGTCCTGTTCTTTGTATGTTGTCTGACTCTGTGAAGTTATACACATCATTATTACTGGTTTTTACATAAACCTTAGCACCCTTTACAGTAGGTATAATTGTATCATAAAAACCTGTAGTAGTGGTTAGGCGAATGGTTTGATGTTGCCCTGTATACCCTTTTATCCAAATTATTGAAGCATCGACCACAAGGCGGGGCGGAGAAGTGGGTATATCTAAATCAACAACGTCTTCACAAGCCGTTATAAAAAGGCTCATGAAGACGAGTAATAAATAGTATATTTTTCTCATTTTGTGGAGATTCGCTTACAACCTAACACAAAAATAAAGTAATTATTGTACGGTATACTCCATAATGTCTACTTCTGTAACACGGAAATAGCCAAAAGCATAATTATCTATATTAGTTTCGTTTACCAGATTACCACGTACTGAGGTAGGCGGAGTTTGGAAAGGACCACCTCCCGGTTCGGCAATATTTGTAAGCTGCATAAGGTAATTAAAGAACCTTTCGGAAGTGCCGCCAAGCTTAAAGTGTACAACATCGCCTGCTTTAAGATCTTCATGGCTAATAAAAGCAAACATTTCATTCCCCTGGAAAAACTCATCATCCAGTGCATCATAGTCAGGGTAAGGGAGTACATCTATATCAAAGCGAGCCATGTAGTAGTTAACTTCGGCACCGTTATCCTGCCAAAAGAAACGTACTTCGATTTCATCGCCTAAAATACCACCTTCATCATCCTGTATCACATTAGAGATTTCAGGAACGGCAAATAGTTTTTCGGTAGCCGTATAAGTTTCCCCGTCATTAATTACGGTAAGGGAGTATTCATCATTAATTACAGGAATAAAATCAGTACATACGTAATTACCGGTATTTGGTATTTCGTTAAAAGTAAATACAGTACCCGTTGTATTGTTGGTAACAAATACCGTAGCACCCGATACTACAGGAATTTCAGGTTCATAATATCCTGTTGTTGTGGTTAGCCTTACGGTTTGACTACTTCCGTCAGTACCTTTTATCCATTCTATAGAGGCATCAATAACCAGCCTCGGTTCTGCTGTATCAAGGTCTACATCAATTACATCTTCACAACCTGTAAAAGCGAGTGAAGCGGTAAATAATAATAGTAGGAATTTTATATTTTTCATGGTGATTGTCTTAGAATTTAAAGTTGTAGGTAACACTTGGAATTATACCGAAAATAGAAAGTCTTACAGCCTCATTAGCTCCGGTATCTTCATTTTGCCTAAAGTTTATAGAAGCGGCATTCATCCTGTTGTACAGGTTGTAGATACTAAATACCCATTCGCCCTGCCATCCTTTTTTCTTATCGGGTTTTGGAGTATAGGTAGCCGATACATCCAGGTGATGGTATGCCGGAACCCTGTTTTCGTTTCTTAGTCCGTAGCTTGGAATTACTAAATCACCATATACATACTGTCCGTTTGGATAGGTAACAGGCTTGCCCGACTGTAAAGCGAAAATTGCTCCAAATGACCATTTGTTATTGTATTCATAAGACCCTGTAACCGAAAGATTATGCAACTTGTCATAGCCCGAAAGGTACCATCCACCATTGTTTATACCTGTTTCGTTTGATGTTCTGCCCGGTGTTTGCTGTTCTGATCTGGAAAGAGTATAAGAAACCCATCCTGTTAGCTTACCTGTATTTTTCCTGAAAAGAACTTCAAGTCCGTAAGAACGGGCTTTACCGTTAAGTATAACCTGCTCAATATTGTTATTGGCAATAAGGTCGGCTCCGTCAATATAATCAACCCTGTTTTTTACTTTTTTATAGAAGGTTTCTGCTTCAAGAGTATACTCGTTGTTCTTAAAGTTTCTGAAATATCCTAACGCCACCTGATCCAGCAACTGTGGTTTGATATACTTGCCACTTGGCGTCCATATATCCAGCGGAGTAGGGGATGCCGTATTAGAGATAAGGTGAAGGTATTGTGCCATCCTGTTGTAGCTGGCTTTTATAGACTGATTGTCGTCCAGTTTAAAGGAAACACCTGCTCTTGGCTCCAGATTACTAAAATCGGCAATGGTTTTACCGCTACTGTAGTATTCTGTACCTGTAATCTCGCCTTTCTCGTATATTTTAAGTTCGTCGTTAAACACTACAGGCTGGTCGTTAGCATAAAGGGCTACTTCCTGTTGTCCCATTCTGTAGAACATACTGTAACGTACTCCGTAACTAACGGTAATATTATCGGTAAGCTCGTGTTCTGCCTCAATGTAAGCAGCAGGTTCAAAAGCGTATTTTCGGTCTAACTGATCGGGGTTAACCGTTGAGGTTTCGTCAATAGGTTTAATAGTACCAGGATTAAAGTCGTAGTAAACGGCATTAACACCATAGTTTAGCTTAAACTTATCTGAAATATAGTTCTTGAAATCGTATTTAAAATTATAGTTCTTAATCCCCGATTCCCATGTAAAGCCTACAAAACCAAGCTCAAGCCCATAGTAGTAATCACTGTAGATCAACGAAGCGTTAGAGAACAGCTTTTCGTTAAACAGGTGATTCCACCTCAGGTTAAGTACTGTGTTGCCGTATACATTATTAAAGCTGTTGCTAATGTCAAATAAATCACGCCCAAAGTAACCCGAAAGGTACAGGTTATTGTTCTCATTAAGCTGATAGCTTAACTTGGTATTAAGATCGTAAAAATAAGCCGAGTTGTCGTTATCTGTAAGTTTAAGGAAAAGGTGAGCATAAGAGGCTCTACCACCTATAAGGAAAGAACCTTTACCTTTTACAAGCGGACCTTCGGCCAGTAAACGGCTGGAAATAGCCCCTATACCGCCGTTCATATGGAATTCATTTTTGTTACCTTCTTTCTGGTATATATCCAGTACCGATGATAACCTGCCACCATAGCGTGCAGGGATTCCGCCTTTGTACAGTTTAAGGTCTTTTATGGCATCTGAATTGAATACCGAAAAGAAGCCAAAAAGGTGAGACGAATTAAATATAGTAGCCTCATCCAGTAATATAAGGTTTTGATCGGCAGCTCCACCGCGTACGTTAAAGCCCGATGAACCCTCTCCGGCATTAGTAACCCCCGGCAGGGTAAGTATCGACTTTAAAACGTCTACCTCTCCCATAACTACAGGCATTTTTTTAATTTCCTGTACAGAGAGCTTGTTAACACTCATTTCAGGCTTTTTGATGTTAGCCCTAGGCTGATTGTCTGAAATTACAATTTCGCTAAGCTCCTGGCTTGATGATGAGAGTTCGTAGTTTTTCCTGATGTTTTGGTTCAGGTTTACGGTTTCGGTAATGGTTGAAAAGCTTACATAACTAATTTCAATGGTGTAAGTACCTTCCGGAAGTGATATGGAAAAGAAACCATATTCGTTTGTTGAGATAGCAGTTTGGGTTTCTACAATGTAAACGGTAGCTCCAATTAGGGTTTCACTGCTGCTCATGTCTGAGATTGTTCCGCTGAGTGTGTATTTTTCCTGAGAAAAACCTACAGCTGCGAACAATAGTAAGATAGCCGTGAGGCATCTTTGGGTAATAATGTTCATTTTTTTGATTGATTGGTTGTTGTTTTCTTTTTAGCAAAATTCCAGTACTAAATTATGATAAAGGTAAATTATTCTCGGCAAAAAGTATAATCCCCTTATTATTCTTTAATATTTGGATTGATAACGTCTAACAGACGTTTTAAATTGTATTTTGTTACATGCTTTACATTTTTTTAAACTAGTTACCTTACATTGCCTTCCAGCCAATTTTTAAAAGAAGCTACTTTTTCCCTGCTAACAATAACACTATCATTAGTTTGTGGTTCGAGTTTTAATATTAGTCTGCTGTTAAAATAACCGCTTATTTTTTGAATAGCATCTATATTCACCATAAACTGTCTGTTGATCCTGAAAAAATTATGTTGGTCCAGTATGTTTACCAAATAATCTAATGTGTAATCCAGCGGAAATTTTTGTTTATTAAAAGTGTATACATACGGTATACTCTCAGTTACTTGTATATAGGCTATTTCCTGAGATTTTATGTAAATAAACTGGTTATTGATTTTAACCAGTAGCCTGGCAGTATCTCTTTTAAAAAAGGCATTAGCAATTTTATTAATATCCATAGCCATAGGAGATCTGAGCTGTTCAAATTTATTGATAGCGGCTTTTAATTCATTAAGATCTATAGGCTTCATTAAATAGTCAATACTATTAACTTTAAAGGCTTTTAGTGTAAAATTATCGTAAGCCGTAGTGAATATAACAGGAAGATTAAGTTTTGTTTTTTCAATTAATTCAAAGTAGTTTCCGTCAGATAACTGAATATCCATTAAGATCAAATCAGCAGTACTACCATTACTCAGCCATTTTAACCCCTCAGCAACCGAGGGTATAACTGCTGCTACATTAATATTTTTTCCTGTTTTTAGCAGTAATTGTTCCAGCCTTTCGGCGTTATGTTTTTCATCTTCAAAAATTACGATATTCATAAAGGCAGTATTACAGGTATTTTTACAATAAACGAATCATTATTTTCACAGATAATAATGCTGTTGTTTCCTATTAGCTCATAACGTTTTTTAATATTTTCCAGTCCCAGTCCTGAATAGGCTTCTGTACTTTGTTTTTTACAGAGGTTGTTTTTTACAATTAGCCAGTTATCTTCTCTTTTTAAAGAGATAAAAAGCGGAGATGTCAAAGAGAATCGAGTATGCTTTATAGCGTTTTCAAATAACATTTGTAGCGTAGCGGGAGCAATAAGGCATTTTTTAATGATATCGTCATCAACATTGATATTAATATTAATACTGTCCTGGTGCCTTATATTGATAAGAAACAGATAGGATTCAAGGAAATTTAATTCGGTTTCTAAAGTAACCATGTTTTCAAATTTCTTATCGAGTATATAGCGGTAAGTTTTTGCAAGCTGTGTTATATAATCGGCAGCAATATCGGGGTCTTTATAAACAAGATTTGTTAATACACTTAGTGAATTAAAAAAGAAATGCGGGTCAATCTGGTTTCTTAGGGCTTCATATTTTGCTTCTGTGTTTTCCCTAATCAGTCGTTCTGTATGTAAGAGGTTTTCCCGCCATTGTTTGTAATAAAAAATAATTCCGTTAAAAGCGAGTATCAGAAAATAGAAAAGAAAACTTCCAAAGATGAGATCGTAACTTGGTAAAGTAAAACTGTCCCAGGCTTCATAACGGTTAAAAAAGAAAATATCAGTTACAGCATAGATAAAACCAAAAGCAAATGCAGCTATAACACCATATAATAAAAATACCGAGCAAAGTACAATTAGTTTTTTACGGTTACCGGATTGGCTTAATTTACGTTCTGTAAATTTTGATATCCTAACAGCACCTTCCCATATCAGGAAACCCACTATAACATACATTGTTACAAATACAAGTGAGCGTGTATTATAATCAGGGTTATCCTTTATAAATGACAAATCAAACGACTTGAAAATAAGCCCGAAAAGTACAAGTACTATAATTCGGGCTATGATTTTATAAGTTAGGTATTTATGTATACTAGGGCTCATTTTTTCATTATTATGTCAAAAATAGAGTGGCTGTGGTAAATAACAAACTTATTTTTCCTGAACCTACTTAAAAAGTAGCTGAAGTGTTGAATGAGCAGGTTTAAGTGTATAAAAAAAGCTGCCCGTTAGGACAGCTTTTTAACTATATTGAATGCTTGTATTAAGCCAGTTTAGCTAATATGGTGTTTAGCGTTTGGCTTGGGCGCATTGCATTGTCTGTTTTAGCAAAATCAGGGTGGTAGTAACCTCCTATTTCCTGAGCTTTACCCTGAGCGCCAATTAACTCGTCGTTAATTTTAGCTTCGTTAGCAGTAAGTTCTTCTGCAATTGGAGTAAATTTAGCTTTAAGTTCAGCATCCTTATCCTGACCTGCAAGAGCCTGAGCCCAGTAAAGAGCAAGATAGAAGTGAGAACCACGGTTGTCAATTTGTCCTACTTTACGAGCAGGAGACTTGTCATTTTCAAGGAATTTCTCGTTAGCAATATCAAGAGCTTCAGAAAGTACGATAGCTTTAGCGTTGTTTTGAGTTTGACCTAAGTGCTCAAAAGAAACACCAAGAGCTAAGAACTCACCAAGTGAATCCCAACGAAGGTATCCTTCTTCAACAAACTGCTGAACATGTTTAGGGGCAGAACCTCCTGCACCTGTTTCAAATAAACCACCACCATTCATTAACGGAACGATTGAAAGCATCTTAGCTGATGTTCCAAGTTCAAGGATAGGGAACAGGTCAGTAAGGTAGTCACGTAGTACGTTACCGGTTACAGAGATAGTATCAAGACCTTTTCTTATTCTCTCTAAAGAGAATTTAGTAGCCTCGATAGGGTTCATAATATGGATTTCAAGACCGTTAGTATCGTGGTCTTTAAGGTACGTTTTTACTTTTTCGATAATCTGAACATCGTGTGCTCTGTTCTCGTCTAACCAGAATACTGCAGGAGTTTCAGATAGTCTTGCACGGTTTACAGCAAGTTTAACCCAGTCTTGGATAGGAGCATCTTTAGTTTGGCACATTCTGAAAATGTCACCAGCCTCAACATTCTGTTCCATGTAAACGGTACTGTTGTTGTTGTCTACAACCTTAACAACACCGTTTGCAGAAAGCTGAAATGTTTTATCGTGAGAACCATACTCTTCTGCTTTTTGAGCCATAAGACCAACGTTTGGTACGCTACCCATAGTTGAAGGATTAAATGCACCGTTAGCTTTACAGTCTTCAATAGTAGCTGTATATATACCAGAGTAACTTCTGTCCGGTATAATAGCAAGTGTATCCTGTTGTTTACCTGCTGCATTCCACATTTGTCCTGAAGTACGGATCATAGCCGGCATAGAAGCATCTACGATTACGTCTGAAGGAACGTGAAGGTTAGTAATACCCTGATCAGAGTTTACCATTGCGATGGCAGGACCATTTTGATATACTGCATCAATAGCAGCCTTAACTTCAGCTTCCTGAGCGTGTCCGGCAATTTTAGCATAAACATCACCTAAACCGTTTCTTGTATCTACACCCAGATCTTCAAATAGAGCAGCATATTTAGTGAATACTTCTTTAAAGAATACCTCTACGATAGCACCGAAAATGATAGGATCTGAAACCTTCATCATCGTAGCTTTAAGGTGAACAGAGAATAATACTCCCTGTTGTTTAGCAATCTCTACCTGCTCAGAAACGAAAGTTTTAAGCTTGTTAAGGTTTAGTGCAGAAGAGTCAATTATTTCTCCTGCCTTAAGCGGAGTACTTGGCTTAAGTACTGTAGCTGTACCGTCGTTAGCCACAAATTCGATTCTTACATCGGTAGCATCTTTTACGGTAACTGATTTCTCACTTCCGTAAAAATCACCTTCTGTCATGCTTGCAACGTTAGTTTTAGAATCTCCGCTCCATGCTCCCATTGAGTGTGGATGAGCCTTAGCGTAGTTTTTAACTGCTTTTGGAGCCCTACGGTCTGAGTTACCTTCACGCAGTACAGGGTTAACTGCAGAACCCAATACTTTAGCATAACGTGCTTTTATTTCTTTTTCAGCATCTGTTTTAGGCTCTTCCGGATATTCCGGTAGGTCATATCCCTGAGCTTTAAGTTCTTTGATCGCAGCTTTAAGCTGAGGAACAGAAGCAGAAATGTTTGGTAATTTTATAATGTTAGCTTCAGGAGTTTTAGCAAGTTCTCCAAGTTCGCTTAATGCGTCACCTATTTTTTGTTCGGCAGTAAGGTTTTCAGGGAAATTAGCAAGAATTCTTCCCGCAAGTGAAATGTCTCTTGTTTCAACTTCAATTCCTGCCGGAGCAGCGAATGACTGAACGATAGGAAGGAAAGAGTGGGTGGCCAGCATTGGAGCCTCATCGGTTATTGTGTAAATAATCCTAGATGTTTTTGACATTTTTTTACGTTTTTTAAAGCGCCCTACGGCTTTACCTCGTGAAGCCGAAAGGTTAATTATTAATGAGTTAATCTATATTATGTGAAGCCGGTTCATTAAAAGGAGTGTATTTGCATACGAAAGTCGTATTCCTTTTAATATCAAGGCTCGCAAATATAGCAAAAACTAACTTAATTCCCCTTTTGTAAACTTTAAAAAAATGATTGAATCCCAAACATTTATTGTTTAATAGCTGGTTTCGTCCATCTTTACTTTGCCTTTAAATGTGCTGTATACGAAAACGGTATAGGCTAATACTAACGGTGCTCCAATAGCTACAATGTTCAGCATGATGCCTAATGATTTTTCTGAAGAAGCAGCATTATATACCGTTATGCTGTATTGAGGGTCTATCGTAGAGATAAGTAATACAGGGTAAAGCTCTATAGCTACAAGCATAAGCATAAAGCTCATGCTGAGTGCCGAGAATAAAAAGGCAAGTTTATACCTGTGCTTCATTGCAAGTCTTGGTACGTTTGCAATACACAGGAATGTGGCAAGCGGTACGGCAAACATAACAGGATCTTTCCTAAAGGTGTCTGAAAGGTGAGGAATGTAAATCAGTGTATAGATAGTAGTTATACCAAAAATAACCACAAAAAAGATGATTCCTCTTTTTACCAATATAGTAAGCTTGGCAAACAATCGCCCTTCGGTTTTCATGAGCAGGTATATGGCTCCGTGTGTCATAAAAAGGGCTAGGGTGGTAAGTCCTACCATAATGGCATAAGGATTTAGGAATTCCAGTAAAGGGCCACCCTGATACTCAAAGTTTTCACCAAGAGGGATTCCCTGTAATACATTGCCTAATACCACACCCAGTAAAAAGGCTAGCATAATACTGGAAACACTATAGCTGATGTCCCACATTTTGCGCCACCAAAGCATTTCTTCCTTACTCCTGAATTCTATGGAAACAGCCCTTAAAATAATAAAGAGCAGGAAAAGTATAAAAGGGATATACATGGCAGAGAACATGGAAGCATACATAACAGGGAAACCTGCAAACAAAGCACCACCTCCAATAACAAGCCATACTTCGTTACCATCCCAAACAGGCCCTACGGCATTAAGGGCTATGCGCCTGCTTTCCTCTTTTTTAAAGAACAGATGCCAGGCACCGGCACCAAAATCAAATCCGTCTAAAATAGCGTAGCCGGAAAAAAGTCCGCCCACAACCAAAAACCACAAAGTGGGATAATCTATTCCTAAAAATGTTTCCATGTTATCCTCCTGTTATAAATTCTGTAATTTCTTTCTGCATCGGCCTGTCGTTATCCCTGCTGCTGTCATATGGCCCGTGCTTTATCTTTTTATTGAGCAAATAGATAAATAGCAGGAATAGTATAAAGTACACCAGAAAAAACAGTATAAGTGAAAATAGTACCTGATTCTCCCTTACACTTTGTGATAAGGCATCACTGGTACGCAAGTGACCATATACTACCCAAGGCTGCCTGCCCATTTCGGCAGCAAACCAGCCTACCTGATTCCCTATTTGTGGCAGCAATACCGAGAAGGAGAATATCCACAACAGCCATCGTTTGTCAAACAACCTGCCACGCCACCACAGGTAGCAGGCATAAAGTGTAAGCAGTATTAAAAAACTGCCTATAGCAACCATAATATGGTAAAACTGGAAAATGGCATTGAGTTGTGAAGGCCTGTCTTCTTCGGGGAAGGCATTAAGGCCTGTAACGGGTGTATCAAAGTCATAACTAAGCAGAAACGATAGCCCTCCGGGTATTTTGATTCCGTTTACGGTTTGTTCTTCTTTGTTTACCCAGCCCATAACATACATATCGGCAGGGGCAGAAGTGTCAAAGTGCCCTTCCAGTGCAGCGAGTTTTGCCGGCTGGTTTTGTGCTACGCCTTCGGCTGAACTGTGTCCCGATATTAATTGGGATAAAGAAAATATAGTAGCTACGGTAAGAGCTATTTTAAAAGCTTTTTTGGAAATGGCTACAAACTTCCCTTTCCTTAAATAGTAAGCATGTACACTAAGCACTAAAAAGGCTCCTGCCAGAAAAGCTCCCTGCCAGGTGTGAATAAGCCTGTCTACGCTTGATGGATTAAATACCATAGCCCAGAAGTCGGTTATTTCTGCACGGGCGTTGAGCCCTTCACCTACAATATGATAACCCGCCGGGGTTTGCTGCCAGCTGTTGGCAACCACTATCCATACTGCCGAGAACATAGATCCTAAAAACACACCTATCGTTGCCGTGAGGTGTACCCAGGGCTTTACACGGTTCCAACCGAAAAGGAGTATGCCTAAAAAGCCGCTTTCCAGTGCAAAGGCAAATATACCTTCGGCCGCGAGTGCACTTCCAAATACGTCGCCTACATAGCGGGAATAGGTAGCCCAGTTAGTGCCAAACTCAAATTCCATAACAATACCGGTGGCAACACCAATACCAAAGGTGAGTGCAAATATTTTTGTCCAAAATCGGGCAAGGCTCTCATATTCTTTATTACCTGTTTTAATGTACAGGCTTTCCATGATTACCATTATAAGGCCTAGACCAATACTTAAAGGGGGATAGATGTAGTGAAAGGCTACCGTAAAGGCAAACTGAATGCGGGAAAGTATTTCGACATCCATAAGAATAAAGGGTTTAAAAGGGTGAAAAACTGTGCCGCAATGCATGTTTTTAGCCTCCTGCAGAAATACCTTGCGGCTCCCTCAAAGATATTAAATAATAAGATGTGATGCATGCATAATTGTTTAAAATTTGAGCAAAAAAAATCCCCGTGTAAAACACAGGGATTCTATTATGTAGCTTTTCAAAGAAATTATCTTCTTCTCTCTTTGATTTTTGCTTTTTTACCAGTAAGGTCTCTAAAGTAGAATATACGTGCTCTTCTAACTTTACCTCTTTGGTTAACTTCGATTTTTTGTAATGCAGGCATGTTAACAGGGAAGATACGCTCTACACCTACTGAACCAGACATTTTACGGATGGTGAAAGTTTGAGTGATACCAGCACCTCTTTTTTGGATAACAACACCTTTAAAGAACTGTGTTCTTGTTTTTTCACCCTCTTTAATTTCGTAGTACACAGTAATTGTGTCTCCTGAATTGAACTCAGGGAAATCTTTTTTTGTTACGAACTCGTCCTGAACGAATTTTACTAAATCAGACATGATTTTTTAATTTAAACGTTTGAATCAGAGCAACATGCACGGGTATCGCCAGAGGTTGGTCCGAAATTGGCTGCAAATATAAATATTTTTTTAATATGCAGAAATATTTTGACCTTAAATTAAATATAAATTTTAAGGCTGTAAGTTGTTGCTATTCAAGTAAATCGGGTCTTCTGTTTTTGGTATGCTCCAGTGCTTTATCTTCTCTCCATTGGTCAATTTTAGAAAAATTCCCGCTTAAAAGTACATCGGGTACTTTCCAACCCTTGTATTCGGCAGGGCGTGTGTAAATAGGAGGAGAAAGCAGGTTGTCCTGAAAACTATCGGTAAGTGCCGATGTTTCATTACTTAATACTCCCGGTATAAGTCTGATTATAGAATCAGCAACCACGGCAGCAGCAAGCTCACCACCCGAAAGTACAAAGTCGCCAATAGAAATCTCTTTTGTAATGAAATGATCACGCACACGCTGGTCTACACCTTTATAGTGTCCGCAAAGAATAATAATGTTTTTAAGCATAGACATCTGATTGGCCATTCCCTGATTAAGGGTTTCACCATCGGGAGTCATGTATATTACCTCGTCATATTCTCTTTCACTTTTCAGTTTAGTAATGCAGGCATCTATAGGTTCGATCATCATAACCATACCGGCACCACCGCCAAACTGGTAGTCGTCTACATTTTTGTGTTTGTTGGTACTGTAATCCCTAAGGTTGTGCAGGTGTACCTCTACAAGTCCTTTGTCTATAGCTCTTTTTAGTATTGAAGCTTCAAACGGACTCCTTAAAAGTTCGGGTAATACAGTGATAATGTCGATGCGCATTTTGCTAATTTTTAAATGAACCAGTGGTTTAATGTACCAATGAGGGTGCAAAAGTAAAACGAAATTACCGAAGCTACAATAATTGCAACATTAAGCCACTGACTTATTTTTACATTTATACACCAAATTGTTTAAGGTGGTGGTCAAGATGTTTATATTGTAATGTATCCCATTCCTCAATGGTCATTTCACCAAAGAAAGGGTGTTTCATATTTTTTATGCAATTGTGTCCTTCTTTTGAAAAAGTCTCTACCAGTGCGATTAATTCTGTTTTAGAAATTTCAAAATCAGGTTCATGGGAAATTTTAAATTCTTTTGCCGTGGGCATCCCTTTCCCGAAGGGTTGTGGTTCCATTAGTTTTTTCTTGGCCGATTTCCCGAAAAAGAAAACAAGAAATTTATTTGGTTTCAGTTCTAGTGTACCGTGTGCTACTTTAATAATCTGCTGGCAGTGTAACAGCATCTGGCTAACGGTCATTTTACCCCACTGTGAAAGTGTAATAGGGGAAAGCTGATTTATTCTGTCGATAATTTCACTATTATCGGTAGGGTTAAAAATGCTTTTCATGTTGTTTTTTTGATTAATGAGCCTCAAAATTAAGAATAAATAGCTTTACTTTTTCACAGCTTTTAGTGCGTAAACAAAAGGAATTTTATTTTGCAGGTGTGGTATTCTGTAGCGTTTGGGTTCAAACTCTTCCATGTCGTTAAAACAGTCGTATGGGGAGTAATTGTATTCTTTAAAAGTCTTAATTTCGAGGTTGTTGTTTATCAGGCTACTAAATACTTCGCTAAGATCATGGTTCCATGATATGGTTTTTACTTCCATATTGGCGGCTTTATCGGCATAAGTGCCTGTTTCGTTTTCAATAATAGCCTCTTCGTTAAAGTAGCTGTAATCTATTTTGTTGAATCCATTGTCAAACATCCATACGAAAGGATGGAATTCGGCAAAAATAAAACTGCCTCCCGGTTTAAGGAAGTGGTTTATCACTTTAGCCCATTTATCAAGATCGGGCAGCCAGCCTATAGTACCATAGCTTGTAAATACAATATCAAACTGCTCGTTAAGGTTATCGGGCAGGCTATATATGTCACAGTATATAAACCGAGTGTTTGTATTTGTGGTTTCTGCCAGTTCATGTGCTTTGGCTATGGCGGCATCTGAAAAATCGACTCCTATTGCTTTAGCTCCCATACGGCTAAGGGAAATAGTATCCTGACCGAAATGACATTGCAGGTGTAGTATTTTTTTGCCTGTAACATCGCCCAAAAGCTCAAGCTCTATATTGTTTAGGGTTGATTTCCCGCTTAAAAACGATGGCATATCATAAAAAGATGATTCTACATGAAATGTGGTTTTTTGATTCCAGGCTTCTTTATTTATATTGATATAGTTGTCTTTTGCTTCCATAATAAAAAGATTGGTTGTTCAAATTTACCTTTTTCTTATAATTACGAGTCAGGTTTAGTAGTAATTAATTTGTAAATTTGCACTTCATAATAAAAACAAAAAGACAGATGGAAAACGGAATTTACGCTAAATTCAATACACCAAAAGGTTCTATTTTAGTGAAACTTACGCATGACAAGACTCCGGGAACGGTAGGTAACTTTGTAGGTCTTGCTGAAGGTAATCTTGAAAACGATGCTAAACCACAAGGTAAACCATATTATAACGGACTTAAATTTCACAGGGTTATTCCTGATTTCATGATTCAGGGAGGATGCCCGGTAGGTACAGGTGTTGGTGGTCCCGGTTATCAGTTTGATGATGAGTTCCATCCGGAACTTACACACAGTGGTCCCGGTGTACTTTCTATGGCAAATGCAGGTCCTGGTACAAACGGTTCTCAGTTCTTTATTACTCATGTTGAGACTCCGTGGTTAGACGGTAAGCATACTGTTTTCGGTCACGTGGTTGAAGGTCAGGATGTGGTAGATGCTGTTGCTCAGGGTGACGAAATTGAAAGCATTGAAATTATCCGTGAAGGTGATGAGGCTAAAAACTGGAATGCTATTGAGGCTTTCAGAACTTTTGAAGGTGCGCGTGAAAAACGTATTGAAGAGGCTAAACAAAAAGCTGAGGCAGAAATGGAGAAACTTGCTGCCGGGTTTGATAAAACTGAAAGCGGACTACGTTATAAAATAATTCAGAAAGGTAACGGTAAAAAAGCTGAGAAAGGTAAAACTGTTTCAGTACACTATACAGGTGCTCTTGATAACGGTCAGGTATTTGACTCTTCTTACAAAAGAAAAGACCCAATTTCTTTCGCTCTGGGTGTAGGACAGGTAATTTCAGGTTGGGACGAAGGTATTGCTTTACTACAGGTAGGAGATAAAGCTCGTTTTGTTATTCCTTCTCACTTAGGTTACGGTTCACGTGGTGCAGGTGGCGTTATCCCGCCAGATGCAACACTTGTTTTTGATGTTGAGTTAATGGATGTAAAATAATAACATCTCACATTATATTTAAGGCTGCCTGTAGGGCAGCCTTTTTATTTGGAATACTTTTTGAAAGTCATACATATATGGATTACTTTTGTAAAACACATTAATATGATTATGAAAAAGCTATTATTACTGTTTGTTATATTATTTGGGATTTCTGCAAAAGCACAAATACCGGGCTCAAGTATGCACTGTGGGTATGATTTCACATCTTACTTAGTGTTGCATGTGCACGAGCAGGGAAATGAAGATAACATAAAAAACTTAAAGGTTACGGTGGTAGATAGTTTAGGCAGAGATCTTATTAATGTAAATAACATGTACAGCTGGAGTAATGCTAATAAGCCACTTGAGTTCTCACTTAACTACAAGATAGACGATAACAACAAGAGGTTAGTAGAGGGCGCTACGGCTACTAAAGAGCGTTGGTTTTTTCCTTTTGCTAAAGATAATTACCTGCTATCTGTAGCTAATACTTTTAAGGCAGATAATTTTAGTGTAAAGGTTGAAGATACTACAGGTACTTACAAACCGGTTATTATTCAGCTTTATGCTTACAATATGTATGTGCTTTGCTCTAACGAAAGTAGGGATGCGGCTATGAAGTTTGGTCGTAAAATGAACAAGCCTCTTGAAATAGTACTGGAAAAACAGTAATTATCTAATTTACCAGTTTTTAATGCAGCAATTAATAAGCTCAGAATTGTTACATTAAAAAATTAGATAATTGAAGTATTAATTACCTCCACTTAATATTACAGCCTATACTTGGTTTTTGAGGTTCGGGTATATTGCGGTTGTATAAAACACCATCAATAGCATTACGCAGGTCACTACCGCTTACGGGGATATTATTGCCGGGGCGTGAGTCGTCAAGCTGACCACGGTATACCAGTCGGTTTCGGGAATCAAAAAGGTAAAAGTCAGGTGTGCAGGCTGCGTCATAAGCTTTAGCTACTTCCTGTGTTTCATCGAACAGATAAGGAAAATCAATATCGTTTTTAAAGGCAAATTCTGTCATTTGGTCGGGAGCATCCTGCGGATACTTTACCGGGTCGTTACTGCTTATGGCTACCATGCCTATTCCCTGCACCCTATAATCGTTAGCAATCATAACAATTTCATCAATAACATGCAATACAAAAGGGCAGTGGTTGCATATAAATAATACCAGTGTACCTTTTTCTCCTTTAATATCACTAAAGGAGAAGCTTTCATCAAAGTTGGTTGCCTTTAATGAAAAATCAGGGGCTATGGTGCCTAGCGGTAACATGTTTGACGGTGTGTTTGCCATTTTTGAAAGAAATAAATTACTTTAGCAAATTACGATAAATTTTAAAATAAAATAAATACAAAAGCTATGTTAACTTGGGAAGAATTTGAAAAAACAGAAATGCGTGTGGGTACTATTACAGAAGTGAACGATTTTCCTGAAGCCAGAAAACCGGCCTATCAGCTGGTTATTGATTTTGGAGAAACGATAGGTGTGCGAAAATCATCGGCACAAATCACAAAACGTTATACAAAAGAGCAGCTAACCGGAAGACAGATTGTAGCGGTGGTAAACTTTCCCAAAAAGCAAATAGGAAAATTTATGAGCGAATGCCTGGTGCTTGGCGTAATGGGAGCTGATAATGATATTGTATTACTGGCACCCGATTTTAAAGTAGAAAATGGATTGCGTATAGGATAAAAACAAAAAAAAACTGCCTAGAGGCAGTTTTTTTATTAAATGTCTTCGAAGTTTACATCTGTAAAACTTTCTGTTCCTACAGGTTCAGGAGTTTTTTCTGCAAACATTTTCTTGAAGTCTTTTTGATGTCTTTCAGAGATTACTTCTTCTCCTTTGCTATCAAGAACATATTCTGTCATTTCGTCCAGAATGCTTCTGAAGGCTGCAAAATCTTCTTTATAAAGATAAATTTTGTGTTTTTTAAAGTGGAAAGAGCCATCCTCTTCAGTAAATTTTTTGCTCTCAGTGATTGTAATGTAGTAATCTTCGGCTTTAGTAGCTCTTACGTCAAAAAAATAAGTCCTTCTTCCCGCTCTTAAAACTTTAGAAAAAATCTCTTCCTTTTCAAGCATGTCATTATCTCTCATAATCCTTCGTAGTTTTTTAATTGGTTTATGTAGCTACCAAAAATCTAAAAAAAATCTTAAAAATCCAACAAATTAATTTATTTCTTTTTCGGATAGTTGTTTAAGGTAAAGCTCCTTGTAATAACCAGCCTGATTTACAAGTTCATTGTGGGTGCCCTGTTGTATAATTTCACCGTCTTCCAGTATAATTATCCTGTCGGCATTTTTGGCAGATGATACCCTGTGGCTCACAATGATGGTGGTTTTGTCTCTGCAAAACTCCATAAGGTTGTTAAGTATAGCTTCCTCAGTTTCAGTATCTACTGCCGAAAGTGAGTCGTCCAGCAATAATACTGGGGCGTTTTTAATCATTGCTCTGGCTATAGATACACGTTGTTTTTGTCCGCCCGAAAGTGTTATACCTCTTTCTCCTAATATGGTTTCGTAAGCTTTGTTAAAAGCGGCGATATTGTCGTGCACCACGGCTTTTTTGGCAACGGCAATAACTTCTTCATCTGTAGCATCTTCGTCACCAAATTTAATGTTGTTTTTTATGGTGTCAGAAAACAGGAAAGCATCCTGTGGAACAAAACCTATGCTATTGCGCAGGTCGTAAAGATTTAACTCTTTTATATTGGTATTGTCAATCGTTACTGTTCCCTGTTCTATATCATACAGTCGGCTTATAAGTGAAAGTATGGTAGATTTTCCCGATCCTGTTTTGCCTAATATAGCGAGCGTTTCTCCTTTATTAATGTTGAACGACACATTTTTAAGTGCTGTTATATTAGTGTCTTCATAAGTGAAGGTTACATTATTAAAGGCAATGTTACCTTCAATAACCGATTGTTCTGGGTTGTTATTTTGAATATCGGGCTCGGTTTTAAGGAATTCGTTAATCCTTTTTTGAGAAGCTTCGGCTTCCTGTACCATGCTGGATATCCAGCCTAGTGAGGCTACCGGCCAGGTTAACATATTTATATATAGTATAAATTCTACTATCATACCTATGCTTTTAATGGTGCCATCTATGTATAATTTACCGCCTACGTATATAACTATAAGGTTACTAAGTCCTATAAGTAGTATCATAAATGGTCCAAACATTGCGCTAACTTTGGCCAGGCTCATGTTTTTTGCTTTGCTATCGCGTGATAGTTGGGTAAAATCGTCCTGCTTTTGTTTTTCCAGAGCGTAGGCTTTTATTACCCTAACGCCCGAAAACATTTCCTGAGTGAAACTTGCCAGTTTAGAAAGGTTTTCCTGATAGCGTGTACTTCGTTTGTTAATCTCTACACTAATTTTAAATATACTATACGATAATATAGGTAATGGTATTAGAGTGTATAGTGTTAGCTCTGGCGACAGGATTGACATGTGGGTAATAATAATGATAAAGCGTATAATGGTGTTAAGGCTATACATAATTGCCGGCCCAACGTAAGAGCGTACTTTGTTTACGTCCTCACTAATACGGTTCATTAAATCACCGGTTCGGTTCTTTTTATAAAAGCTTTGAGATAACTTTTCGTAGTGTTCAAAAATTTCGTTTTTAAGGTCAAACTCTATGTGGCGTGACATTACAATAATGGTTTGCCTCATAAAAAAGGTAAGTATACCGGCTACAAGAGTTGCTCCTATAATAATAAGTACGCTTTGTAATATTTCATGCTTAACCCCATCCATACCTATTTTGCCTCCTGTATAGTTCTCAACGGCAGTTATAATGGCTCCTGTGTATTGTGGTGTAAACAGGGAGAATATGTTGCTTAAAATGGTAATTAAAATTCCTAAAAGAAATTGAAATTTATATTTTATAAAGTATTTGTTTAAATGTTGAAGTTCTTTCATTTTTCTGTTTTTAACTCAGAATATTTTTAGGTAAAATTGTTAAAACTTGTGTTTTGGTCGGTAAAAGGCATTATCAAAAATAAACTATTTTAATTATCGAAAAATTAAAAAAAAGGTTTTATTTTGCTACATCTTAAATTTAAGTGTATTTTTGTAACCAGTTTTTGAATAAATTTCAATTTAAAAAATAATATCATGATAACAGAAGTTGTTAATGCTAACGAACTTGTAAAAGTTGATCCGGTTTTTGGACAAGCTTCTTTTAATGACCATGAACAAATCGTTTTTTGTCATGACAAAGATACTGGTTTAAAAGCAATAATTGGTATTCATAATACAGTTTTAGGGCCTGCGCTTGGTGGAACGAGAATGTGGAAGTATGCGAACGAATGGGAGGCTTTAAATGACGTATTGAGGTTGTCTCGTGGTATGACGTATAAGTCGGCCATTTCCGGACTAAACCTTGGTGGTGGTAAAGCTGTTATTATTGGTGATTCAAGACTTGATAAAACTCCTGAAATGATTACAAGATTCGGGCAGTTTGTTAATTCTCTAAGCGGTAAATATATCACAGCAGAAGATGTGGGAACTACAACTCCTGATATGGACCTTATTCGTGATGTGACTCCTCACGTAACAGGTATCTCTGAAGAAAGAGGTGGATCGGGTAACCCGTCGCCTGTAACTGCTTACGGAGTTTATATGGGTATGAAAGCTGCTGCTAAGCATCAGTTTGGTTCAGAAAACCTTGCAGGTAAAAAAGTATTAGTACAGGGTACAGGTCACGTAGGTGAAACACTTATTGATTACCTTACTAAAGAAGGTGCTCTTGTACAGATATCTGATATCAATGAGGCAAGAATGGAAGAAGTTGGTGCTAAATATGGTGCTAAAATCTTTATGGGTGATGATATTTACAGCGCAGATGTAGATATTTATGCTCCTTGTGCACTTGGTGCTACTGTTAACGATGAAACTATTGAAAAGCTTAAAGCTAAAGTAATTGCAGGAGCTGCAAACAACCAGCTTGCTGTAGAGAATGTTCACGGAAAAATGCTTCAGGATAAAGGTATTCTTTATGCTCCAGATTTCCTTATCAATGCCGGAGGTATAATCAATGTATATGCAGAGATTGCCGGATATGATAAAGCTGAGGCTATGAAGAGAACTGAAAATATTTATAATACTACATTAGAGATTTTCCACTTTGCTGAAGCTAATGGTGTTACTACTCATCAGGCTGCAATGTCTATCGCTCAAAAACGTATTGACGACAGAAAAAAAGAAATGGCTAAATAATTATATAGCCTTAAAATAATATTACTATTTTTGCGAAGCGAAAGAAGACCTCTTTCGCTTCGCTAATTTTTAAATGTTCTTACGACGGATGTTAAACAGAAGACATATTCGTGTTAAAGTGATGCAGTCCATTTATGCGATGCATCAAAATGGTTCAGACAGTTTGGATAAGGAAGAAAAATTCCTTTTTCAGAGTATAGAAAATATACAGGATCTGTACCTTATCATGCTTTCTGCACTGGTTGAAATCAGAAACAGTGAAGAGGGGTTTTTAGACAGGTCAAGCAAAAAACACCTTGCTACAGCCATAGAAAGAAATCCAAACAGGAAGTTTGTCAATAACAAAGTTTTACATCTTTTAGCAGAAAGCAACTCGCTTAGTATAGCTATTGAAGATCGTAGGGTTTACAACTGGAAAAATAATGACGATTATATTCTTATCCTTCTTGAAGCCGTTAAGGAAAGTGAGCTGTATAAGGAATATATGAGTGATGAGGAAAACAGTTTTGCTCAGGACAAAGAATTTGTAGTAAACCTGTTTACCGAAGTTATTGCTCCAAACGAAAAGCTGTATGAATATCTTGAAGACCATAAATTAACCTGGGTAGATGATATTCCTTTAGTTAATACAATGGTTGCAAAGCAGCTTAAACAAATCAAAAAACCAGCAGATGAGGAGTATGATGCAATACATATCCCTAAACTATATAAGGATATTGATGATCGTGATTTTGTGAGAAACCTGTTTAGAAAAACGGTTTTAAATGAAAGAGAACTGTCTCAGGAATTTACCGATAAGACACCTAACTGGGATGCAGAGCGTATTGCTGAGCTTGATGCTATTATACTGAAAATGGCTATTTGCGAATTCTTAAAATTCCCGTCTATTCCTGTTAAAGTAACAATTAACGAGTATCTTGAGATTGCTAAAGAGTATTCTACGCCAAAAAGTAGTATATTTATCAACGGTATTTTGGATAACTTAATTAAGGATTACCAAAACAGCAATAAATTAGTAAAAACCGGTAGAGGTTTAATGTAAAACCAAATTAAAAAATTATAAGTTATGTTGAAAAAATCAGTAGCTATGTTAGGCATAGCGTCTCTTATTTTTACAGTTTCATGTAAAGAAAATGCTGCACTTAAAATTGATGAAAATAAAGCAAAAGAGGCTGAAATAGCTCATGCAGAAGCAGGACAGGTACCTGTTATTAAGTTTGAAACTATGGAGCACGACTTTGGTACTATTAAGCAGGGTGATAAAGTGGAGTATGTGTATAAGTTTACTAACGAAGGTGCTGCACCGCTTGTATTAAGCCAGGTTAAGCCAAGTTGTGGTTGTACTACTCCAGATTGGACTAAAACTCCTGTTGCACCGGGTGAATCTGGTGAGATTAAAGTTGTTTTTGATTCTCATGGTAAATCAGGTAAGCAAAACAAAACTGTAAACGTACACTCTAATACAGAGGCTGGTACAGATGTACTTAAGTTTACAGCTGAGATTGAAAAGCCGGAAGGCATAGGAGCTAAAAACTAATTAGACATATAAAATGGAAGAAATTTCGAAGTTTGGTCCTTTATTATTAATGTTTGTGGTTGTGTATTTTTTAATGATACGCCCGCAACAGAAAAGGCAAAAGCAGGAAAAAGAATTTGAAAGCCAGCTTAAAGTTGGAGATAAGATCATAACAAAAAGCGGAATACATGGTAAAATAGCTGAGCTTGCTGAAACAAGTGTAGTTCTTGAAACTATGGCAGGAAAGCTTAAAATGGAACGTTCGGCAATCTCACTTGAATTGAGCAAGAAAGTTCAACAACAATAATAAAAAATCCTCAGCGTAAGCTGAGGATTTTTTTATCTGTATTTATCATTAAGCCCAATTCCTTTAAGGATCATGGGCTTTATTTTTTCCAGTCGTGAGAGTTTTGTAGCCTCTCTTTTGGCTGTTTTCATAAACTCGGCATATTCTCTTTGCTTAAAAGGAGTTAGTGCTTCAAAAGCAGTTTTTTTTTTAAAGCCTTGTTGGTTTCAAGTTCCTGTTGAAGGGTTTCCGGTATAACGGTTTCCCTTTTTTCAGCTTTAATTTCCAGTCCGTCTTTCTCTACTTCAATAGCCTCGTTAATATAGCTTAGTATCAGTTTCTCGTTAACTTCACTCTTATCGGTAAAACGCCATTGCCTTAGTGATTTGGTGTTGCCTTCGTTTGCATTAACAAGCACACTTTTTTCGTCTTTCAAAAAAACACCTTTCAAAAACCAAATGGTAAAAAAGTTCTTAAAGCCACCTATTCCTAAAACATTCTTGTTATTGTAAGTATAAACTATACCGCCCCATTTTGTAGTTTCGGTTAGGGGAGTTTTTACAATAATGTTTTTAAGGAGCTCAAGCTCTTCTGTCCACTGGTTCGTTTTATCCCATGTTTTCTTTTCAGACATAGTGATTTTTATTTCTTAGCTGTAAGTTCGGCAATTTTAACGATAACTTCAACAGCTTTTTGCATGCTCTCTACAGGTACATACTCATACTTCCCGTGAAAGTTATGTCCGCCTGCAAAAATATTAGGGCAAGGTAATCCCATGTACGAAAGCTGAGAACCATCTGTACCACCACGTATAGGTTTGATAAGCGGAGTAATACCCAGTTCGTTCATTGCTTTTTCGGCAACGTCTACAATATGCATAACCGGTTCTACTTTTTCCTTCATGTTAAAGTACTGGTCCTTAACTACAGCAATAGCGATGTCTTCGCCAAACTGTACTGCATATTGAGCATTGATATCTGCTACTATTTTATGGATAAGCTCTTTACGTGCTTCAAATTTAGCTCTGTCGTGATCACGGATAATAAGTTGTACGGTAGTTTCCTCAATGCTTCCGTTTAGTCCTGTTACATGGAAAAAGCCTTCGTAACCTGTAGTTTGCTCAGGAACTTCGCCTTCCGGTAACTGAGAGATAAACTTATTAGCTAATAGCATTGAGTTTATCATTTTTCCTTTTGCATAACCAGGGTGTACGCTTTTTCCTTTAAAAGTGATTTTAGCTCCGGCAGCATTGAAGTTTTCATATTCAAGTTCGCCAATTTGGCTACCATCCATTGTGTAAGCCCAATCTGCACCAAACTTCGCTACATCAAACTTGTGTGCACCACGACCAATTTCCTCATCGGGAGTGAAACCTACGCGTATTTTACCGTGTTTAATTTCAGGGTTTTTGATTAGGTATTCCATAGCAGTAACAATTTCTGTAATACCTGCTTTGTCATCGGCTCCTAAAAGGGTAGTACCGTCTGTAGTGATTATGGTTTGCCCTTTGTATTGTAAAAGGTCTTTAAAGTAGCCGGGAGAAAGTACTATGTTTTGTTCTTTGTTAAGTACTATATCACCACCGTCATAATTCTCAATAATTTGAGGTTTTACGTTAGCACCTGTAAAATCAGGAGTAGTATCAAAGTGAGAAACAAAACCTATTGTTGGTACATCGTGATCTACATTTGACGGAAGCGTAGCCATGATATATGCATTTTCATCTATGGTAACATCTTCCATGCCTATAGCCTTAAGCTCTTCTACAAGCTGATTGGCAAGATCCCATTGTTTTGCTGTACTTGGAGTTGTGTCAGAATTTGGATCTGATTCAGTATCAACTGTGACATAGCTAATAAAGCGGTCAATTATATGCTGCATTTTCTGTGTTTTTTAAATGAGCATCAAAGTTACAATTTTGTACAGAAGTACAATAATCTTAAACCGTTTTAATAGTTTATTTTAGAGGTAATGTTATGTTAAAGGTAGCTCCGTTTCCGGGTTGTGATTCGGCTGATATTGAGCCGTTATGCTGTTCGGTGATCTTTTTACAGATACTTAGCCCTATACCCGTACCGGCATAGTCACCTTTACCGTGCAGGCGCTGGAACAGTTTAAATATCTGTTCGCTGTATTGTGCATCAAAACCAATACCGTTATCTTTAAAGGTAAGATGAGCTAAATTGCCTTCTGTTTGAGCGGTAACACTTATTTCGGGTTTTTCTGAGCAGTATTTTAATGAGTTACTGATAAGATTAGAGAACAACTGTTCCATTTGTAACGGAATAGCTTTTATGGTAGGTAGTGTGTTCCTGTTAATAACAGCATTTTTTTCTTTAATAAGCAGTTCATAGTCTGCCAGTACAATATCCAGTATATCGTTAAGGTTAACATTTACAAACTCTTTCTCTGCCGATAGCCTGCTGTATACTAAAACATCTTTTATAAGCTGAGTCATACGTTCGGCAGAATCATGTATCTTTTTAATATAGGGTTCTGATTCCTCGCGGGTCATGTCTCTATCCTTTACAAAGGTGATAAAGGTTTGTATTTTGCGCAGGGGTTCCTGTAGGTCATGACTTGCTATATAATTGAATGATTCCAGTTCTTTATTAGACTTTTCCAGCTGAACATTTTTTTCGGCAAGTTGTGCGTTAACCTCTTTAAGAGAGGCAGTACGTTCTTTAACTTCTTCTTCCAGTCGGGTGTTGAATTCGCTGAGTTCGCGCTCAACATTTTTACGATTGGTAATATCGTTAAATATAATTGCAACTTTATTGTCTTTAGCATCGCTTAATGGAAAGGCTGATACCTCATACCATCCGTTAATAAGGTGTTTAGCCTCCTGCTCAAAATACTTCGGTTTACCGGTAAGTGCAATTTCGCCATAAGTTTCAAACCAGTAGCTTTCATGATTAGGTTCCAGTTCTTTCATGTACTTACCTGTAGCATTTACGAGTCCTGTTTGGTTTTCAAATGCCGGATTGGTTTTTACAAAAATATAGTCAATAGGTTTTTTGTTTTCATCAAAAATCACCTCAATAATACAAAAGCCCTGATCAACAGAGTTGAAAAGGGAGGCATATTTGTTTTCTATTTGTTCAGCAATAACAGTATTGAAGTTTCGCTCGGCTATTGTTTGTTCGGTTATATCTTCCCAAACCCTGTAAACACCTTCTCCTGCTTTAGTGTCAGATACCTTGAACCATCGCTGTACATCATCAAGATTTTCGTAATGTCTCACCCAGTTTTGTTGTATGCCGGTCTTGTAAGCAGCTATAAGGCTGTCAATCTGGTTCATTTGGTCAGGTAATACTTCAAGTAGTGTTTGCCCCGTGTAGTCAATACCTTTAAAAAAGTCTATGGTTCCACGACTAAGGAGTGCAAACCTAAAATCTATAATTTCACCATCGTTAAATACAGGCGTAAAAAAGATGCTCCTGTTATTAGGTGCATCAAAAGCCAGCTTCATGAGTTCGACAGCAGTGTCGTTATTCTTTTGAAGCATGGTATTCGCTGTATCGTCTTTAATTGTTGACATGGTTTTTGCAGTATGGTGATAGCCAAAGATAATGATTTGCTATAATTGGTTTAGCTAACAATAGCTAAAGTTTGGTTAATTCTTTTCTTATATTTTCTTTAGCATTCGCCTCATACTTAGCACGAAAGAAATCAGTTTTATATATAAAGCTCATGGAGAGGAAATGTTTTAAAACTTTTTTTCGTCCCGGCTTATAGAGTATGTCGGGGTAAAAAGAATATTCTTCCCTTACCTGTTTATAATATTTCGCATATTTACTCCAATAGTAACCTAGTATTGATAAGTCGGCATCGGTAAACAGGTTAATGTCATTATCGCTAACCGGTAAGTGTGATTTGGTGGCAAGTATCATTTGTCTACACCTTTCGGTTTTGTCTTCAGGATAATTAATTTTCTTTAGTCTTTGTACGGCTAATTCGGCACTTTGTTCCTCATTATCATTACGGGTAGATTTGTAAATAATGTCATGATAAAACAAGGCAAAAAGCACGGTGTCCCAGTCCTCAATCAATTCTTTACATAAATGAAGTTCGTTGTACAGGTTTTCAAGATGGGTAAGGTTATGGTACTTTCGGCTTTTATGGCTGTAATAGTCTTTTATTTCCTGCCATAAAACAGCAGATAATTCTTTACTGTAAACATTTACTGTATTTATAAAAAGTTCTTCAAGCATGTTTTATCTTACTCTTGCAACAGAATATAATATGAAGATATAAAACAGCATTATAAAGCCTATAATGGTTATATATATTTGTTGTGTTAGTCCGGTAAAAGCAAGGATAATATGTGTTATCATTGTACCTCCTAAAAAAAATGCAGAAGTAAACCTTGCATTGATAGTTGTTCTGGGAGAATCAAACCTAAGCGCAATTAAAAACAACATGATAAAGAATGAGGTTAAAAAACCTCCCAAACTTAAAAGGTTTTTCTCTTCTATGCTTATACCGGAAAAACTATATAATGCATAAGAAAATAACAGGCTGAATAATAGCCCTAAAACCGATTTTACAAAATTAACTCTCATAGCTTGTATTATTTGGTTGGTGGAGGTGGAGGAATAGATGCAAATACAACATCAAGTTCAGAACTTGTGCTTGCAGGCTGCCATTCGGTCATTCCCTGTTTCCATATATAGTGTTCTTTTGTAAACTGTCCGTTTTGTGCCATTCCTTTTAACTGTTGTATTGTAAAAGGTCCAGACTGTTGTCCGTTAATGGCAATATGAAAGCTTACAGTAGGAGGTGGAGGCGGAGTGTTAGGTATGTTATTTAGCATACCGCTCATTTGGTTACCCATTGTTCTGCCCAGTGTAAGTCCGGTCATAATACCTATTGGATTATAGCCGTGACCATCGCCATCGCCATCAATGTTCCCCATAGCACCCAAGCTTTCGGAAGCGGTTTTTAAAACATCAGCCTGCAGGTTTAACTGATGGGCAGCAAAGTTTCTTCCTTCAACACCAAGCTCAGTTTCTTTACGTTCAATCCTTTTATTCTCACCAAGGTGAGTTATTTCGATGTCGGTTTTAGAATCGATGAATTTGGTTTGCTGGTCGGCTGTATTCTTTTTAAGCTGTAGGTAATGCGGATGACTTTTGTCCAGCTCAATAGCACTTACATCAAGACGTTTAAGGTTGATGCCAAAATCATTTCTAAAATCCTCTTCCAGCTTTAGTTTTATATGATCACTAATCATATCAATCCTACTTTCCAGCTGCATAACCGGTATTGTGGTTTCTGTAGGGATATTGATGATTACATTTTTAGCCTTTCTTATAAAGGCGTCTTTAACCTGGTCTCTAAGGTTGTCTGTAGTGATATTTTTAAGTCGGTTTAATCTAATCAGATTAGGATAATCAGAAAGATTAAATATAAATGAACCCCTCACGGCACATGGTACACCAAGATCCATAAACCTTGGATCAAAAACATCAAAATAGGGTATACCGAATTTTACGGTTATATTTCCCGCAAGGTTAATAAAATAGACTTCAGCCTGAAAAGGGGAGTGCCCGCCAAATGCAGCTCCTACAATATCTGATAATACCGGGAAGTTAGAGGTTTCAATAAACTTGTCATGAGGTCCCTCAATGACATCATAGGGAGAACCGTCTTTTTGCGGATACACAAATAGGGCAACTTCGCCTTGTTTCACCCTTATGCTACTGCCGTAACGTATGGCATTTTCTTTTTTTGTAGATCCGGCTTCACCCGACGGTCTCCATTTGTGAATAAGGTAATCAGTTTCATCACAACGGATAACATCCATAAAACCGCCTTCTCTACCTGTAAAAAAGTTTCTAATCCCCATGGCTTATTTTTTTAGTTGTTCTGCTATTTTAATTCTGTCCAGTTCCTCAAATCTTGTTGAGTAATCAGGTATAAGTTCTGCCTTATCTTTAGCTGTTTTAAACTCCTTTTTAGTTAGAAGTTCACCTATTTGTGTTATAAGTATTTTGGTTATAAGCTCTTCTCTTTCTGTTTTAAAGGTAAGAAAGTTAGCCTTTTCAAGAGCCTTTTCATAAGCTCCTGCTTTATAAAGACTGTCAATATTTATGACTTCTATTTTAGAAAGATAAAATTCTCTTGTAGATTCTTTTTCCAGTTGTGGTATAAGTATTTTGGCTGAATCCCTTTTTCCTTCTGCAATAAGGCGGTCTATTTTTTTATCAATACTTGGTTCTGGAGAAGGTATACGGGTAATAGCAAATAATACTCCGCCTACAAGTAAAAATGCAGCAGCTATAGATACAAAACTTCCAGACTCCCTTTGTTTGATGTATTGTGCTTTTTCTGCTTCAATTTTACTGATAAATTCAGCAACTGTGCCGTCTTCGCCATAATTACTTCTCATTAGGCTAAGGGTAGCGTTGATTTCATTGTTTAATTTGCTATAGTTGTTACTGTCTTCAAAAAGATCTTCTCTTTTTATAACCTTTTTAAATATAATATAGGTACCTAAGGTTAGGTAAGTAAGTATTACAGACTGCATTATTTTCCCTGAGCCCTGTTTAGGAGTGTTTTTTAGCTTTAGGAGCTTTTTCTCCACATCATGCATATACTCATCCAGAGTAGCGGTATTTTTTGATCTTGCATTAACAACATAGTTACAGGAAGGGCAAACCCTGCTTACACCAACCATAATTTCACCACAGCTTGGACATTTTTGTATAGGATTTTCTTTTTTTCGTGTTTGTTGTGCATCAAAAAGCTTTCCTTCCAGGATCATTTCAAGTTCGTCTATATCAAACCCTTGTTTTTCAGCTTTTTTAATAAGTACTTTTTTTTCTTTTTCGGTTATAAAACCATCAGTAATTGCGTAATCAATTAATTTTTCTAGCTCTTTATTCATTATATAAGGTAAGTTGCATACTATTTTCAAATATAATCAAAGAAAGGGGAGATTCTAAAAGGAATGTTAAAATTTTTATAAACAATAAACTTAGGATAATTTATTACTTTTGCAGCCACAATAATTTAGCTATGTACAAATCTCTAATCAGGCCTGTATTATTCCGTTTTGATCCGGAAAAAATTCATTACTTCACATTTTCAACCATCAGATTTTTAAACAGTATACCGGGTATGCCCTCTGTACTTAAATCAATGTTTGAGGTAAACGACCCAAGACTGGAGCGCGAAGTGTTTGGATTAAAATTTAAAAACCCTGTAGGGCTTGCTGCCGGACTTGATAAAGATGCTAAGTTGTACAAAGAACTGGGTAATCTGGGTTTTGGCTTTATAGAAATAGGTACGCTTACCCCAAAACCGCAGGACGGTAATCCTAAAAAGAGACTGTTTAGGCTTAGGGAAGATGGCGGACTTATAAACCGTATGGGTTTTAATAATGGTGGTGTAGCCGAAGCTGTAGAGCGCCTTAAAAAGAATCCTAAAGGTAAAGGCCATGTGCTTATAGGTGGTAACATAGGTAAAAACAAGGTGACTCCAAATGAAGATGCTGTAAGTGACTACGAAATATGCTTTGATGCACTGTATGATTATGTGGATTATTTTGTGGTAAATGTGAGTTCGCCTAATACACCAAACCTGCGTGAACTTCAGGATAAAGAGCCTTTAACCCAGTTATTGCAAACGCTTCAGGATAAAAACCAAACGAAACCGGTACAAAAACCGATACTGCTTAAAATTGCTCCTGATTTGACCGATAGTCAGTTGCTTGATATTATTGATATAGTACAAACTACCAAAATAGCAGGTGTTATAGCAACTAATACTACTATTTCGAGAGAAGAGTTACAATCTGAAAACAAAAAGGAAACGGGCGGACTTAGTGGTAAGCCGTTAACCAAAAGGTCTACCGAGGTAATAAGGTTTCTATCTGAAAAAAGTAATAAAGCATTCCCTATAATAGGAGTGGGAGGTATACATACTGCCGAAGATGCTATTGAAAAACTGGAGGCAGGAGCGAGCCTAATACAGCTTTACACCGGATTTATATATGAGGGGCCGGGGCTTATTAAGGCGATAAACAAGAAGTTGTTATCAAAAAAATAGTTTACGGACTGTTTTTATGGTAATTTTTCAAAGAAAACGATTTCGTAAACCCGATTCTTTAATTATCTTTGAACCTCTATGAAACAGGTTAAGATTATCGAGTGTCCAAGAGATGCCATGCAGGGCATCAAAGAATTTATTCCCACAGAGAAGAAAGTAGCTTACATTCAGTCGCTGTTAAGGG
This sequence comes from Flavobacterium sp. C4GT6, assembly GCF_036347315.1. Taxonomy (NCBI): domain Bacteria; kingdom Pseudomonadati; phylum Bacteroidota; class Flavobacteriia; order Flavobacteriales; family Flavobacteriaceae; genus Flavobacterium; species Flavobacterium sp. C4GT6. The sequence goes on from NZ_JAZGZU010000006.1 coordinate 198,171, forward strand.
TGGGTTTTGATACTATTGATTTCGGTAGTTTTGTTTCGCCTAAGGCTATTCCGCAAATGCAGGATACTGCCGAAGTGCTTGCAAAACTTGACCTGAGTGCCACAAAAAGTAAACTACTGGCTATTATAGCCAATACAAAAGGAGCAGAGTTAGCCTCTGTACATCCTGAAATACAATATTTGGGATATCCGTTTTCCATTTCAGAGAACTTCCAGATGCGTAATACGCATAAAACCATAGCCGAGTCTATTATTACTTTACAGGAAATACTAAACATTGCCGATAAAAGTAATAAAGAGGTTGTGGCTTACCTTTCTATGGGCTTTGGTAATCCTTATGGAGACCCGTGGAGCGTGGAAATTGTAGGGGATTGGACCGAGAAGCTCGCGGCAATGGGGGTTAAAATACTTTCACTGTCAGATACCATTGGTAGTTCAACACCCGAGGTTATCGATTATCTTTTCTCTAATCTTATACCTAAGTATCCTGAAATTGAATTTGGGGCACACCTACACACTACACCAGACAGATGGTTTGAAAAAGTAGACGCAGCCTACAAGGCCGGGTGCATACGTTTTGACGGAGCTATACAGGGATTTGGCGGTTGCCCTATGGCAAAAGATGACCTAACCGGAAATATGCCTACCGAAAAAATGCTTTCTTACTTTACTGCAGAGAAGGTGGTAACCAACTTAAATTCACTTAGTTTTGAGAGTTCGTACAACGAAGCGACCAAAATTTTTACCCAGTATCATTAAGAATAAATTTTCTTTATAAAGACATAACGATTTTTTATAAAACAAACGCTTTCTTATTAGGTTAAAAAGTACTATATTTGCATGCAATTTAACGACAAATTGCAACATGAAAGCACACACAACTAAAATCATCGGTGAAGGTCTTACTTACGATGATGTACTGCTGGTTCCAAATTATTCTGAGGTTCTTCCACGCGAAGTAAGTATCAAATCAAAATTCTCAAAAAACATAACATTAAACGTGCCTATCGTTTCGGCGGCTATGGACACGGTGACGGAAAGCGCTATGGCTATTGCTATGGCTCGTGAAGGTGGTATAGGTGTATTACACAAAAACATGACGATTGAGCATCAGGCTACAGAGGTTAGAAAAGTAAAAAGAGCAGAATCAGGGATGATTATCGATCCTGTTACGCTTCCTCTTAATGCTACAGTTGCAGATGCTAAAAACGCCATGCGTGAGTTTGGTATCGGAGGTATTCCGGTAGTAGACGAAAACCAAATACTAAAAGGTATTGTAACTAACCGTGATCTTCGTTTTGAAAAAGATGGTACACGTTCTATTGTAGAAGTAATGACTTCTGAAAACCTTGTTACTGCAGGTGAGGGTACTACTCTTGATGTGGCAGAAGGAATTCTTCAGGAGCATAAAATTGAAAAATTACCTGTAGTAAACAGCGAAAATAAACTTATTGGTCTTATTACTTTTAGAGACATCACTAAGCTTACCCAAAAGCCTATCGCTAACAAAGATAAATTCGGAAGACTTCGTGTTGCTGCTGCCCTTGGTGTTACTGCCGATGCGGTACAGAGAGCAGAAGCACTTGTAGCTGCCGGAGTTGATGCGGTAATTATCGATACGGCTCACGGACATACAAGAGGTGTGGTAGGAGTACTTAAAGAAGTAAAAGCAAAATTCCCTGAGCTAGACGTTGTTGTGGGTAACATTGCAACTCCTGAAGCGGCTTTATACCTTGCTGAAAACGGTGCAGATGCTGTAAAAGTAGGTATCGGTCCCGGTTCTATATGTACTACACGTGTAGTTGCAGGTGTTGGTTTCCCTCAGTTCTCTGCAGTTCTTGAAGTTTCTGCAGCATTGAGAGGTACAGGTGTTCCTGTAATTGCCGATGGTGGTATACGTTACACAGGTGATATTCCTAAAGCGCTTGCAGCGGGTGCCGACTGTGTAATGCTTGGTTCATTACTTGCGGGTACTAAAGAGTCTCCGGGAGAAACTATCATATTTGAAGGCAGGAAATTTAAATCTTACCGTGGTATGGGATCTGTAGAGGCTATGAAAGAAGGTTCTAAAGACCGTTACTTCCAGGATGTAGAAGATGATGTTAAGAAACTTGTACCGGAAGGTATTGTAGGCCGTGTACCATACAAAGGAGAGCTTTTTGAAAGCATGCTTCAGTTTATAGGAGGTCTGCGTGCAGGTATGGGTTACTGTGGTGCTAAAGATATCCCAACACTACAGGAAAACAGCCGTTTTGTACGTTTAACTTCAAGCGGTATATCTGAGAGTCACCCTCACAATGTAACTATTACTAAAGAGGCTCCAAACTATTCAAGATAATTTGAGGTCGAAAGACTAAAACATAAAAAAGGCAGAAGTTACTAACTTCTGCCTTTTTGTTTTTATTCCCCTACAAAGGGGGATAGGGATATTTTATTTTTTATCTCCGTTGCTGTTCTCCAGGTTTTCTTTTCTCAGGTCTTCGCTTTCCCAGGCATGGTCGTTAGCTCCCAGTTGGGCATATAAATCGTTTTTAAGCAGTTGTTCCTGCATTTCAATCTCTTCTTTGGCAGTCATAAGGAAGGCCTTTTTATCATGTCGTTTCTGCGAAAGTCTCAATACCGCCTGCTCATCATATTTAATGAATCGTTGTCCTTGCCTTGTGGCAGTATAACGGCGGTGGCCCAGTTCTACCAAGGCATCTACACCTAAGTGAACGGCACTGTATAGGTTTTCACGGTAAAACTGATTGATCCCCATATCTACCAGTTCAAAAGCATTACTTCGGTTACGGGCTCTTGCCAATACTTTTAGGTGAGGGAAATGCTTGCGTATCATTTCTACCACAATAAGGTTTACGGTAGGGTTATCTATAGCGGCAATAAACAGTTTGGCATTTTCGCATCCGGCAGCTTTAAGTAACTCCAGTCTTGAGGCATCTCCATAATATACCTTGAAGCCCATTTTACGCAGGGAATCAACCCTGTCAGAATCCATATCCAATACTGTTGTGCCTATGCCGTTTGTTTTTAGTAAACGGCCTATGGTACTACCAAAGTTCCCAAACCCGGCTATAATAACATCATTGTTTTCATCTTCTATATCGTCATACTTGTTGCCTGAATCTTTTTCCTTAACACCAAAGAAAGGGTCTATCCATTTTTCATTGATAAAAAGAAATATAGGTGTGCCTATCATACTCAGTGCTATAATAGCCATCATCTGGCTGGCAAGGTAGGTAGGCATGAGGTTGAGCTGAGTGGCAAAGCCTAATATTACAAACCCAAATTCCCCTCCCTGACTCAGGGCAAACCCGAAAAGTAGGTTTTGGTCAGAACTTTTCTTATAAATTTTACCTATTCCCAGTAATACAAGGAATTTGATAACATTAAACAGGGTACAGAAAACAATGATAAACACAGGGTCTACCATGATAAGGCTAAAGTTAATGGAAGCACCTACCCCAATAAAGAAAAGCCCTAAGAGGAGTCCTTTAAAGGGGGCAATATCGCCTTCGAGCTCATGTCTGAATTCACTATTGGCCAATACGACTCCTGCCATAAATGCACCTAAAGCGGGGCTAAGCCCAACCATCTGCATTATATAAGATACCGAAAGTACCAGTAATAGTGCTGCTCCGGTAAAGAGTTCCTGTAATCTTGTAGCTGCTACAACATGTAGTAGGGGTACAATTATAAATCTGCCTGCAAGGTATATAAGGGCGATAGTACCTATTACAATAAATGTTTGCAGCCATCCCTGTAAGTCGGAAATAAGTGATTCGTTTATCCCTTTATTTTGAATATCGCCATCGGCTAACAGGGGTAATATAGCAAGTATCGGGATAACGGCTATATCCTGAAACAATAGTACTGCAAATGCCGAACGCCCCATTGAGGTTTGCGACAGTCCTTTCTCTTTAAGGGTTTGCAATACAATAGCAGTAGACGATAATGTTAAAGCTAATGCTATAGTTAATGTGGCTTCCCATTCCCATTTTAAAACCAGTAAACATGCCAGAAATAGTATGGTACAGGTTCCTAAAACCTGTAGCGACCCCATGCCGATAATAAAACGCCGCATCCGCCAAAACTTATAGGGATCAAGTTCCAGCCCGATAAGAAACAGCATCATAACTACACCAAATTCGGCAAAGTGCATAATATCTTCTCCCTGCTGCCCGATAAGTCCAAGTACAAACGGACCTATTAAAATACCGGCAAACAGATAACCTAATATAGAACTAAGCCCCAGTTTTTTAGCTATAGGTACACATATAACAGCAGCAGCCAAATAAATAATTGACTCAAAAAATAATCCGTTTTCCATATGTTTTTAGCCTAATTTAGTTTTAAACCAATCGTTAAAATACTGATAGCCGGAGAGATCTTCAGGGGTAATGGTTTTGTTTTCCAGGTATTCCAGAATTTGCCTGTAGAGTTTTCCGTTCTCTATATATCCTTCCACGGTCATGGAGTGTGTACCATGAACTACAAACGGAGGTAGGTAGGTCAAATTACAAACTTTTGCAGTTTGATTGAATGGTTCTAAAAGTTGTTGTATTGTAAAGCGGTCGCGTCCTGTAGAGCAGTAGTTTTCTTTGCGTCCGCCGGTTGTAATGGTTTGTAAGAGCAGTTTACCTTTTAGGGCCGTACCTTCCTTACCATATGCCCAGCCGTGTTCCAGTACAATGTCTATCCATTGTTTTAAAAGGGGAGGGCAACTATACCAATACATAGGGTGATGCCATATAATGATGTCGTGTAGTAAAAGCAGCTCCTGTTCACGCTGCATATCAACATCAAATTCCGGATACTCCTGGTACAGGTCATGAAACGTGATGTTAGGACTATCCGGAATGTGGTTTACAAGTACGTCATTCACATTCGATTTCTCGAACAGCGGGTGTGCAAATAGAATGAGTATCTTGTTGGGCATACATTGTATTTCTTATTTATGGTAATATACCTAAATAATTGGAAGGAGTAATGTTCATTAACTCCGCTTTAACGCTGTCTGAAACGTTAAGTGTTCCTATAAAGGCATGTATAGAATCTTTATTGATAATATGGTTTGTTCTTGTAAGCTCTTTAAGAGCTTCATACGGGTTAGGGTAGCCCTCACGACGTAATATCGTTTGGATAGCCTCTGCCACAACAGCCCAGTTTTTCTCAAGGTCCTGCTCAAACTTATCAGCATTTAAAAGAAGTTTGTTAAGTCCTTTAAGAGTAGCTTCAAAAGCAATAAGAGTATGCCCTATAGGTACGCCTATGTTTCTTAGCACTGTACTGTCTGTAAGATCTCTTTGCAGTCTTGATATTGGTAGTTTAGCAGAAAGATGTTCAAATATGGCATTAGCAATACCTAAGTTACCTTCAGAGTTTTCAAAGTCAATAGGGTTTACTTTGTGTGGCATTGCAGAAGAACCAACCTCTCCCGCTTTTATTTTTTGCTTAAAGTAATCCATAGACACATAAGTCCAGATATCCCTGTCAAGGTCTATAAGGATATTATTAATACGTTTTAAAGCATCAAAAAATGCAGCAAAGTGATCGTAGTGCTCAATTTGTGTAGTAGGGAAGGAGTGTTTTAACCCAAGTGTTCCTTCAACAAAATCAAGTCCGAATTTTCTCCAGTCGTTTTGCGGATAAGCCACAAAGTGCGCATTAAAGTTACCTGTAGCACCACCAAATTTGGCAGCAAAAGGTACGTTGAAAAGTTGGCGTAACTGCTCTTCCAGTCTCTCTACAAAAACATGTATTTCTTTACCTAAACGGGTAGGAGATGCCGGTTGTCCGTGAGTACGGGCAAGCATTGGTACATCTGCCCACTCTTTAGTAAGCTCTTTAAGTTTAGAGATTACTTTAATAAGTGTTGGCATATACACATCTTCAAAAGCCTCTTTAGTTGATAGAGGGATTGCAGTGTTGTTAATATCCTGAGAAGTTAAACCAAAGTGAATAAACTCTTTGTACTGCTCAAGTCCAAGCTTATCAAAAGCCGATTTTATAAAGTACTCAACCGCTTTTACATCGTGGTTGGTTGTTTTTTCTATGTCTTTTACCTGTAGTGCATCCTGTGCCGAGAAGTTTCTGTAAAGATCACGAAGCGGCTCAAACACAGCTTTATCTACACCCTGTAGCTGAGGTAGTGGCAATTCGCATAATGCTATGAAATACTCAATTTCTACAAGCACCCTGTATTTTATAAGTGCTTCTTCAGAAAAATATCCTGATAACGATACGGTTTTACTCCTATATCTCCCGTCTATTGGGGAAATGGCATTCAGTTCAGATAAACTTTGCATTGTTTGTTGTTTAAAAATACGTATAGCCGCAAAGATAAACTTTTACAGGCAATTAAAGAAGGCACAAAAACAATTAAATAGGTAGTTTTTATACTAAAACGGCTACCTTTCTGTTTTGTAATTAACCATAAAACCACCAGGCTATGAAAAAACTATTTGTCTTTTTACTGATTTTTACTTCGCTTACTGCTTTTTGCCAAACCAATAAATCACTGGATGTGATTGTACAGGAAAATAAAGGGAAAGTTATTCTGATAGATTTTTGGGCCAGCTGGTGTAAACCCTGTCGTAGTGAAATGAGAAAACTGCCTTCGTTTAAGGAGAAACTTAAAGGCAAAGATGTGGTTTATGTTTTTATTTCCATGGATACTGAAAAAGACAAATGGGTAAAAGCTATGGAGTCCGAAGGGATAGTAAACGATATTAACCTGCTAATCTCTCAGGCTAAAAATGCTAAAGTGCTTGAAGGACATAAAATAATGTCTATACCGCGGTATATGGTAATTGATAAAAAAGGAAAGTTGGTAAGTGCTCATGCTCCGGGGTATAGTCGTAAGCTTCTCAAAGTAATAGATAAGTATTTGGAAGAATAGAAAAATACCTAAAGGAACTGCGCTGTTTTTCCGGCTAGTTTTTTTGAAAATAGTACAACTTACTTTTAATTTGCCTGGCAATTAAATACTCTATAATGAAAAAACACCTTACAATTCTATTTTTAATAATAGTATGTTCTCTTGGTTACTCACAAACTAAAAAAGAATCTTTTTTTAAAAACGCTTATATATCCGGTGAATATATTTTCAGGAGTTATGGAACCGGTGATATGCTTGGTTTAGGTGGCGGGGCAGAAATATCCAAAGATATTAAAAAATGGTTAGGAGTAGGGCTTAATTTAAGCTATTGGGATAATACAAAATTAGAATGGGATTTTGATGATCCGTATACCGGGCAACGACAACAATTTTATGGACGGATAAGAGAATTTAAAGTGACTCCTTTTGTTCAGTTAATGCCCATTAATACAAAATACTTCGATTTAATAGTGTATGGAGGAGTTCGTACTGGGTATTATCATCAAAACATATATAATGGTAGTTATTATTCTATTTATGATGTAGGTAATAAAAATGTTACTTTAGGTTATGAGTTTGGCCCTGCATTACGCTTTCAGATTGAAAAGTTAATCATTGTTCCATCTATGATTATTGGTAATGATACAAATGGGGATAGTTTTAATCAGCTTAGTGTAAAAGTAGGCTGGCAATTGTAGTTTATGCTTTAACTATATATAAACAAAGGGGCTGTCTCAAAAATGAGACAGCCCCTACATTTTTTATAACCAACATTATGCGTTACAAGAGATTTAAGCTGTGAACTTTTTATTAAGAACAAAACAACTTTAAATCTCTCATATACCAAATCTTGGGTAAGTTTTTTATGGGTAGGTTATTTTATTATTATTTTTGAGAAGTTTTCAAAATCTGTTTCAAAGTATTTTTTTTCAAAGATATTATTTGACTGAGTTGAAAAACTAGCTGGCAAATAAAACCTAATAGTACCTTCTGTTGATTTCATAACAGGAAAAGTGTATTCAGTTGAATATTTTCTTTTCTCTGTTGATATTTCTGTTTGAATTAAATCAAGAAATTTTTGTTCGTCATATTTTTGATATTTAGAACCCATACTTACCATATATTTTGTTTTAAGTTCTATAAGATTCTCAATTTTTAATAACTTTTGATATTCTTGTTTGGTAAAAATATATCCAAAAGTTTGTTCATATTCATACCAATCTTCTCGGATAGAAGGATATTCGAATCTTCCATTCCATTTGTTTACAATCAATACATAATATGTTGTTCCTTTATAAGTAACTGTTTTTGTTTGCACTTTTTGAAAGTTTTGGCTTGTTTTAGACTTCATATAAGCCCCTTGCAAACTTTCGTATTTGTCCTTATAATCCTTATCGTCTGAAATAACATTTTCATAATCTATCCATTCTCCTAGTGTAGAGTTATAAGCCCATCCAGTTGCTTTTATGAGAGTATCAGATGTCGTTTCAAAATTTAGTTTTTCTCTATTTACACGTTCTTGTCCAAAAACTTTTACTATTGAACCTGTCAATAAAAGTGTTATAAGTATTAATTTTAATTTCATTTTGTGTTAATTATTTGATTTTTAGGTTATTGTCTAGTTTTTCAAGTTGTTCGATGGTCTCCAAATTTTAAAATCTTTTCAGGCTAAATAATACAGTTAAAGCATAAAGCTTAATGTGTTTTTATAATGAAAAGTGTGGTTTTGAACAAAAGTATGAAAAAGTTTAAGATAATTATATTGTAGGATTATTCTTTTTTATTAACTCCTATTCATGACGAAAAATTGTTTGTGAGTCTAAAAATAGGTAGTGAAAATACCCAAAATCAGATATGAAGAAAATCCAATATTTTATATAAAACAAAAAGAGGCTATCTTTTTAAGACAGCCCCTTTGTTTTTTGTTTTATACTAAAAGGATAATAATCTCTCTTTCACCATTTCCATACCTTCCGATCCCAAAACCGAAAATATTTCAAGTTTATTCCTTAAATTGGGAATTTGGGTAGGGTTGGGGTCAACATAATAAATGGTAACATGGGGCTTTGCAAAATCAATTAATCCGGCTGCGGGATAAACCTGTAGCGAGGTGCCTATTACAATGAGGTAATCGGCTTTTTCCATAATTTTTATTGCAGGTTCTATGGCAGGAACTGCCTCTCCAAACCATACAATATGGGGGCGTAGCTGATGCCCGTCGGTATGCAGGTCGCCTTCATAAATATCTGTAGTCCATTCAATAATGTCATAATGGTTGTTAACGCTGCGGGCTTTTAGGAGTTCGCCATGCAGGTGTAAAACATTGGTGCTTCCGGCACGTTCGTGCAGGTCATCTACATTTTGGGTAATAACGGTAACATCAAAATGGTTTTCAAGCTCAACAATTATGTTGTGAGCCTTGTTAGGTGTAACCTCAAAAAGCTGTTGGCGACGTTTGTTGTAAAAATCGAGTACCAGTGCAGGGTTTTTGCGCCAGCCTTCGGGAGAAGCCACTTCCATTACATTATGACCCTCCCAAAGGCCGCCTGCATCACGAAACGTTTTTATTCCGCTTTCGGCACTAACACCGGCACCCGATAGTACAACAAGTTTTTTTTTCATTTATGATTTTACTTCCCCTAAAGTATATAATTGTTCAAGAGTAGGTGAAGGGCTACCACCGGCAGGCTCAAGTGTAATACCAAACGCCTCGGCTCCTTCAAAGTTCTCTACAGCAAATATACCTTTGTTTTCAGTTCTCTGACTGTCGTCAAGAACACCAATACTTGTTGGGTCAAGCTGAGGCTTCAGTTTAAGTGCCCAAACCTGGTATACTTTGTCTTTAGGAGGTTCCGGTAAACCGGCTATATCCACATAAATTTTATTGTCTTCGTTGTTTAAATATACTTTAGCATAAGCTTCCGGGGCAACTGTTTGCCCGGCAAGAGAAACCACATTGTTGTTTTTGTCCCGAATAATGGCAAGTGCCTTTTCGTTTTGTGTGTTCTCGTCGCTTACATTGGCAAGCATCTGCTCAAACTTATCACGTTCTGTTCTTGTAGCCTGAACTTCCTCTGTAGCCTGATTGTACTGGTAATATTGGAAACCAAGTCCGAATAACAGTATAACAGCAGCAGCCCACCCAAGGTAAGAACCTGTTGTGCTTTTGCGTGGCATTTGTACAACACCTTCGTGTTTCTCAATAAGCTGTTGGCGTATTTTATTATACACCTCTGCCGATAGATAGGGCGATACACTGTATGAAAGGTCAATAACGGCTTTTTCTATAGACAGTATCTCTGCTTTTACATCCTTATTGCTGTCTGCCATCTCTTTAACCTTCAGGTTTTCTTCTTCCGAAAGTAACCCAAAGACATACAGTTCCAAAATTCCTGATTCAATATACTCTGTGTTCATTATACCTCTAATATAGTTCTTAAATCTCTAATACAATTTCTGTTTTGCGTTTTCACTGTGCCCAGTGGTATGGCAAGTTCTTCCGATGCTTCCTGTTGGGTGTATCCCCTAAAGAAAAGCAGGTCGATAATGCGTACACACACCGGTTTTAGTTTCTTTACAAACTCACGAATACCTATGGCGTCAATTTTATTGCTTACCGAAGTATTGTGGTCTAAAATATTTACGAAATTGTCGACAGAGAGGTTTTTTAAACTGTTATTATGTCCCTTAGATCTTAATTTATCTATAGCTGCGTTACGTGCTATATTAAGAATCCAGGTAAAAAAGCGGCCTTTACTTTCATTGTAAGAATCGATATTTTTCCAGATTTTTACAAAAACTTCCTGTAAAACATCTTCTGATTCTTCTTTATCTTTTAAAAGGTTGAATATCACTCCAAAAAGGCTTTTGGAATACATGTCATACAATAGCGTGAATGCTTTGCTGTCTTTTTTGTAGATTTGCTCGAGTAATTCTTCCTGTGTCATATATAATTTCTTGGATTTGGCACTTCTAAAATACTAAAAGATTTTTAACATTTAGCTTAAATAATGAAAAATACCTCAGATATCCAATATCTTAATTACTTAGAAGAGTTTATTACTGAAAACCGTAAAGAAACATTTTTAAATATATTGCAAACCCGTACCAAACATTTTACGGTTGCCATTGAAGATGTTTTTCAATTACATAATACCAGTGCGGTAATGCGTACCTGTGAGGTTTTTGGTGTGCAGGAATTAAATGTGATAGAAGAGAAGTATGGTAAGCGTATAGATAAGGAAATTGCTCTTGGCGCACAAAAATGGGTAGATGTTAAACGATATGCTTCGGCAACCGAGTGTGTTGATAGCTTAAAAGCTAAAGGGTACAGGATTATAGCTACTACACCTCATGAAAACTCGTGCATGCTGGATGAGTTTGATATTACACAGCCTGCTGCCATATTTTTTGGTACTGAGAAAAACGGACTCTCTGAAGAGGTAATGCAGAAGGCTGACGGGTTTTTAAAAATCCCTATGGTAGGTTTTACCGAAAGCCTTAATATATCGTCTTCGGCAGCAATTGTAATTCAGGATATAACTAACAGGTTGAGAAAGTCTGATATTAACTGGAGGCTTACCGATGATGAGATACTGGATAAAAGGATTGACTGGAGCAGGAAATCAATAAAGGATATCGATTTCATTACTCAAAAATACCTGGAGCAGGAATAGTATTATTTCCTGTTAATAGCCTTATATTCTTCATAACAGCCGCTAATAGCATCCATTATCTGGAGATCGTTTGCTGTTCGTATAAACTCTTCAGAATAGTTGCATTGTTCCAGTATTTCAGAAATATCTTCTTTGGTAACCCCTAAAAGAGCAGCCAGTGTTTCCCTGTCAAATTTTGAAGCAAGCAAATTCCTTACAGTATCATCTTTTTTCATTTGCTTAAGTCTTTTCATCTCATTAGGTTTTTTACCAAAAATGTTATGAAGCAGGTCGGCAGGGTTGAAGACAGAGTTTATAATTTTCTTAAAAGCGTTAGGAGAGGTGTGTCCGCCCTCATAGCCATAATTAAGTCCTGATATACTGTAACGGTAGTTTTGTTTAACAGGTACAAGCTTAGAGTCTACCTGTAAGTATCCGGTAAGGTTGTGTTGGTTAATAACCACCTCTTCCAGTGCGTAAGCCTTTTCTGTTAGCGGTATTTTTGTTGAGGTTGTATTTTTAATCCAGTCGTTTGTAACACGTACTTTAATAGGCTGGTAGCCTATAAGGGTAATGTGTAGTGTGTCGTTGGTTTTTGCAGCTATGTTAAAATGACCTTGCTTATCGGTCACGGTACCTTTAACAGTATTAATATTGATAACGGTTGCGTTCTCAATAGGTAACAGGTTGCTCTCGTTTACTATTGTACCACTTACACTGGTAGTGTCTTCCTGCTTCTCGGTTTGTGCGAAAGAAGGGAACGATAGTAATAAAAATAAAATAACTACAAAATATCTCATTGTTTGCTTTAGTAAAGTAAAAGTAATAAACAAACGTGATATTTTGTAGTTAGTATACAATTATATTAAAAAAAATTAATTGCTTCTTCTCGGCTTTCTGTCTCTTGGAGCGCTTTTGCCGTCTTTTCTTCTAGGAGAAGACCCGTCTCTTCTTGAGTTTCTGCTGTCTCTTCCGTCTCCGCCACCTCTAGGTGAGTTACGTTTAAAGCCTCCGCTTCCGCCGCCACTGTTTCTTCCGTTGTGGTCTCTGCGTCTTCCGCCACCATCATTTTTAGAGATCTCAACATTTATCTTACGACCTTCAAGGTGCATGCTGTTAAAGGTATCAAGAACCGTTTCTGCATGTTCAGCTTCTGTATTAAAGAAAGAGAAACCTTCTTTTACATCCACTTTAAAGATATCGTCACGACCTAAACCTAGTGTGTCACGAAGGAAATCTTTAAGGCTCATCCAGTCGAAATCGTCACGTGAACCTATGTTGATAAAGTAACGAACCGCACCTCCTGTTGGGGTAAAGTCACGATTATCACCACCTTTTTGAGTAGATAGATCTTTATTCTTTTTATAATAGTTGATAAACCTGTTAAACTCTACCGATACCATTTTTTTGATAAGTTCCTCTTTACTAAGGTCTTTCATTACCTCATAAATAGCAGGAAGGTAAGGGTCTATTTCGTGGTCTATCTCAACATCTTTAATTCTGTTTGCTAAGTGGAATAACTGTATTTCGCAAATCTCGATACCTGACGGGATAGATTTTTCTTCAAACTTCTGTTTGATAGTTCTTTCGATAGCCGATATCTTTCGAAGTTCGCTTTTAGTGATAATAACGATAGATGTGCCCAGTTTACCTGCACGCCCTGTACGACCACTACGGTGGTTGTAGGTTTCTATATCATCCGGTAACTGGTAGTTGATAACGTGAGTTACATTGTCTACGTCAATCCCCCTTGCAGCTACATCAGTAGCAACAAGCATTTGTATTTGCCTGTTTCTAAATGATTTCATTACCGCGTCACGCTGAGCCTGAGAAAGGTCTCCGTGAAGTGCAGCAGCGTTATATCCGTTTTCAATAAGTTTTTCGGCTACTGCCTGAGTATCTCTTTTTGTACGACAGAATACTACCGAGAAAATATCTGGGTTAGCATCTGCAAGACGTTTTAGCGCCTCATAGCGATCACGGGCATTTACAAGGTAAAATTCGTGTGATACTGTAGATGAACCTGAGTTTTTGTGACCTACTGTAATTTCAAGTGGTTTTCTCATAAACTCACGTGCAATACGTGCTACTTCCTGTGGCATAGTAGCCGAGAAAAGCCAAGTGCTTTTGTCTGTAGGAGATGTAGAAAGAATAGAAACGATATCATCATAGAATCCCATGTTAAGCATTTCGTCTGCTTCATCAAGTACACAGTAATCAATTTTAGATATGTTTACAAGGCCACGATTAATCATGTCCTGCATTCTACCCGGGGTTGCTACAATAATTTGCGCACCTCTCCTAATTTCCTTAGCCTGTTCTGTAATACTGGCACCGCCATATACAGCAACAGTGTTTAACCCTTTAACGTATTTAGAGTATAATTTTATCTCGTTAGTGATTTGCAGGCAAAGTTCACGTGTTGGAGATAATATTAAAGCCTGAGTATTTTTATTTTCGGCATCTATCTTCTGAATTAGCGGGAAACCAAAAGCAGCAGTTTTACCTGTACCTGTTTGCGCTAACGCGACGATGTCTGTGTCTTTTTCCAATAATAGGGGAATCGCCTTTTCCTGTACCTCCGACGGACTTTCAAATCCTAGATCGTTTATCGCCCTCAGCAGCGATTCATTCAATCCTAATTGTTCAAATTTATTCATATATATTTTTAAAATAGCTGCAAAGGTACTGTTTATTAGCGAGATAAACTAATAGCTTTAACAGAATTGTTTTAATTAAATAAATTGAAAATCAAGGAGTTACTTTTTTAGGAAAGCAATGAGCTGCTGTACAGCCCTGCCACGATGGCTAAGTTTGGCTTTTTCGTCCATAGAAATTTGAGCAAAAGTGAGGTCTAAACCTTCCGGTTTGAATATAGGATCGTAGCCAAAACCTTTGTCTCCTGCCTTATTTGTAGTTATTACACCATTTACAATTCCGGTAAATAAATGTTGCTCTCCGTTAAGGTTAAGGGTAATCACGGTTTTAAACATGGCGTTACGGTTACTTTTGTCTTTAAGGTTTAAAAGTAGCTTGTCCATGTTGTCGTTAGCATCCTTTTGTTCTCCGGCATATCGTGCCGAATACACTCCAGGTTCGCCGTTTAAAGCCTCTACCTCAAGCCCGGTGTCATCTGCAAAACAGTTGTACCCGTATTTTTGGGTTACATAATCGGCCTTTAATATGGCGTTGCCTTCAATGGTATCGGCTGTTTCGGGGATGTCTTCAGTGCAACCTATGTCTTCAAGGCTTAGCAGCTCGATATCTTCCGGTAGCTGATGTTTTATTTCCTGTATTTTGTTCTTGTTGTTTGAAGCGAAAACAAGTTTCATGTGTTATATATTATAAATGTCTCTTTTTTCTTTTGAACAGAGGCGATCGGTAATGCCGGCTATTAAAAACCAGCGAACATTTTCGCCATTACGCACTTTTCCGGCTGTGATAAGCACAGCGAAGAATTCAAAGATATTAAAAAGGACAATAATAAAAATATAAATCACATAAGGCCAAATGCTACTGTCGCGGTTTTGAGGATGTTCTACAAAATTGCCTAACCTAAAAAACATAGCGACTGTCCATGCCCATGCTATACTGTTAAAAGGTACAAGTATAAGTTGTGCTAATATGGCCTGTATAGAATGCCAGCGTATAAAGTAGGATGATTTAGACTTCCCAAAGTAAAATATTATAGCAGCTATAAGGTTAACTATGGGTAACGGTAATCCTGCTATAACGGCAACAATAGCGGTAAGGTAACTGTTTGATGCCTGTTCGTATTCATTTGGATGTATAGTTTCCTGTTGTATTTTGGATGCATTCATAATCCTTTATATATATTCCAAGCCCAGTTGGCTAGAGTTAGTATGATAAGAAGG
Source organism: Flavobacterium sp. C4GT6 (assembly GCF_036347315.1). Lineage (NCBI taxonomy): Bacteria > Pseudomonadati > Bacteroidota > Flavobacteriia > Flavobacteriales > Flavobacteriaceae > Flavobacterium > Flavobacterium sp. C4GT6. The sequence continues at coordinate 213,577 of NZ_JAZGZU010000006.1, forward strand.
ATAGCAATCCACTTTGTTTTTATGGTTTTTTCAAACTGAATATAAGCTTTGTGTAGTGAGTTGCTTTTTGTGGTAATATCAAACAGTAGCCATATAGGCAAAACCAATAATGCGGTTATGATAATGTAGCCAAAAGGATTAAGTAAAAAGGCTTGGCTAAAATTACATTTTGTTATGGCTATTAAGCTACGGGTGCTCCCGCAGGAAGGACAGGCTATACCTGTTGTGTTTTTAAAGAAACATACTGTGATTTCGTTTGTATGGCTTTTATGATCTAAGAGCGACCATGTTAGCCAACTGTATCCGGCAATAAGTCCTAAAAAAACAATCAGGTATAGCTTATTTCTTGTCATGTTTTACAGAATAGCCTGTAGTTTTTCCATGTTTTTCTGACGTGTAGCATCCATAATAAGGAACCAGTCTACAATTGCCCAAATACCCAAACCACCACAGGTAATAAGTTTACCTATTCCTAAGCCTGTATCGCCAATAAAAAAACGATCTATACCCAGAGAACCGGCAAGTAGTGATATGATTAAGGTTGTTGTAGGGTCTTTAAAATCTAACGACTGAATCATAGTCCATTTAGACTCATCTGCATTTAAAAGACTTTCGCGAATGTAGTTAAGGTGTTGTCCCTGAAAGAATTTTCCGCTAGTCATGATGAACATGTCAACTTTTTGTGCGTCCATAATAATTGATTGTTTTTGGTTATAAATGATTTGTGAGCTTCAAATATATAATGAAGTTTGAAATATAAGTAGCAATACCCGTATATTTGTTACATGTATTGTTGAAAATAATTATGACGGGAAAAATATAATAATTACTTTTGACGCGTTTTTTAAAACACAAATTCTCAAGACATGGTAAAAGATTTATTTGACAGAATACAAAAAAATAAGGGCCCTTTAGGTAAATGGGCTTCTCAGGCTGAAGGTTATTATGTATTCCCTAAACTGGAAGGTCCTTTGGCAAACAGGATGATGTTTCACGGTAAGGAAGTTATTAACTGGAGCATAAACGATTACCTTGGACTTGGAAACCACCCAGAAGTAAGAAAAACAGATGCAGAAGCTGCGGCTGAGTATGGTGCTGCTTACCCTATGGGAGCAAGAATGATGTCTGGGCATACCTCTGTACACGAGCAATTAGAGCAGGAACTTGCTGCTTTTGTACAAAAAGAGTCGGCTTACCTTTTAAATTTCGGTTATCAGGGTATGGTGTCTATTATTGATGCCCTTGTTTCTAAAAATGATGTTATTGTATATGATGTAGATTCTCACGCATGTATTATAGATGGTGTTCGCCTTCACATGGGTAAACGCTTTACTTATAAGCACAATGACGTAGAAAGCTTAGAGAAAAACCTTGAGCGTGCTACAAATATGGCTGAAACCACCGGTGGAGGTATTCTTGTAATTACCGAAGGTGTTTTTGGTATGAGAGGTCAGCAGGGTAAACTAAAAGAAATAGTTGCCTTAAAAGAGAAATATAACTTTAGATTGTTGGTAGATGATGCACACGGTTTTGGTACACTTGGTAAAACAGGTGCCGGAGCAGGTGAAGAGCAGGAATGTCAGGATGGTATTGATGTTTACTTCTCTACTTTTGCTAAATCTATGGCAAGTATTGGTGCTTTTGTTGCTGCCGATAAAGATGTAATTGATTTCCTTAAATATAACTTACGTTCGCAAATGTTTGCTAAGTCGTTACCAATGATTTTAGTAAAAGGTGCGTTAAAACGTTTGGACCTGCTTAGAACTACCCCTCAGCTTAAAGATAAACTTTGGGAGAATGTAAATGCACTTCAAAACGGACTTAAAGAGCGTGGATTTAATATTGGTGATACTAACACCTGTGTAACTCCGGTTTACCTTGAAGGTAGTATCCCGGAGGCAATGGTAATGGTAAATGACCTGCGTGAAAACTATGGTATTTTCCTTTCTATTGTTGTGTATCCTGTAATTCCTAAAGGTATTATCCTTTTAAGGATGATTCCTACCGCTACCCACACAATGGAGGATATTAATATTACACTTAGCGCTTATGAAGCGATTCGTGAAAAACTTTTAAACGGTACTTATAAGAAAATTGCAGAGCAGACTACAGTTGATGTTTCTGCCGAGTAAATTCCTTTATATAGATATGTCACGTCCTGAAATAGCGATACACAAAAAAGTATCATTATGGATGAACAAAGCAATTATGTAAAGCGTACCCAAA